>NZ_DVEH01000039.1 GCF_015295825.1 Thermosynechococcus sp. M98_K2018_005
TTATCACCATTTGCCCCCCCGCCCACCCCAAATGCACCAGCAGGTCTATGGCTGTCCCGCTGAGGAAGTGATTGCCTTCAGTGACACATTGACCTTTTTGCGAACACTGTTGACCCTGCGCTATGGTCCCGGCGATGCCTTGGTGGCGGCAACGCTGCGTTCCCTGTATCAACTCCGCCAGCGCGATCGCCAGTGGCTGGTGCAGGCAGCCCAATACCTGAACCGACTCCTCAAGGATGACTACGATCGTCTGCGGGGCATTATCGAGCAGTTAGGATAGCGGGCAAAACAAAAGCAGCCACAATTCCCAACAAAATAACAATTTCTAGACCCAACAACACTTGATTGGCAGGCTTGAGCCTACCCCCACGCCACCAGTTCTCGACCCGCCGATCCTCTGGCCGGATTGCAAAACTCACCATTGAAACCAAAAGTGGCCGCCCCCCTGCCTTTGCCCCCAGAATCAAGTGAGACAGCAAACTCAGGAGCACCACACTCCAAGCCCCCAAATGAGCCAAGTACCAGCCTCGATTTACCTCGCCTGTGGGCAACCACTCCTCCTGCATCATCCGTCCGGTGAGGAGGGCAAACGTGACGGCCACCAGCATTAGGGTATTTGCCAACCGTTGCCAAGCGTGCCAATTCCCTTGGCAAAGTTGCGCCCAGGATTTCTTAGGCAACAGCCGGCGATCGCCCCAATGAAAGCAGTAAAGCGCAAAGAAGGGAAACAGCAATAAAAGGAGGAGGGCAATTGTACCGTGGAGGCCTTGAATATCGGGAATCTTGGGTAGGGGCAGTGATCCCCAGCGGCCATCGTAGGTGTTATAAACCCAAAACCCTGAGATGAGAGCGAGGAGTGCCAAAATCGCCACCGCCCCATGGGCCAGGCGCAGCAGAAGGGGTTGATAGGGAATAGATTTGGCCATCGCTATTGACGAACAGGGTGTAATTGCTTGACGAGGCGATCGTACTGTTGAGTTTCTGCCCAATCAAGAATTTCCCGTGCCCGCAGAACAGGTAGAGGGTGGGTGAGTTGACTGGCTTGCAATTCCTTGAAAAGGTTGTACCAACCCCGATCAGCAGCCTCATATTCGCGGGCTTGGGCAACAAAGGCGTCGAGATTCAGGCGATCGCTCCACTGCGGCGAGCCACCACAGAGTTTCATGAGCACCGAGGCCACAATACGCGGGTCTTGGGTCACCAGTAATGCCGCGCGATCGCAGCTCAGTTCAGCACAGCGCAGCCAATGCATCAACTGGGTTTGCAGTCCTTGCGCCAAGAGCCAGCCCCAGGGGGAGAGTTGACTGGTGGCAAAAAGCAGCAGGTTGGCGATCGTCAGATACACGCCATGCTCGCACTTCAGATGTCCCAACTCGTGCGCCAGCACTGCCTGCAATTCCTTTGGTGTCAGCAGTTCCACAAGGGAGGAGTGCAGTACAACAAAGGGCTGCTTGCCCCGCATGGCAAAGGTATAGGCATTGGGGACAGGATGCTGTTTCAAATACAGTTGGGGTGGCTCTAGGTCTAAAATACGGCAAGCCTCGATATGAAGCCCGTAAATGTCTGGGAGTTGCTGTTCACTCAGGCGCAGGCTACTGCCAATATTTTCAAGGTAAAAGGCCTGCTCCGCCACCGAACCTAGGAGCGATCGCACGAGAATATCTAACCCCGCTAGTTGTTGGAGGGCTTGGGTGGCCTCGCGATCGCGGGGATGACGAAACTGATCAGCCCTGAGGTTGGAATACGCTGAAACAGGCATGAAATCGTAATGTTTACTCTGACCCCTCCACTGCCAATTTTAGAGGATGGCACAGGTTTCTTGCATCCCTGCCAAAACGTTCTGCGGTGCTCGGCATGATCTGTAACCTGAGACCAAAAAAGCTACGGCAAGGGCACCTACAGTTTGTCCTCAGGACATTCCTAGATTAGGTGCTAACCTCTACCGTAGCCTTCTGCAATCAAGGGAATTTTAGTTAGAAGGCGTCATCCTCCTCTTCCTCCCCATAGTCATCGTCCTCGTCTGTGAGGTCATCTTCCTCATCATCACTACTGGCGAATTCAAAATCGCGAGTCCGTCCAGTGATTTTTTCAATCACGTGGGGCGCCGTTTCATCGTCAATGAGGACATCCTCACCGAGGTCAGCGGTCACATTGACCATCATTGAGGGGGGTTCAGGTTCAGGGCTGATAACGTGGGTTTGTCCCAAACACTCCTCACCTTCTTCCCACTCCTCGTTGCCGTTGCTACTTTCCTCATAGCTGTTGAAGCCGGTTCCCGCTGGGATGAGACGGCCAATGATCACGTTTTCCTTGAGTCCCCGTAGCCAATCGGACTTGCCTTCAATGGCCGCTTCTGTGAGTACCCGCGTCGTCTCTTGGAAACTGGCGGCTGAAATGAAGCTATCGGTATTCAGCGAAGCCTTGGTAATCCCTAAAAGGACAGGGGTATATTGGGCAGGTGCACCACCGGTGAGTGCCATGGGTTCGTTGGCTTGCTCCGCTTGGCGCAGACTCATGAGTTCCCCAGAGAGAACGATTGTGTCGCCGGCATCATCAATCCGCACTTTTGAAGTCATCTGGCGGACAATGATCTCAATGTGCTTGTCAGAAATCTCAATGCCTTGGGTCAGGTACACCGACTGCACTTCGTTGACCAAAAACGACTGCACCTTTTCAAAGCTAATTTGGGCAGCTTTGAGTAACCCTTGGGGTTTGTAGTACTCAAAGTAAATCGAGAGGATGTCGTGGGGATCCACAAGGCCATCGGTGAGGGGGTCAGCGAGATTAACCTTTTGCCCATCCACCACCAAGGGGTTTTGACCCGGCAAGACAGGGTATTCCTGAATCGTGCCATCCTCTTCAATGACTTTGATATCTACGCTGTCATCACTGTTGTAGGTGACTTGACAGGTGCCGGGGCGCACAGCCAGCACGCATTTTTCCTTGGGATGGCGAGCTTCAAGGAGTTCTTCAATCCGAGGTAACCCCTGAATGATGTCACCCGTTTTCGCCCGCTCAAACACCAGCAGGGCGAGGTTATCCCCCCGTTGCACAAGGTCACCGTCCTCAATTTGCAGCACTGCCCCCGGCGAGACAAGGTAGGGACGGGCTAAGCGCAGGATGATGTGGTCATCGGCCACCGCCATTACCGCTGCTGTTTCTGGGGCAGTCACTCCCTTGGCAAGTTCATCGCCGGGACGCACGAGATCGCCAACTTTGACCGTAGGTTTAGCCCCGTTGGTCTCGATCCGCAGGCAATCGCTCTCGGTAACGACCAGAATGCGGCGAACCGCTTCCCCACTGCGCAAGATCCCCTGCACTTGACCCGCCTGCTTGGCTTTGATGTCCGTGCGGGCAATCACGGCACCGGGGCCAATGTGATCGCCATCTTTGACAAGAAGGGAAGTAAACGTACTGCCTTGGGTTTGATCCGCAGCAATGTCACGGCGAATTACCAAGGATTCCAGAATCACCAGTTGCAGGCGCTGGGCTTCTGCATCCACCTCATCCGTCACAATTTCAATGTCAGCAGCCAGTTGGGGGGCTTCGCTGCCAATCTCAAGGACTAACTGCGTCCGCAGCAGATCAACACCATCAACGGATTTCACTCGCTCATCGTGCTTGTAGGGCAACCGCTGTACGGCTCGCAGGCGAATGGACTGCCCTGAGCTATCGCTGGAGTCTTGGCTGGGTACCGATGGCTCATCAGGCACGCTAAATTCTTGGATGGGTCGCAGCAGAATCGCTGGCCCTTCAGGGGTGTCCTCTAGATAGTCCACTTGTGAGAGGGTTTCGACCACAAGGCCGGGGAGTACCTCTTCACCGGGACGCGCTAAGGTACCATGCTTCAGCCGCGCGGCTTCCGGATCATCTACAAGGTGCAGTTCGCCGGGCTTGATAATAATTTCCCGCAGGATGTCGTTTTTCTGGATGACTTCGACAACACCGCTGTTTTGACAGAAGATGTCCTTGACAACCTCCGTCCCCGCTTCGACGTATTGATTGTCCTCCACCATGAGCAGTGAGATATCTTTGTTGACCTCATGGGTTTCTTCGGGGATCCACAGGAGCGTCCCCCCCTTGAGGACTTCATAGCCCTGCTTGGCTTTGCCTTTTTTGGCCACTTCAATGTCGGCGTACTTGAGAATACCGCCAGTGATAGTGTGGTAGCGATCGTCAATGAGTTCAGCCACCACTTGACCATTGGCGACTTTTGTACCGGGGGCAGCCTTCAAGGAGAAGCGCTGACCAGTAGCGGTTTCAATAATGTAATGCTCGCGTCCCTGCTGCGTTTCTTTGAGCACCTTGGCCTTATCAAGCATCACCGAGGCAGTAATAATTTCCACCTCGCGACCTCCTTTGCTGTCCTGTTGCTCAGGGAGACGCACGACGCCGCCATGCTCGGTTTTCACCGTGGTTTCTGCAAGCACGGCTCCGGCTTCAATGCAATCGCCATTTTTAACAACCGGCTCCGCACCGGGAGGCAGGTTATAGACTTCCCCAGACAGTACCCAAATCAACCCACCTTTGGGGGCAATGCGCGTTGTGGTGCCTTGGCGATCGCGCTTCTCCTCTACCTCGAGGTTGACGAACTTCACTTGACCCGCCAAATCCGAGGCCACATCCTTGGTCACTTTCTCCGTGGACTTGCGGACACTGCGAGAGGCCTGCGCCACTTCCGCCAACAATTGACCCGCTTCAACGGTTTCACCATCCGCCACTAGCACAATTGACCCTTGGGAGAGGTCAAATTCTTGGCTCTGCTGACCACCTTTGATCACAAGCTTGCCAGCGGTTTCGACAATAAAGGCATCATCGCCATGACGAGTGCGGTAGGGACGTACCCGTAATTTCTTGCCGTACTCCACCGTGCCGGCAAAGGGCGCACGTTCTTGGCGAGCCACTTCCCCCGTAAACACCCCGCCGGTGTGGAACGTGCGCATTGTCAACTGCGTACCGGGTTCACCAATGGATTGAGCAGCAATAATCCCTACGGCTTCCCCCATATCCACGAGTTGGGCATGGGCAAGGCTCCAGCCGTAGCAGAGACGACACACAGAGCCAGTGGCCTCGCAAGTGAGGGGCGATCGCACCACTACTTCTTCGATACCGGCATTGACAATTTTCTTTGCTAGATCAGCAGAGATGGCTTGATTTTTGGCCACCAGCACTTCGCCCGTTTCCGGATGGCAGACATCATTGAGCACCACCCGACCCAAAAGCCGATCCTCTAGCGCCAGTACCTTATCCCCCACCGTCATACTGCGCAGCGTAATGCCCCGCTCCGTTTCACAATCCTCTTCGCGGATAATCACATCTTGGGAGACATCCACCAAGCGACGGGTCAGGTAACCGGAGTCCGCCGTCCGCAGTGCTGTATCCACCAACCCCTTGCGGGCACCATAGGAGGAAATAATGTACTCCGTCACCGTCAGCCCTTCGCGGAAGTTGGTTTTAATCGGCAGGTCAATGATTTCCCCTTGGGGATTGGCCATCAACCCCCGCATTCCCACCAACTGGCGCACCTGCGAGAGATTCCCCCGTGCCCCCGAGAAGGCCATCATGTACACGGAGTTGAGGACATCGGTATCGCGGAAGTGCCGCACCACCTCATTTTTCAGTTCTTCGTTGGTGGTGTTCCAAGTGTCAATCACCTTCTGGAAGCGTTCCACCTCCGTGATTTCACCCCGCGAGTAGCGCTCCTGAGCGGTTTTAATTTCCTTTTCGGCCGCTTCGAGGAGTTCCTGTTTTTTCGGCGGCACGAGCAGGTCATCCACACTGATAGAGACGCCGGCGCGGGTGGCATAGCGAAAGCCAAGGTCTTTGACTTTGTCGGCCATTTCCGCTGTGCGGGCGGTGCCAAAGTTGCTAAAGGACCAAGCAATCAGGTTCCGCAAGCCTTTTTTGTCAATGATGCGGTTAAAGAAAACAGGCTTTTTCTCAGTCATGGTGTTGGGGTCTCCCAAATTAACTGGCTAGGGCTTCTTGAATCGTTTGGTTGTAGATGATGCGACCGGGGGTGGTGCGGATGTATTGGGAAATCAGTTGACCGTTGGCATCCTCCTTGACCCGCCGCAGGGGATACTCCAGCAAACGAGAACCATCTTCATAGGTCGTAATCTGGGGTTCACTAGTGTCGCCATCGTCCACCTCACCGTCGTAGCGCACCCAGACAAAGGCATGGAGCGGCAAGTGTCCCTGTTCGTAGGCGATGACCACGTCTTGCAAGTTGGCATAGTAGCGATCGCTATAATCCGGCAGCTTTGGATTTTCTGCCGTCAAGTAATAGCAGCCCAAAACCATATCTTGGCTAGGGGTAATAATCGGCTTGCCCGTGGCCGGCGACAGAATATTATTTGAGGCTAGCATCAGCATCCGCGCCTCCGCTTGAGCCTCAATCGAGAGAGGCACGTGCACCGCCATCTGGTCACCGTCAAAGTCCGCGTTGAAGGCAGGACACACCAAGGGGTGTAGTTGAATGGCACGCCCCTCCACTAGAATTGGCTCAAAGGCCTGAATCCCCAAACGGTGGAGTGTCGGCGCACGGTTGAGCAGCACCGGGTGACCCTCAATCACCTCCTCCAGCACATCCCAAATTTGGGGGTCATTGCGCTGGATCATCCGCTTCGCTGCCTTAATGTTGTTGACAATTTGTTGGCGAATCAGGCGGTGAATCACAAAGGGCTGGAAGAGTTCAATAGCCATTTCCCGAGGCAGGCCGCACTGGTGCATTTGCAGTTTTGGCCCCACCACAATCACCGAACGACCGGAGTAGTCCACCCGTTTCCCCAGCAGGTTTTGGCGGAAGCGACCCTGTTTGCCCTCAATAATGTCGGAAAGAGACTTCAGGGGACGGTTATTGGCGCCCACCACTGTGCGACCGCGACGACCATTATCAATCAGGGCATCCACCGCCTCTTGCAGCATCCGCTTCTCATTGCGGACAATAATCTCCGGGGCGAGAATCTCTTGCAGGCGGGCAAGGCGGTTGTTGCGGTTAATGACGCGGCGGTACAAGTCATTGAGGTCAGAGGTAGCAAAACGCCCGCCATCTAACTGCACCATTGGCCGCAGATCCGGTGGAATCACAGGAATCACCGTCAAGACCATCCATTCCGGCTTGGAGCCAGTGGCAATAAAGTTATCGATCACCCGCAGCCGTTTGATCAGCTTGGCGCGTTTTTGCCCCTTGGAGTTGAGGATTTCCTGCCGCAGTTGGTCAGCCTCCGCTTGCAAATCTAAATCCCGAAGCAGGCGTTGAATGGCTTCAGCCCCAATGCCCACCTCAATGCCCTCTAGCTCTGAGTCTTCGCTGTAGATCTCTTCCTCGATTTCCTGCCACTGATCTTCGCTCAGGAGCTGCTTGTAGCTGAGACCGGGGTGATTGCCCGGATCTAGCACTACATAGGAGTTGAAATAGACAATTTGCTCTACATCCCGCAGGGGCATATCCAGCAGGATCGCCATGTAGCTGGGAATCCCCTTCAGATACCAGACATGCGTAACTGGGGCAGCTAACTTAATATAGCCCATGCGATGGCGGCGCACTCGCGATTCAGTGACTTCAACGCCACAACGTTCGCAGACAATGCCACGATGGCGTACCCGCTTGTATTTACCACAGTGGCACTCCCAATCCTTAGCAGGCCCAAAGATCCGCTCGCAGAAGAGGCCGTCCATCTCTGGCTTGAGCGTGCGATAGTTAATGGTTTCTGGTTTGGTGACCTCGCCCACCACTTGACCGTTGGGTAGCGTGCGCTGCCCCCATTGGATGATGCGCTCCGGTGACGCGAGAGACACTTTTACATAATCAAAGCGTTGCTCGATTCTGGGCATAAGCTCACAAATCCTTTGACGGTGAATGGATCAAGGGGGCGATCGCCCCCAAACAAGCTGACTCAGTTCTGAGTGTTTAGAATGTCGTTGCCCCTTCTTTGTCGTCCGTGTCGTCTAGGGCACTGTAGTCAATTGTGGGTCGTGGCGGTGTACGGCGAGGGCTGACATCCACCATCAAGTCCACCTCGGGGTCAGGTTTCATTTCGCCATCATCATCAAAGCTGGGAATACTGGCCTTGCGCACGGAAATATCCAAGCACAGGGATTGTAGCTCCCGCATCAGCACCTTGAAGGACTCTGGCGTGCCCGGTCGTGGAATGGATTGCCCCTTAACAATGGCATTGAGGGCTTCATTGCGTCCTTGCATATCATCGGACTTGACCGTCAGCAACTCTTGGAGAATATAGGCGGCACCATAGGCTTCCAATGCCCACACCTCCATTTCGCCGAAGCGCTGACCCCCTTGTTGGGCTTTACCACCGAGGGGCTGTTGGGTAACCAAGGAGTAGGGACCTGTGGAGCGGGCGTGGATCTTATCGTCCACCAAGTGCACGAGCTTCAGCATATAGGCCATCCCCACCGTCACTGGTCGGTCAAAGGGTTCACCAGTGCGGCCATCATAGACGACCATTTTGCCCGGATCCTCAGGATTAAAGACCCAATCTTGACCCGTGACTTCTTTGGCCTCTTGCAGCTTGGCATGGACGGTTTCGCGGGATTTTTCCTTGCCGTGCATTTCATCAAAGGGAGTAATTTTGAAGCGACGCCCCAGGCACTCCCCAGCCCAGCCCAGCAAACACTCATAGACTTGCCCCACATTCATCCGTGAGGGCACCCCCAGGGGATTGAGGACAATATCCACGGGGCGACCATCGGGCAGGAAGGGCATATCCTCTACAGGGAGAATGCGCGAAATAATCCCCTTGTTGCCGTGGCGGCCAGCCATTTTATCCCCCACTTGGATTTTGCGCTTCTGTGCCACATAGACCCGCACCACCATATTGGCACCAGGGGGTAGCTCATCTCCCTGCTCACGAGTAAAGACGCGCACATCGACAACGCGACCTTTTTCACCATTGGGCACCCGCAGGGAGTTATCCCGCACATCCCGCGCTTTTTCACCAAAGATGGCCCGCAGGAGTTTTTCTTCGGGGGGCTGATCCGATTCCCCTTTGGGGGTGACTTTACCCACAAGAATATCGCCCGCCTCTACAAAGGCACCAATGCGGATAATGCCGTTTTCATCCAACTGCCGCAGGGCATCTTCAGAGACGTTGGGCACTTCGCGGGTAATTTCCTCAGGACCTAGTTTAGTTTGTCGCGCCTCGATTTCGTACTTCTCAATGTGGATGGAGGTATAGACATCCTCTTGCACCAGCCGTTCGCTGATCAGGATCGCGTCTTCGTAGTTGTAGCCCTCCCAAGGCATATAGGCGACAAGGATGTTTTGGCCAAGGGCAAGTTCACCCCCCTCAGTGGCGGAGCCATCGGCAATCACTTGCCCCGCTTGGACGCGATCGCCGACAAAGACAATCGGTCGTTGATTCAAGCAGGTATCTTGGTTGGAGCGCTGATACTTTTGCAGCGTGTAGGTAATCTCAGGGCCGTTATCGGTTTTGACGCGAATTTGATTGGCATCCACATAGGTGACCACGCCGTTGGTCTGGCTGAGAATTACCATCCCAGAGTCCCGTGCTGCCTGAGCCTCTAAGCCGGTACCCACTAAGGGACGGTGCGATCGCAACAGGGGGACTGCCTGCCGCTGCATGTTGGATCCCATGAGGGCACGGTTGGCGTCATCATGCTCCAAAAAGGGAATCAGCGATGTGGCCACAGAGATAATCTGTACTGGCGAAACCGCTACATAGTCCACCTGATCGGGGGTGGTGGTGGTGAAATCTTGACGATAACGTACAGGCACTACATCCCCAAGGATATAGCCGTTTTCATCGGTGGGCACATCCCCCGGCGCCACTCGCTTATCATCCTCTTCGTCAGCGGTCATGTAAACAGGAGGCTGATCCTTGAGGACGCGACCATCTTTCACCGGATAGAAAGGCGTCTCAATAAAGCCATATTCATTGACGCGGGCATGGGTCGCCAAGGAACCAATCAACCCAGCGTTGGGGCCTTCAGGGGTTTCAATGGGGCAAATGCGACCATAGTGACTCGGGTGAATATCCCGCACCGCAAAGCCCGCCCGCTCCCGAGTGAGACCACCGGGGCCTAGGGCACTCAAGCGCCGTTTGTGGGTGAGTTCCGCGAGGGGGTTGGTCTGATCCATGAATTGGGAAAGCTGGCTAGAGCCAAAGAATTCCTTAATGGCCGCCACCAAGGGCTTTGGATTCACCAGCGAAGTGGGTGTCAAAGAATCTGTGTCAGACACCGTCATCCGCTCACGAATAATGCGCTCTAGGCGATTGAGGCCAACGCGCACTTGGTTTTGCAGCAATTCACCAACAGAACGGACGCGGCGGTTGCCCAAGTGGTCAATGTCATCAATCGTTCCTAGATCAAACTCTAGGTTAATCAGATAATCAATGGCCGCAAGAATATCCTCTGGGGTGAGGATGCGCACTGAGTCAGGAATATTCAATTGCAACTTGCGGTTGAGCTTGTAGCGACCCACCCGGCCAAGGTCGTAGCGTTTGGGATCAAAGAAGCGCGATTCCAGAAGCTGTTGTCCCCCTGAAACCGTGGGCGGCTCCCCTGGCCGCAGTTTTTTGTACAGTTCAATAAGGGCATCTTCCTCGGAGAATTTGCCTTCTTTTTCAACGGTTTTTTGGTAGTACTCGGGGTGGCGCAGCCGCTCTAGGATTTCGCTATCGGTTAATCCTAAGGCTTTGAGGAGAACGTGCGCCGAGAGCTTACGGGTTTTGTCAATGCGTACCCACAGCAGATCGTTTTTATCGGTTTCAAATTTCAGCCAAGCGCCCCGGTTGGGAATCAGGCTGGCATTGTAGGTACGGCGACCATTTTTGTCGGTTTCTGATTTGTAGTAAACGCCGGGACTGCGGACAATCTGGTTGACAATGACGCGCTCTGCACCATTGATAATGAATGTCCCGCGATCGGTCATCAGGGGCAGATCGCCAATGAACACATCTTGGTCAATGATATTGCCGTTTTCTTTGTTAATGAGGCGAGTCGGGACATACATTTGCATTGAGTAGGTGGCATCCCGCCGCTTGGCCTCATCTACGCTATACTTTGGCTCCTTGAGTCGGTAGTCCTTGGCCAAAAAGTGCAACTCAATTTTGCCAGTATAATCAGTAATTGGGGAAAAACTCTCTAGCTCTTCAATGAGTCCTTCTTCAAGAAACCATCGGAAGCTGGCCCGCTGAATCTCGACAAGGTCTGGCAAGGTAAAAGCGGGTGGCGTGTAAATCTGATTACTAGCCATGTATATCCTCTAGAGGGTATCGCTAAAACGCGGATCTTGCATCTTAAACGAAGAGGCGTTGCCCTGTCAAGCACACCAAAGACTCCGCTTACAGCAAAAGTTGCCGCCGGAGACCTCTGGCAAGATGAAGCTGTTGGGAACGAGAAGAATTGACAAGTGCCACTGCCGCGCTTGCAAGCCGCTACCTATGACCATAGCACAGAGTTCTTACACTTAATCAACGGTTATTCTCAATCCTGTGTGTAGGGTTTCCAAAACAAGGTTTAAATGACCATCTCTCAGGGCTGGCCAGGGTAGCCACAATCCAAGAAGTGCCTACTGCGAAAAATGCCGTGGTCATCGGGCGCTTGAGGATCGTAGGCGGCACTGCTACTGGCAATTGCGACAATGAGTTCAGGTGCCCCTTCAAGATAATCCTCCTCGCTGATACGGGAGGTGCCATTGACAAGACGCAGGAGGGCATCGGGTTGCACCACTGTTCGGGCATCTCAGCGGAGTGTGGCATGTCGAGCACCATGACGTTGGCCGTTGCTGCTTCAAAGGTCATTAGCCAGCCCATGATGAGACGGTGGGGACGGCTGTGGGAATTCACCCGCGTACACGACTCCGTTAATTAGTTCCGCTGTTTAATGTGGGGACATTGGGCATACAGGCGCTCAAAGGCCTCGCGACTGCGGCGATCGCCACTCTCTAAAATGGGTACTGTTCGAGCCACAAACATCATCAGCGGATTTATTCTAGGCTAGACGGAAATGCCAATCGTGGTTTCTGAGAGGCGGCCATCTTCCATGTGAATAATGCGATCGGCGACATCGAGAATACGGTTATCGTGGGTCACAATTAAAATCGTGCAGCCCTGTTCACGGGCAAGGGTACGCATAATTTCCACCACATCGCGACCAGATTTTTTATCGAGGGCAGCCGTGGGTTCATCTGCGAGAACAATTTTGGGATGTCCCACGAGAGCGCGGGCGATCGCCACCCGTTGCTTTTGCCCCCCCGAGAGTTCATGGGGATAGTAGTCAAGGCGCTCTCCAAGGCCAACGGCACAGAGCATTGCTTCCACTCGTTCTCGGACTTCCTGTCGACTGAGGTGGGGTTGCAGATCCAGTGCCATCTGCACATTTTGGCGAGCTGTCAAGGCATGGAGCAGATTGTGCCCTTGGAAGATATAGCCCGTTTGCCGCCGAATTTGAATCTGCTGCTCTTTTGTGGCGTTGCGTAGCTCCTGACCCAGCACCCGCAGACTGCCCTCTTGTGCCGATCGCAAAGCACCAATCAAGGTTAACAGTGTGGTTTTCCCTGACCCCGAAGGCCCCGTCATGATCACAATTTCACCCGCCTCAATGCGAGCGCAGAGATCAAAGAGAATTTGCTTACGCAGTTGCCCCTGACCAAAGTAGTGATTGAGGCCTTGAATCTGGATCACCGGCTCCATAACACCATCCTAGAAAATATCCGCAGGATCGGCTTGTTGAATCCGCCGCAGGGTGATCGCCCCTGAGAGAGTACACATAAGCACCGTGAGTGTAAAAACCAAACTGGCCCGCTCCACCGTCATCCAAACTGGCAGCGATGTGGCATTGGCAATGAGGATATACAGTAGAAACGAAACAATGAACCCCGGAATATAGCCCATACAGGAAAGAATTAACGATTCCTGCATCACCACACCATAGAAGAATACGTCGCGATAGCCCATCGCTTTGAGGGTGGCATACTCTGCCAAGTGATCCGTGACATCGGTGTAGAGAATTTGATAAACAATCACAGAGCCAACAATAAAGCCCATCAAGGCGCCGAGGGAGAAAATAAAGCCAATGGAGGTACTCTTTTCCCAGTAGCTGCGTTCAAACTCAGCAAACTCCTCACGGGTCATGACTAGGACATCATTCCCTAGGGCAGCCTTCATCCGCCGTGCCAGTGCCTTGGTATTCACCCCCGGCTGCACCCGTACTAAACCCACATCAATCAGCCCGGGATTCCGTTCGGGAAAGAGACGCAAAAAGTTCAAGTCACTCGTGAGTAAATTGCCATCGGCGCCAAAGTTAGCGCCCATGCGAAATAGGCCTGCTACGGTGATTTTGCGGCCAGAGACCTCGGTCGTGACCTCCTCCCCTTGGCGGTATAGCTCTGGAATTGGGCCAAACTCAGCGCGGGATTGAGCATCAAAAAGGACATGATCCGCTAGCTTAATGGCATCCTGCCAGTGGGGGGTATCGGATACGGAAATAGATACCGCCATCGGATCCACGCCAATCACCATTAGTTGGCGGGTACTTTTGTTAATGGGATTGCGCCACAGACCAAAACTGAGGTAGAGGGGAGAGACGGACTCCACCCCTTCAAAACCCGCTGCTTGGTAGAGTCGCCGTCGGGGGAAGCTGCGCATGGCAATGAGTGCCGTGGATTGGGGACTAATGAGAACAATATCGGTGTTTAGGCTCTCGTGGAAGCGCACTGCCGCCTTAAAAAGGGCATCCCGAAAGCCAAACTGCATGAGCATTAGCACCACGGCAAAGGCAATGCCAGCGATCGCCACCAGGAGGCGAATCCGTTCCCGAATGAGTTGCAACCAAGCTAAGGGAATCGCAAAAATCATCCGTGCACCTCAGCGGGGATCAATCGCCACTTCTACCTGCATATTCGTCAGACCCGCCACTGGCTCACTGTTATCTAAGCGAATTTTGACTTCCACAACCCGCGCATCGGTTTTGGCGGCTGGATCCGTATCAGTCACGTCATTCTTGGCCACCAACAACCCCACTTGAGCGACGCGGCCACTAATCGGCGCATTGAGGGCACTGCTGCGAATTTCAGCGGGCTGACCGACACGAACCCGAGGCACATCGGTCTCATAGACCTCAGCAACGGCATACATTTGGTCGGTATTCCCCAATTCAAGAATCCCCCGTTCATTGATCGTTTCGCCGGCTCTGGTGTGAATCCGCAGCACCCGACCATTGCGGGGGGCACGAATGATAGTGCGTTCAAGACGGGCTTCCGCCAGTTGTAGATTGCGCTCTGCTGAGAGGAGTTGCACTTGGGTTTGCACCCGTCCCAGATTGGCTTGGGCGGCCTCCACTTGAGCATTCGCGGTGGCTAATTCTGTGCGGCGCTCTTCCTGTAGGCGAACGAGGTTGGCTTGGGCGTTGCGTAGTTCTTCCTGTAAGCTCCGGACGCGGACAGTGCGATCGTCAAGATCCTGTTGCGACACTGCCCCATCGGCAAAGAGCTGGGCAAAGCGCTGATATTCCCGGTGGGCGGTCTCGAGTTCCGCTTGGATGCGCTGAATTGTGGCCTGCTGGGCTTGAATGGCGGCAATCGCCGGTTCATTGGCGCGATCGCGACGGCGTTCAGCTTCGGCAATTTGAGCAAGGGCTAAGCGGGTTTCGGCCTCATAGCGTAGGCGGGCTTCCTGCCATTGACTGGCAGCCAAATCGCGTTCGGCTTTGCGCTCCGGATAGGTATCTAAATAGGCAAGGGGCTGACCGGCAACCACGCGATCGCCCTCGCGCACTAGGAGCTGCCCCAACCGCTCGGTCATTGAGGGAGCACTGACGGCCACCACTTCCCCTTCGGGTTCCAAGCGACCCAAAGCCGTAATGCGATCGCTCACTGGATTGGCCAGGGCAGCTTGAATGGCTCGCTCTTCATTGGCGCGGTGTTGTTGCTGCCAGTAGCTAAGACTCAGTGCAAAACTTCCCAAGGCGATGGCGATCGCTCCCCCAATTAACCACGGACGACCAATTTTACTGAGAAATGGTTGTCCCATGGGACGACCTCATCAATCAATGTAGGGCTATCAAAAACAGGGGGTGTTACCTCGTCTATCTTAGTATAGTCCCTCAAGATTGTTAAAGAATGCTAAGCACGTTGAGCAGGTCGCCGACCACAAAGCTGCCAAAGAACTTGTTGCTCTTGGGCACAGAGTTCCCGCCACTGGCCGGGGGCAAGGTCACCCAACTGCAGGTGGGCGATCGCCGCCCGTACCAAGCGTAGTGTGGGAAATCCTACCGCAGCCGTCATGCGGCGGACTTGGCGATTGCGACCTTCCCATAGCGTCAAGCTCAGCCACTGGGTAGGGATATGGCGGCGATAGCGAATCGGGGGATCCCTTGGCGGCAAAGGGGGGTCTTGCTTCAGTACCTCTACACGAGCCGGTCGGGTGCGATAGCCTTGGATGATTACCCCCGCTGCCAATTGAGTCAGGGCTGCTGTATCAGGTTCACCTTCCACCTGTACCCAGTAGGTGCGCGGATGGCCATAGCGGGGATCCGTCAAGCGGTGTTGCAACCAGCCATCATTGGTGAGGAGAACCAGCCCCTCGCTGTCGTAGTCTAGGCGGCCAGCGGGATAAACATCGGGAATAGGAACGTAATCCTTGAGGGTCGATCGCCCCTCTTGATCTTGAAATTGACAAAGCACCCGATAGGGCTTGTACAGGAGAATGTAGCGATGGCTCATGGTTCGGAAAAGTCTAACCGCGACGCCGTTTTACCTCAGTTTATGACCTAGTAAAGACTAGGGGGGAATGCTAACCGCAGACTTAGAAGTTTCTGGCTCAAAGACCAGTTTACTGCCGCCCACAGTGTTGATTCCCAAATGTTTTGCAATTGTAGATCACAAAACAATATTGGCAGTCACCAACGCCGCAGCCAAACTAAAGCCACTATAGCACATTTACTCTAGGGACTGGTGTTAGATATCGAGGTTTTCTAGCGCCAACTGTGGGCCATAGGTCTCGATAAATTCGCGACGAGGTGCCACGCGATCGCCCATGAGGATCGTAAAAATGCGATCGGCCTCAGCGGCATCTTCAATTTCTACTCGTTTGAGAATCCGCGTCTCTGGGTTCATCGTCGTTTCCCACAACTGCTCAGGCATCATTTCCCCAAGACCCTTAAAGCGCTGGATTGTGTAGTTAGCATTTTCCGCGAAGGAGGCAATCTGCTGTTGTAGCTCGCGATCGCTATAGCAATAGAAGTGCTGTCGCCCCCGTTCCACTTTATACAGGGGAGGGCAGGCAATATACACAAAGCCTTGGTTGATTAATTCCTGCTGATAGCGATAGAAAAAGGTTAGCAACAGCGTGCGAATATGGGAACCATCCACGTCCGCGTCCGTCATGAGAATGACTTTGTGATAGCGCAGCTTGGTAGGATCAAATTCCTCGCCCTTCACGCCTAACCCCAAGGCAGTAATTAAGGACTGCACCTCATTATTTTTATAGATTTTGGCGTCGTCAGTTTTCTCAATGTTGAGAATCTTCCCCCGCAGTGGCAAAATTGCTTGAAAACGGCGATCGCGCCCCTGTTTGGCACTCCCCCCCGCAGAATCCCCCTCAACAATGAAGATCTCGGAGACAGCCGGATCTCGGGAACTGCAATCCGCTAATTTCCCTGGCAGTGTTGAAGACTCCAGCACCGACTTGCGGCGCACCATTTCCCGTGCCCGCCGTGCCGCTTCAGCCGCATTAAAGGCTTGGATCGCTTTTTCTAGAATGGCGTCAGTCACCGTTGGATGAAAGTCCAGGTATTCGGTTAGGGCTTCGCCCACAATGGCATCCACAATGCCGCGTACTTCTGTATTGCCCAGCTTTGTTTTGGTTTGCCCTTCAAATTCAGGGTTGGGGACCTTGACGGAAATGATCGCTGTCAGACCTTCACGAATGTTTTCGCCGGCAAGGTTGGCATCGTTGTCTTTGAGTTTGTTGCGCTTGCGGCCAAGGGCATTGAGGGTCCGCGTCAGGACTGCCTTTAGCCCCTCCATGTGGGTACCGCCATCAATGGTGCGGATATTATTGGCAAAGCCTAGCAGGTTTTCACTGTAGGCATCGGCACACCACTGTAGGGCTGCTTCCACCTGCACGTCGTTTTTTTCCCCTTGAATGTAGATGATCTCTGGGTGAAGGGGTTCCTTTTCCTGCACCATGTAGCGGACATATTCACGGATGCCGCCTTCATAGCAGTAGGTTTCACTCAGGGGAGGCGTAACGCGCAAATCTTGGAAATCAATGCGGACGCCAGCATTGAGGTAGGCCAGTTCCCGCAGCCGTGTCATCAGCACTTTGGCGTCAAATTCAATCGTTTCTGTGAAAATCTGGCGATCGGGAAAGAAGGTCACTGACGTACCCTGCCGTTTCTCACTATCGGGGGTCTTTTCGAGGGGAGTCATGGGAACCCCCCGTTCATAGCGCTGATGATGGACAAAACCATTGCGCCACACCGTCACTGCTAACCATTCCGAGAGGGCGTTGACCACAGAGACACCAACCCCGTGCAACCCCCCTGAGACTTTGTAGCCGCCATCGCCAAATTTGCCCCCTGCGTGAAGCACCGTCATCACCGTCTCAACCCCAGAGACGCCTGTATCGGGGTGAATATCCGTCGGAATACCGCGCCCATTGTCGGTGACAGTGACGGAGCCATCGGCATTAATCTGGACTAAAATGGTGGAGCAGTATCCTGCTAAGGCTTCATCAACGGAGTTGTCCACGACTTCATAGACCAAGTGGTGGAGTCCCTTGGGGCCGGTGCTGCCGATGTACATCCCCGGTCGTGTCCGCACGGGTTCAAGGCCTTTGAGCACCCGCAACTGGGCAGAGGAATACTCGGCGGTCATGGCAACTCCCTAATTGCTATAGAATCGAGGCAAATGCGTCTTTACTTGCCTAAATGTTAAATCTGACCTAAATCTTAGCACATAGGGGTTATAGGCGATTCTAGGAAATTTTCAGGCTGTATTTGAGTGGGGGATGCAGGACTAATTGTTATTGGGGGGGCCACGGCCACAGGCAAAACGGCGCTGGCGATCGCCCTTGCCCAGCAGTTGAATAGCGTGATTTTGAGTGCGGACTCCCGCCAAGTCTATCGAGGCTTTGATATTGGCACCGCCAAGCCCACCCCAGCCCAGCAACAGCAGGTGCCTCACCACCTCATTGATATTTGTGACCCCCGCGATACTTTGACCCTAGCGATTTACCAAGCCAAAGCCCAAGCCCTGATTGCCTACTACCACGCCCAAGGAATCACGCCTCTTTTGGTGGGGGGAACAGGATTGTACATCCGCAGTATTACCCAAGGGCTAACGATGCCCCAAGTCCCACCGCAACCGCATCTACGGGCACAGTTGATGGCGCTGGGTCAGCAGGAATGCTATCAATGGCTTCAGCAGGTGGATCCTGTGGCGGCGCAACGCATCCATGCCCACGATCAAGTGCGTACCCTGCGTGCCTTAGAAGTCTATTACGTAACGGGGGTACCCCTCAGCCAGCAGCAGCGGCGTGAACCGCCTCCCTACCCGATTTGGTACTTTGCCCTGGCGGGGGGCGATCGTCAGCAACAGCGGGCACGGATTGAAGAACGCACTGACCAGATGCTAGCCATGGGATGGCTCGATGAAATTCGGCAACTGCAAGCGCAGTACGGTGATGAACTGCCCCTATTAGACACGCTGGGCTATCGGGAAATGCGCCAATATCTGCGGGGAGAGGTCACACTCACGGAGGCCATTGCCCTCACAGTGCAGCACACACAGCAGTTTGCCAAACGACAGCGGACATGGTTTCGGGCAGAACCGGGGATTCATTGGCTGCAAGCCACTACCCTAGAGGAGCAACTCGCAGAGATTCAAACACAATTGGCAGAGTGGCTCAGCACTACCTCAACAAAGCGGCGGATCAACTGATTAGCGTAGGGGGTGGGACGGGCTGTTTGCTTGAGTTTTTCCAGTTCGGCAGTGCCCAATTGATAGCGATCGCAATAACGGCTAATGCGGGCAATCAGGTCGCGATCGTCCACCTCGGGATGAAACTGAAAGCCATAGAAGGGCTTGCCCGCCAACCGAAAGGCATGGTAGGGACACAACTCACTGTAGGCTAGTAAGGTCGCTCCCGTTGGGAGGGTCAAGGCGCGCTCCTGATGTCCGGAAATGGCCAAAAAGGGATTGGGAAAGCCAGCAAACAATGGATCCGCAACCCCCGCTGGGGTGAGATACAAAGGGTAGGTGCCCATTTCCATAGCCTCGCGATCCACAATCACCTGCCCCCCTAAGGCCTGCACTGCCAATTGAAAGCCAAAGCAGGAGGCCAACACGGGAATCTCCTGCTCAATACAGGCCAAAATTAAGTCCATTGCGGGCGGTACAAAGCGATAGATTTCTGGCTTGAGCACTGTGGCATCACTGGAGCCACCGATAAAAAGTGCATCAAAGCCTTGAATACAGTCGGGGGTAAAGTCAGCACACTCAAAGCCATTGAGCACCGTAAATTGCTCCGCGGCCAAACCGCTCAGGCGGATAAATTCCGCCAATTCCTCCTGCTGGGTGGTGCGATCGCCCCGTGCCTGAAGCAGTAGAATCCGTAGAGAGTTCACAGTTCTCTAGCGTTTAGAAATCTCAATGGGCTGAGGGGTTGGTGGACGTTGGGTGTCCACGAAACTAAACACAAGGAACGTTTCAAAGAGTCCCACGATTTGCTTGAGGGTTGGCTGCAGCCGCGTCTTGCCCGTCATTCCATAGGCCACAGCAAGGCCACAGGCGCCCTCAAGTGCATTGACCTCCTTGAGCCAATCGAGGAGCAGCGGACCACTTTCGGGGTCAAAGGTATCCAAAAGCCACAGATGATTGGCATTGGTTTGGGCAAGGAGCATGACTATTTGCTCGGGGCCTGAGAGGGGAAAGACCGTCAGATGGTGAATGCCGCCCTCCTCGGCAATTTTGGCGGCGCACGCCTCCGCTGCGGCTTTTTTGGTTTGAATCGTCAACACGGGGTAGCCCTCAATCGCCTCGGGAATCTCCCCGCGTTGATGGTAAGAGATGGCTGCTTGTAATTCCTGTAGCTCTTTAGGAGGAAACAACTTAAAGAGGATATAGGCCTCCCCAGGAATCGCTTCCGTATCAATGGGAATCTGGTGCTGTGATTGGCTCTCCTGCAAGTCACCATTGATTTCTGCCATCATCTCTGGCACTGTTGCCACTTGGACCTGATAACTAAGGGCAGAATGGCGCGGTGAAGGAATCTTGAACCTCAGGTCTAATTCAGGGCACTCTTCCTTCTCAAACTGTTTCTTGGTCTTTTTCCAGAATTTGATCAGAGCCGCGATCGCCACATAGACCGTTTCCGCTTCTTCAGGGGCGTAAAAGGGTCGTATTCCCTCCAAAGGATGGATCACACCCGGTTCAATGGCGTAAAGATGCCCCTTGAGAACGAAAGAGAGATCGTTGCCTAAATCCTCTTCGTCAACCTTGGAAAAGTTCAAGAAGAGACAATCATTGCGTAGAACCGTTTCCTCTAAGCGTTCATCATCGTCTTCGTCAATGTAGGGATACTCGTGATCAATCTGCTGCCAAAAGTTGCGTAGTGCCTCCTCTCCGCGGTAGAGCATCAGACCAAAGTCACGGTTGGCTCCTTGGGGGTTCACCAGTACCGCAAAGAGGGTAGGGGAGTCCCAAGCGTTGCAGTGGAGTTTAAGGGGGGGAACACTGTCTAGGCGCTGCCAGATGTCCAGTTGAGCAAATTCCCTAATTTTCTGTTTGCAGAGAGAAACATATTCAGGGGGGAGCACTTCAACATCCTCATCATCACTGGTTATTTCCGCCGCAATGAATTCAAAAAATTCATCCAGCAGGGGAATGTGGGCTTGATACTCCACCTGAATATCGAGGGGAGCAACCACGCCGCGCAGAAAAAATTGCAACTCGCGGTCATCAACGATGATGGTGTGGGGACGGCAGGGCGGAGCTTGGGGATGGCGGGGATATTCGATCGCCCGCACCAACAGCCGCATCAGTTGCTCTGGGGTGGGTGGAAACTGACCAACCTCCATGCTGCGTACCCCCTGATCCTTGGGATCGAGCCAAGCAGCACAAAAGACCTTGTCGTTCTCGCTGTCCAGACTGCGGCCGCCACCAACCCAAATGGCGGCAACTTGCGGTACATTCAACAGACGACGGATGGTCGCAGCGGGTAGGCTCACAGGGCGATCGCTCCCAATTCGATAACCTCTCCACTCTAGCAAACGACAAAAATGGGTCGCACTAAGTATTTGTTGGGGTTTGATCCAGGTCGGGACAAGTGTGGTTTAGCCCTTGCCCTTGGTCAAGAAGTGGTGCGCTATGAAGTGGTGGCCAGCGATCGCGCGATCGCCCGTGTCCAGGAGTGGCATCAAGCCTACCCATTTGAACAGGTGATTATGGGCAATCAAACCACCTCTCGCCAGTGGCAGCAGCAACTCCAAGCGGCTTTGGCTGTAGAAATTATTCCAGTGGATGAGCGCAATAGCACCCTAGACGCCCGCGATCGCTATTGGCAGCTCTTTCCGCCCCAAGGTTGGCAGCGGCTGATTCCCAAGGGGTTGCGTCTGCCCCCTCGACCCATTGATGACATTGTCGCCCTTGTCCTGTTGGAACGCTACTGTGGTTATCCCCTGCTGCTCAGTCAGAGGCAATAAACTTTATAATTATCAGGCTATGGTACAGTACGGCAGCCGTGGAGAAAGGCACCCTCATTGAATTTCGGGTCAATAACCAGCGTCGCTTGGCGGTGATCGATCGCCCCGAAGGTAAAAAGCATTGGATTGCCATTGATCAGCATTTGCAAGCCCACACCATTCATCCGCGCCAATTGACCTTTACGGTGCCGGAGGAGCGGTTTCGTCCCCAAGAGATTCCCACATTTTGGCAGCAGGTGCAGCCGCTCTTGGATGCCGACAGTTTAGAAGTGGCTTGGGAAATTATCCGCGAGGAAAACCGCGCCATTACGCCAGCGGATCTAGCGGAGCTGCTTTTTTCGGAGCGATCGGCGGTGGCCTGCTATGCTGCCTACTATCTCCTTAGTGAGGATCGCTTCTATTTCAAGCTCAAGGGAGAAACCTACGAGCCTCGACCGGCTGCCCAAGTGGCAGAACTGAAACATCAAAGCGAGCGGGAAGCTCAACGCTTGGCGGAGGAAGTCAACTTCCGTGAACATTTGACCCAAGCCCTGAAGGGGGAAACGGTGACGTGGTCCGCCAGCGATCGCAAGCGCCTTGAGCAGTTAGAACGTTATGCTATAGCCATTGAACCCAGTGGCCAACACCAAGCAGCCATTGACCTTCTCAGTGAATTGAAGCGTCCCACCCAACCCTTGGGCGCCTTCCAACTGTTGGTGGATCTCGGCCTCTGGTCAGAGCACGAAAATCTGTTCCTGCGCCGTAGTCAAATTGACGTTGAATTCTCTGCCAAGGTACTTGCTGTGGCCCATGAACGCCTCACCTCACCCCCCACAGATATTGACGCTCCCCTGCGCCGCGATCTCACCCATCTCAAGGTCTATACCATTGACGACGAAAGTACCCAAGAAATTGACGATGGCCTCAGCCTCGAAGTCGTGGGCGATCGCCAAAAGCTGTGGATTCACATTGCCGATCCCACCCGCTGGGTGATGGTCGATGATGTCTTGGATCAGGAGGCTCGCCGCCGCGCCACAACGGTCTATCTACCGACGGGGATGATTCCCATGTTTCCCACGGAGTTGGCCACAGGGCCGATGAGTTTGGTGGCGGGACAAACCTGCTGTGCGCTGAGTTTTGGCATTCTTTTAGCCGACAACGGCGAAGTGCGGGAGTACGAAATTTGCCCCAGTTGGATTCGCCCCACCTATCGCCTTAGCTATGACGATGTGGACATGATTTTGGAGCAGGGGGTAACCGGCGAAGCCGATCTGCTGGCGATCGCCCAATGGGGACAGCGGCGTAGTGAGTGGCGACAACAACGGGGAGCGATTCGCATTAATATTCCTGAACCGAACATTAAAGTGGCTGGTGAAGAGGTGGAAATCTCGCCCCTCCATGACTCCCCCGCCCGCCAACTGGTGGCAGAAATGATGATTCTTGCTGGTGAAGTAGCCGCCCATTTTGGGGCCCGTGAGGGCATCCCGCTGCCCTTTCGCAGTCAATCACCGCCAGAACTGCCCTCAGAGGAGGAATTGCTACAACTGCCCGCTGGAATGGTGCGCGACTGTGCCATTCGTCGCTGTATGCCCCGCAGTGAAATGAGTACCCAACCCAATCCCCATGCCAGCCTGGGCCTTGATGCCTACTGCCAAGTGACTTCCCCCATTCGTCGCTACACGGATTTGCTGGCGCACCGTCAGATTAAAGCCCACCTGCGCGGGGAACCCCCCCCCCTAACACCCGAGCAACTGAATGAAATTTTATTGGGGTTGGTGTCTTCAGTTCAGGAGGCCTCTCTTGTGGAGCGGCAGACCAACCGCTATTGGTGCTTGGAGTACCTGCGGCGGCATCGCGAAGAGGCGTGGCGGGGCATCTTACTGCGTTGGTTGCGTCCTGAAGAGGGGCTGGGGCTGGTTCTACTGGAGGATTTGGGGGTAGAACTGGCAATGCGCTTTCAACGGCAGGCTAATTTAGGAGAGTGTGTGCTGGTGCGGGTGAGTCGTGTTGATCCCCGCAGTGATCAAATTTGGCTGGAGGAAGTCCCCGCCGAGGCACCGATGCCCACAGAAACCGTTGCATTATCCTGAAAGCATGAAAAAATGGCAGTGTATGCAGGGGTGTGGTGCCTGCTGTTACCTTGAGTTGAGCGATCGCTCAGAGGTGCCCACCATTCTCAATGTGGAGGAATTTGCCCTCTACCAATCCCTCATTGGCGCTGATGGCTGGTGTATTCACTTTGACCCCCTCAGCCGCCGCTGTCGTATTTATGAGAATCGCCCCCGCTTTTGCCGCGTCACCCCAGAGGTGTTTGAGGACTTGTACGGCGTCACGTCCGAGGAACTAGATGAATTTGCCATTCAGTGTTGCTGTGAACACATTAGCGATCGCTATGGTGAGCGGAGTTTCGAACTGCTGCGCTATGAATATCTGGTGGAGCATAGCGTAGATGCCCCCCAAAAGGATAGCCAATCTGTTCATTGGTGAGCCGACTTCTATAATGACAACAGTTGTCTTCAGACAGAGCCAATGAGTGAACAGCGAATGCGGGTGAACTTGGTCGAAGGCTCGGTGAGTTTTTGCTTTTCTCCAGAAGCTGCAAAGACCCTACGGCAAGAGATTCAAGCCCTAATGGAACGGATGCGGGCGATCGCCCATGCCAAGGCTAGTGGTACCCCCCTACCTCCCCAAGCCACCATGGAATATCAGCACGTGGGCGAAGTCTTTCTCGAAGTCTTTTGTAATCCCAATATTTGGCCAAATCCCTACGCCGCTAAAGTTCTCTTGACAGTGCGCGATGACCGTATTCGCTTAACCACTGAAGCAGAGCTAAAGCACTTGGTGGAAGACCTCAACCAGTTTCTCGAAAGTGCTATCCCCTAGGGGGGCAATATCTGTTAGGTTGAGGATATGGTGACTCTTCCTAAAGCGAACCGCTCTGGCCGTTTTCGTCGTCTGCTGGCCTATCTGCGTCCTCACCAAACAAAAATTTGGGGAGGCATTGCAGCGCTTTTCATTGTCAACCTCCTAGGAACTTATTTGCCGCTGCTGATTGGCACTGCCGTTGATGAATTGCAGGCTAAGTTTGACTTTCAGCGAGTGGTGTTCTATGCCCTGCTGTTGATTGGCTTGGCCTCCCTAATGTGGCTGATTCGCATGGCCTCGCGCCTGTGGATCTTTGGCGCCGGGCGGTTGGTGGAATTTGACCTCAAGCAACGGCTCTTTGAACATCTCCTGCGTTTAGAACCCAGTTACTTTGCGGAGAATACCCCTGGAGACCTGATTAGCCGTGCCACCAGCGATGTGGATAATATTCGGCGGCTAGTGGGCTTTGCCCTTTTGAGTGCGGCGAACACCGTGTTTGCCTACGGTATGACGCTGCCCGTGATGCTGGCAATTCATCCGGGGTTGAGCTTGGGGGCGATCGCCGTCTATCCAGCCGTTCTTTTTATTGTTCAAACCTTTAGCGACCGCCTGCGCGCAGAGCAACTCGATGTGCAACAAAGCCTCTCGGAACTTAGCGATCTCATTCAAGAGGACATGAGTGGCATCGCCCTAATCAAAATCTATGGCCAAGAAGCCAATGAACAACGCCAATTTGACCAGTTAAATCAAGACTTACTCCGCAATAACTTGGTACTGGCCAAAACCCGCAACATTCTCTTCCCCCTCTTGGGGGGGATGGTCAGCTTTAGTTTGCTGATTTTGTTGTGGTTTGGCAGCCGCATGATTGCAGCCAATACGATTCAGGTGGGGGATTTTATTGCCCTGCTGCTGTACATTGAGCGGTTGATTTTCCCGACGGCATTATTGGGATTTACGATTACCACCTACCAACGGGGTGAAGTGAGCATTGACCGTATTGAAGCGATTTTCAGTGTCGAACCGCGCATTGCCGATGCCCCGGATGCCCTTGCCCTCTCCCGCGATCGCGTTCAGGGACACCTGCGTTGTCAGGACTTGACCTTTACCTACCCCAATTGCAGCACCCCTGCCCTCAATCACCTTAGTTTTGAAATTCAAGCGGGGGAAATGGTGGCGATCGTCGGCCCCATTGGCTGTGGCAAATCCACCTTGGCCAATGCCCTGCTTCGACTATTGGAGATTGCCCCTAATCAGATTTTCCTTGATGGCATTGACATTACGCGGCTGTGCCTTGCCGATCTGCGGGGGGCGATCGCCTACGTCCCCCAAGAAAGCTTTCTCTTTAGCACCACGATTAAAAACAACATTCGCTACGGCGAACCCGATGCCACAGAGCTAAAGGTGATTGCTGCCGCCAGCCAAGCCCAAATTCACAAGGAAATTCTCAACTTTCCCAAGCAGTACGACACCCTTGTGGGTGAGCGGGGCATTACCCTCTCTGGGGGACAGCGACAACGAACGGCCCTAGCCCGTGCCCTACTGGTAGATGCGCCGATTTTAGTCCTCGATGATGCCCTAGCCAGCGTTGATAACCAAACCGCTAGCCAAATTTTGCAAGCGCTGCGGCAGCAACAGCACACACGCACAGTGCTCTTTATTTCCCATCAATTGTCGGCAGCGGCAACCTGCGATCGCATTCTGGTGATGGATAAAGGGCGCATTGTTCAACAGGGTACCCACAACGAACTAGTGGCAACCGAGGGACTGTATCAATCCCTTTGGGAGCAGTATCAACTGGAAAGCTCCCTCGGATAGGGGAGTTGCTGACTGCATCTCGTGCAAAATAAAGGGGCAGCCCCTACGGCTACCCCCAGTTGGTGTTGTCAATATGCTACTAGGGATGAGAGGGAACTACTGCCCTGGGGTTTGCGGACTTGGAGATGGCGTGGGTGTTTGGTTATCGGTCGTGCCACCGCCACCCCCACAGGCAACCAGTGTCGCAGAAAAACCAACTAAAATTAAGCCTAAGGCGGCAAGTTTGTAAAGAGATTTCATAGAACTCCTCACGGCAGATAATAAAAAATAGGTAAGGATTAAACAGTTCTTTTCTATCAAGTTTGCTGCGGGATTGGCAACTACCGGGCAACCGTCTGCCATAGAGATTTCCCTCAAAAGTGCCACCACATCCTGGAAAGCAACTATAGCCCCTATGACGACTGAGCGATTACAAAAAGTCCTTGCCCATTGGGGAGTGGCCTCGCGACGCCATGCGGAAATACTCATTCGCAGCGGTCAGGTCTTTGTGAATGGTCAGCGGGCACAACTGGGGGACAAAGTCGACCCAAGGCGCGATCGCATTGAATACAGAGGACAATCCCTGAACCCACCCCGCCCACCCCATCGGCTCTATCTGCTCCTCCATAAACCCAGGGGGGTTGTCTGTACCTGTCACGATCCCCAAGGTCGAACCACGGTTCTGGATCTATTGCCGCCGCTGTATCAGGGCGTGGGGGGGCTACATCCTGTGGGTCGTTTAGATGCCGACTCCAGTGGTGCGCTGCTGCTTACCAATGATGGGGCTTTCACCTACTATCTCAGTCACCCCCGCCATCACATCCCCAAAACCTACCGCGTTTGGGTGCAGGGACAGCCGCCAGAAAAGGTGTTACAAAGATGGCGACAAGGGGTTCCCTTGGACGGGGTAATGACGTTACCGGCAGCGGTTCAGCTCCTGCGCAGTGAGGGCGATCGCTCCCTCTTAGAAATCATCCTGCACGAAGGCCGCAACCGCCAGATTCGCCGTGTGGCCGATCAGCTTGGTTATCCTGTTGTTGCCCTGCAACGGATCGCGATCGGTCCGGTTCACCTCGGCAATCTTCGCCCCAGAGCCGTTCGCCCCCTCAGCCGCCGTGAATTGGCCGCCCTTGCTTATCCAGCCAACCGCGAAGACTCAGCCTGAGCACCAGTGGCTTTCGGCGGAATATGCTGCACCGGATGATCGGGGTGGGTGGCTTCCCATTCGGCGAGAAATTCCTGCGTGTCTTTGACGGGCGGTAAGGGCAAGGAGCCACCGGGACCTACTAAGGGACGCAACCCATTCAACTCCGCTAGGATAGCTGTGCCGTTGTTAATGACCACCGCCAAAATCGGGTCAAGGGCAAAGAACACCCCCGACAGCAGAGCACCGATATTGGGAATAGCAACGATTGCTGTATTTTGCCAGACAATCTCCATTGCCTGCTTGGCAATGCGAATGGCAAGGGTCAGTCCCCGCAGATCATCCTCCATCAGCACCACATCTGCGGTTTCACGGGCAATATCCGTTGCCCCTGCAAAGGAAATAGAGACATCGGCATAGGCAAGAGCGGCGGAGTCATTGATGCCATCCCCACAAAAAGCCACCACTTTACCGCTGTCATGGAGGGCACGCACCACCTCCACTTTCTTTTCCGGAAAGGCTTCGGCGTAGATATTGTTGGGAGCAATCCCTAAGTCTTTGGCCACCGCACGGGCAACGCGGCCAATGTCACCCGTCAGCATATGGGGAGTAATGCCCGCCCCCTTGAGTTCACGGATGACTTCGGGACTTTCATTGCGGATCGGGTCGCTGTAGAGAATCACCCCAATCAAACGCCCATCCCCGGCCACATAGACAATCGAAGCCCGCCCAGAATCGAGATCGGGGAAGCGTTCATTGAGATCAACTAGGCAAATGTTTTCCTGCTCCATCATGCGGCGGCTGCCCACTCGCAGATCCACACCCCGCACTTTTGTGGCCACACCGAGGCCAACGCGGTATTCCCAGTCTTCACAGTCAAAGAGGGGCTGATGGGTTGCGCGGGCATGGCGGACAATGGCTTCAGCCACAGGGTGAGTGAGTCCCTGCTCAGCACTGGCGGCCATACTGAGGATGTCATCGGCGCTGAAGCGTCGATCCATGACTTTAATATCCGTCACGCCAGCATGGCCTTGGGTGAGGGTGCCTGTTTTATCAAAAACAATCGTGTCAATTTGCGCCAGTTTTTCAACCGCCCGGCCACTGCGAATGAGAACGCCATGTTGGGCCGCATAGGTGAGGGCCGACAAAATCGTGGTGGGTACTGAGACCCGAATCCCCGTACCGAGGTCAAGGGTCAGCAGGGCGATCGCCCGATTCAAATCCCCAGAAAGCAAACCCACTCCTGCCCCAATGGCCAAGGTAGGCACCACCATCTGGTTAGCGACAGCAGCCGCATAGTTTTCAATGCGAGTGTCATGCACCGGTGCCGACTGCATTAAACCGACAATCACGCCCGCACGGGTATTGTGACCCACCCGCTCCGCTAAGATCACCAACTGACCATCCACCAGTAGGGTCGAAGCAAAAACCTCCATCCCCTCAGTGCGCGTTACCGGTACGGACTCGCCCGTGAGTTTGCACTGATCAATCAGGCCTGTGCCCCGCAAAATAATGCCATCAACGGGAATTTGATCCCCCGGATAGACGACCACGCGATCGCCCTCCACGAGATCCTTGACTGCCACCTCCACCTCAAAGCCATCCCGTTCCACAAAGGCGGTTTTGCCCAGACAGTCGAGCAAATCAAGGTTCGCCCGCTCCGATCCCCGTGCCGTGAGGTCGCGGATCACTTCCCCCCCCTCAATCAAACCCAGCATAAAGGAGGGAGCAAAATAGTGTCCTTGCATAGTGTGGAGGGAAATTGCCAACCCATCGAGGAAGTCAATCGTTAACTGTTTTTCCTCCTGAATCGCTTCCCATGCTCGCTGAAACACCGGCATTGCCCCGGCAATCACCACACTGGCAATCACATAGCCGGGAATCGGTACCCCCATCAGGGAGGCCACACTCAACCCCAAACCCAGCGCCGGTAAGCCCAAGCGTTCCCAATAGTTAATTTCGTGAGCTTCAGTCGCAGGGGTGGCCCTCTCAGTACTGAGGGCGGGAAGGTCTGGATTGGCCGCCACTTGAATCGACTCAAAAATTTGCCCCTGAATCGTTGCTAGGGCTTCCCCAAAAAGCTTGGGGTTATATTCCACCACAAGGGAGCGGGCAGGGGGGTTAATGCGTGCGGTTGTCACTGCGGGTAAACTGCCAACAATGTAGAGCAGCCGTGCCCCATATTCTGCATCAAAGCCCAACCGCGGAATGCGAATCCGAAAGCGACCCCTAATCCAATGCACAACCTGATAGTGAACGGCCTCGGTAGTGATAGGGCGGGCAGGTATCTCAGACTGCGGGGAACAACTTCGGGCAATAGTGGTCATGATGGATTCCTACGAATGGTCGGGCAAGTGAAGCTGACTAAAGGTCTAAGTAATCATTCCCCCCAAATTGTGGATGATATAGACCAAAGTTGACTCAAATTAAACCAGTCTCAGACAAGAAACGCAATGCAATACAGGACACTTTATAGCTTAGGTCATCCTTAAGCCATTTCAGTTTTATCGGGCATCTATCGTACAATCTAGCTGCATATTGAGGATAAGCAGATGATGGATACGGCGATCGCAACGATTCGTGCCCGCGAAATTCTCGACTCGCGGGGGCGCCCCACGGTAGAAGCAGAAGTTGAACTGGATTGTGGCATTGTTGGACTGGCGCAGGTTCCTAGTGGTGCCTCAACAGGGAGTTTTGAAGCCCATGAACTGCGGGACGGCGATCCCAAGCGCTACGGTGGCAAAGGTGTCCTCACAGCGGTGGAAAACATTGAAACCAAGATTCTCAGTGCCCTTGTGGATCTCAACGCCCTTGATCAGACGGTGATTGACCAGTGCCTCTTGGAACTGGATGGCAGTGAGAACAAATCCAACCTCGGTGCCAATGCCATTCTTGCGGTTTCCCTTGCTACGGCTAAAGCAGCCGCAGAATATCTCGGTCAACCCCTCTACCGTTATTTGGGCGGGCCGCTGGCCAATGTGCTGCCTGTACCAATGATGAATGTCATTAACGGTGGTGCCCACGCAGCCAACAACATTGACTTTCAAGAATTTATGATCATGCCCATTGGTGCCCCTAGTTTTCGAGAGGGGCTGCGCTGGGGGGCAGAGGTTTTTGCTGCTCTGAGTAAGGTGCTGGCGGATAAGGGGTTACTGACCGGTGTGGGGGATGAAGGGGGCTTTGCGCCTAACCTCGATTCCAACCAAGCGGCCTTGGATATTTTGCTTCAGGCGATTGAAACAGCAGGTTACACCCCCGGCACTGACGTTGCCCTTGCCCTCGATGTTGCCGCCAATGAATTTTATAAAGACGGCAAATATGTGTTTGATAATGCCAGCCGCACCGGCCCTGAGTTAATTCGTTACTACGAAGAACTGGTGAGCAACTATCCCATTGTCTCGATTGAGGACGGGTTGCAGGAGGAGGACTGGGAGAACTGGGCACTCTTGACCGAAACCCTTGGTGGTCGCATTCAACTGGTGGGGGATGATCTATTTGTCACCAATCCCAAGCGCTTGCAACGGGGAATTGACAATGGCGTGGCCAATGCCATCCTGATTAAGCTCAATCAGATTGGGTCGTTAACCGAAACCCTGCAAACCATTGATCTGGCAACCCGCAAGGGCTACCGCTCAGTGATTAGCCACCGCTCTGGGGAAACCGAAGATACCACGATTGCGGATTTGGCTGTAGCTACCCGTGCGGGTCAAATTAAAACTGGTTCCCTCTGCCGCAGTGAACGAGTTGCCAAGTACAATCGCCTGTTGCGCATTGAGGCAGAACTAGGGGATCAGGCGGTCTATGCGCCCACGGTGGGCTTGGGGCCGCGCTAAGTGATTCGTGCCCGCAAACGGTTTGGCCAGCATTGGCTGCGCAGCGAATCAGTGTTAGCCCAGATCATTGCAGCGGCTGAACTGCACACGGGCGATCGCGTCCTAGAAATTGGTCCCGGTCGGGGTGCCCTCACTCGCCCTCTTCTCGCCAGCGGTGCTGAGGTAATTGCCGTTGAACTGGATCGGGATCTCTGTGGTCAATTGCAACGGCAGTTGGGCAGTGAGCGGTTTCAGTTGATTGCGGGGGATATTCTGCGGCTGGACTTAGCTCCCTTGGGGTGCAACAAAGTGGTGGCCAATATCCCCTACAACATTACAGGGCCGTTACTGGGGCATCTGCTTGGCAGTATTGCCCGACCGCGTCGGCCAGCCTTCGAGCGGTTGGTTCTACTGGTGCAAAAAGAAATTGGCGATCGCCTGATGGCCTCACCCGCTAGCAAGGCCTACGGCGCCCTTTCCGTACGGGTGCAATTTCTGGCCACCTGTGAGAAGGTGTGTGCGGTGCCTCCCCGCGCCTTTCAGCCACCGCCTAAGGTGGATTCTGTGGTGATCTGTCTGCGCCCCCACGGGACACTGCCAAGGGTGCGATCGCCCCAATGGCTAGAAACCCTGCTGAAACAGGGGTTTGCCACTCGCCGTAAGATGCTGGCCAATGCCCTCAAGTCCCTTGTGGAACCCGATCAAGTGCGCCAAGCGCTGCTGCAGTTGGGGCGAGATGTGAATAGCCGCGCCGAAGCCCTCAGCCTCGAGGATTGGCTAGCCCTCAGTGAACTGCTACAGCAACCCCACCAAGATCAACAAAACCCCCAACCCACCACAGGCGGCAGCACCAATGGTTGAGTAGAGCACGGCATTGCTGGTGTCTTGACTCAGGCTGTCTTCTGATTTCAGGGAGACAAAGAACTTTTGTCCCTTGACGGTGGGACGTTCAAGGCGCAGCGTGCCCGTTTGATCGCTGGCGGTGCCCACCACCAACACCTGCCGATCTACTGGCGTGATCCACTCCTCATAGCGATAACCAATGGTATTACCACTGCCAAAGGTGAGGCTGCCCACGTTTACCTGAACGCTGCCAAAGCCAAGGCGGACAGTGTGATTGGCCGGTCGAAATTCATCGAGGACTTGGATCGTTTCCATGTCAGCCCCCCGGGGATCGACTTCAATCTCGCCGTAGCGATCGCGCACGCGGAAAGGAATGGTCTGGCTATTGCTGCTAATCGTGTCGGAGCGGCGTTCAGTGCGCCAGTGGGTGCGGCCTTCCCCATCGGTTTCGCGCACCTGTTCTTCATACTCGCGGCTGACACACATGGAGTAATGGACGCAGGGCACCTGCTTTAACTCCGAGATCAGGGGTTGATCGACAACAATCTGACCAGAGACCTTCACATATTCCCGTAGGTTGCCACCGCCAATTTCTTGAGCCACCTGCTGTTGGAGCTGATGAAGATCCGCTGTGGTGGATGGCGTGGCCAGCTTGAGACTACGGAGCTTTAGGCGATAGTGGCGCTGGACAAAAAAGAGGACGATCGCCGCAATGAGCAAAAGGCCACCAAAAACGCCCATCGGAGACTCCGCAACAGTAGTGCCGCCAATCCCTAGTTTAGCGATGCGCAGCGCAGATGTTATGGGGCGATCGCCTGTCCTTCGGGGTCTTCAAGGACAAAACCAGCATCGGCTATCATTTGCCAGTCTTGGTGGGGGGCTTGGCCGGGAGTGGTCAGATAATCGCCGACAAAAATAGAGTTAGCGGCATAGAGGCCAAGGGGTTGGAGCGATCGCAGATGCACTTCGCGGCCACCAGCAATGCGGATCTCTTGGCGCGGCAAGAGCAAACGAAATAGCACAAGAATCCGTAAACAGTGGCGCGGATTGAGGTTGTGCTGTTGGCCAAGGGGTGTCCCCGGAATGGGAATCAGAAAATTCACTGGTACACTGGTGACCTGACGCTGCCGCAGGGAAAGGGCAAGATCAATGACATCGTCATCGGATTCCCCCATCCCCAAAATGCCGCCAGAGCAAGTTGTAATTCCAGCCGCTTGGATATTGGCTAAGGTCTGGGCGCGATCGCTAAAGGTGTGAGTGGTACAAATTTTGCCGTGGAAGTTTTCCGAGGTATTTAGGTTGTGATTGACGCGATCGACGCCTGCTGCCGCCAGCCGTGCCGTTTGCTCAGCGGTGAGTAAGCCCAAGCAGGCACAGATTTTCAGGGGATAGCGCTCCTTAACTGCCTGAATAGCAGCAAGTACCTGCTCAAAGACCTTTTCATTGGGCGATCGCCCAGAAATGACCATGCAAAACGTACCGGCCTTGAGTTGGGCAGCGCGATCAGCAGCAGCAAGAATTTTTTCCTGCGAGAGTAGGGGATACTTTTCAATCTCAGCCGTGGAGATTTTCGATTGTGAGCAGTAGTGGCAGTCCTCTGGGCAGAGACCACTTTGGGCATTGAGAAGATAGTGCAGCCGTACTCGATTCCCCCAGTAGTGGTAGCGTACCCGATAGGCCGCCGCCAGTTGATTCAGAAGTTCGGTCTCCGGGGCTTGTAACACCGCCCGGGCTTGATCGCGGCTGAGGCATTCATCGGCAAGAGCTAAATCAGCAAGGCGCTGCCAATCGGTCGTCAATACTGTACTCATAGGTCTTTCTTAGCTACGGAGGGTCACGGCGTATTTTTCCACAAGGCTGTCGCGAATGCGCTGATGTAATTCATTCACCTCGGCCTCGGTGAGGGTGCGATCGCTGGCGCGGTAGGTGAGGCGAAAGGCCAAACTGCGCTGCCCTTCAGGGACACCAGTGCCACTGTACTCATCAAAGAGCTCGACACTCTCAAGGAGGGAGTCGCGCCCGCCTGCAGCTTTCCAAATGGTGCGGCTGAGTTCTGCCACTGTCAGATCCGCCGGCGCAAAAAAGGCGAGGTCGCGATCGCTGGCGGGATAGGTTGAAAAGGGCTGAAAGATGATCTGGCGATAGCGTTCCTCAAGGTGACTCAGGAGTACCTCCAGCTCCAGTTCAAAGACATACACCGCCGCCGGCAGGTCGAGGGTCGCCGCATACTGCGGGTGTAACTGGCCAAAAATACCGAGCCGTTCCCCATTCAAACAAAGAGCCGCGGTCCGCCCCGGATGCAAGCGTTCTTCTTGGCGATCGCTCTGATACTCCACCTGCAAACCAAACCGCTGAAAGACACTCTCGAGAATCCCCTTGGCTTCATACCACGTTAGGGGTTGGGCTTGCTGTGAGCGACGCACCCATTTACCCTGCCACGGATCGCCACCGATGATGCCCCCAAGGCGATCGCTTTCCCAGAGACCTTCCTCATCTTGACCAAAAACACGGCCAATTTCAAAACCATTGAGGGGCGGATTCCCCTGTTCTTGGTTGTAGCGGAAGGCCTGCACTAGACCCGTAATTAGATCCGTACGCAGCGACGAAAACTCCGCCACTAGGGGATTCACGACGGTCACTTGGTTGGGCTGGCCACCTTTTACCCAAGAATAGTGCATCAATTCCGTCAGACCCGCTCCACGAAAGGCCGCCCGTAGCTCCCGCAGTAGGGTGAGTTCCAGCGGCAGTGCCCCCAATTCCGATTGAGCTGGCAAGGTTTCCTCAAAGCGGTCGTAACCGTAGAGCCGCGCAATCTCCTCAATGAGATCCACCTCCCGCTCAATATCACGAAAGCGGTAGGGGGGCACCGTCACCGACCAGACCACTAACTCGTCCTCAAAGGTTTCTTGAGGGCTGAGGTGAAAGCCAAGGCGGCTGAGTAGCTCTTCAACGGTCTCTGCATCCAAATAGGCGAGTTCCTCGCTCTCCGCTTCATCAGCAACCACGGCTCCCAAGAGCCGATGCACTTGTTCCAGCCGCAGAGTGAGGGTACGTTCAAGGGGCGGACGCTGATCTGCCAGTGTTGTGTAGGTCACTGTCCCTTGAGCCACCTCAGTCAATAGGGCGATCGCCTCAGCGATGGCCGCCTCTAGTTCTGCGGGGTTCACCCCCCGTTCATAGCGAGCCGAAGCTTCCGTGCGCAATCCTTGGGCGCGAGCTGATCGTCGAATCACCGGACTGGCAAAGAGGGCCGCCTCAAGGAAGACATTCTGCGTCCCCTCATCAACCTCAGTTTCTTCGCCCCCCATTACCCCAGCAAGGGCAACGGGCACATCTGCGGCGGTAATCACGAGATTGTCGGCACTCAGCACCCGCAGTTCACCATCGAGGGTTTTCAGCGTTTCCCCAGCCTTGGCCAAGCGCACGCCGACGCTCACTGGGGTTTGGGCAGCAACCCCTTGCAGCCGATCCCAATCAAAGGCATGGAGGGGTTGCCCCCACTTCAGCAGGATGTAGTTGGTGATATCCACCACATTATTGATGGCTCGCAAACCCGCAGCCTCTAAACGTTGCTGGAGCCAAAGGGGTGAAGGGGCAATCTGGACATTGGTGATCAGGGTGCCACAGTAGGCAGGACAGGCCTGAGGGTCAGCGATCGCAAGCTGTACGGGTGCCTTAGCACGGGACTTTTTGGGGGCGATTGCCTTTGGGGCGGGTAGCGTCAGGGGAGCACCAGTAAGGGCGGCCACTTCACGGGCAATGCCCACCATACTCAGGGCATCCGCACGGTTGGCGGTTGAGGTCAGGTGCAAAATCACATCATCCAAGCCAAGGAGAGGACGTACATCTTCCCCTACGGTTACTGCATCAGCGAATGTGTGGATGCCCTCAGACTCTTTGCTTAGCCCCAACTCAGCAAGGGAGCAAATCATCCCCTCAGATTGCACCCCTCGCAGTTTTGCTGGTCGAATTTTCAGATCAATTTTTGCCAGATATGCCCCCGGTAGTGCCACCGGCACATACAAGCCTGCGGCGGCATTGGGTGCCCCACAGACAATCGTGCGGGGTTCCCCTTGACCCACATCCACCTGGCAGACCCGTAATTTTTGGGCATTGGGATGGGGTTCACAGGCCAAAATATGACCCACCACAACCCCTTCTGCCCATGTGCGCCGATCTTCAATTTCTTCGACTTCAAACCCCGCCATCGTCAGGCGATCGGCCAAAGTCGTCACATCCAGATCAACAGCCACTAATTCCCGTAGCCAGCGAAGGGAAACCCGCATGGAATCCTCAACAAAACGTCATACTTTGCCATTTTTCAGCCTACTCTCCTGTGATGGCATTACACAAGTCTAGAGTTTTTATGGATCTTTTTAGATCGAATGGGCAGTTGGCGGATGCAGATAGAATCATCACTGATTGTAACGGCTGCACCTGCTATGAGTTCTGCTTCAACGGATGGCAAAATCTCTAACAGTCTTTGAGTCGCAGTACGGGGCTTGGCAGAGGATCACGGTAAGGTAATTAGACTGGGTAGCCTCACACTGCTGAGAGCAACCAGCATTGAAAAATCTAAATCCTGAGTTAAGACGATTCGACCTTGCGCCCTTGCAAATTCCAAGATTTCTTTTGATACTGATAGACAAATCACTGTTTACGGCTTAATCATGGTTCACTCTCTTCGAAAAATTCCCACGATTGCCTGGGAAGCAGGTGCCAAAATTGCAGTGAATCTGGTGCTGCTGGCTTTTGCCCTTGGGGCGATCGCCAAGCTAGTGCCCTATCAACTCAGTCAACTGCAAAAGCTCCATGCCCTCGAAGCAGAAGTGGCGCAACTGGAGGCACGAGTTAAGGAGTTGCAACTCGAACAGGAGCGCGATCGCCAGCCCCAAGCACGGCAGCGCATTGCCCAAGAGGAGGCCAATTTAATTGGCGCCAATCAGCGGCGGATCATCTGGGTACAACCTAACAACCCGAAGCAAGAACTTGACTAAAACAAGGTCAAGACTAGACCACAGACACCACAGAGGGCGGCACTCAGGGAAGCATAGGTCATTTTTCGTTTTTGCCGCTTGTACTGCTGGCTAAGCTGATCTTCAAAACTCAGGGAAATGATGAATTTCTGTCCCCTGTTTTGCGGCTTTTGCAGGCGGAGAACCCCCCCCTGATCTGAGGCCATGCCCACCACTGAGACAGGCTGCCCCAAAGGCAACACCCACTCCTGGTAGCGATAGCCGAGGGTTGTAGTATTGCCAAAGCGCCAATTCAATGACAAAAACCCCAGTGAGAGCGAAAAAGAATGGGGTTTATCCGCTGGCCGCAGCTCGTCTAAGACCTGCACTGCCTCAATCTCAGCGCCAATGGGGTTCACCTCAATCTGCCCTTGGTGATCTCGCAAAAAGAATAGGGCTGACTGCTCGTGGCGGCCAATGATTTCCGAGTGGTGTTCTCGACGATTGCCGCGATCGCTCCTTTCTTTTTTATACTCGCGGCTGATAATCGTTTTGTAATAAACACAGGGAATGCGCTTGAGTTCGGAGAGCAAGGGTTGAGACGTGGTGACTTGGCCAACCACCTGTACGTACTCGCGCCAACTGCCGCTACCGATTTCCTGAGCCACCTGTTGCTGGCATTGCTGTAACTCACGAATAGAGCTAGGGCTGGCCACCTTCATTGCCTTTAACTTCAGCCGATAATAGCCCTCAAGGGCAAAGAGAAAGGCCGACCCCGTTAAGCAAAGGTGAGCAAAAACGCCCATGGCTGCCGTTGAATTCCTCTGTGCTGATTTTAGTCATTCGCGCTAACAGAGCGTCACCCTTTTAACCCACAGATATTAGGCCAACAGTGAGGCCAAAGAGACCATCAACAACGAGCGTGCTCAACACAGCGCCCATAAATCCCCACATGGGCAAAACAGCGGGATAGCCACGACGAATCTGGGATTCAAAGAGGGGCAATAGACCAATGAGGAGTAAACTCAGGCTCAAGAGAACTCCCCACACCTGGCCACTAAAGGTCTGGGCTTGGGCGATCGCCTGTGCCAGCATCTCCTGAACTGAAATCACATCCCCTTCAAGGTACATGATGGCTCGCCAATGGGGAATCACGTCAATCAGGTAAAAGTAGGCATCGGTGATGGCGGTGCCCAGAAAAGATCCCAAAAAAAAGAACACCCCCACCAGTTGTTGCCGCTGCCGTAGGTGCCAGAGCATGAGCGGAAGGGGTAGCGCCTCAATGGGCAAGTGCCACAGGGGTTCCCAGCGCAACCACCCCCAGTAGAGCGATCCTGCCCCCCAGCACCAGCTAAATCCATAGAGCATCTCACCCCAATAGCGGTAGTGGGGTTGGCGTTGGAGGTAAAGACTGAGACCCAGCAGCAGCGGCGTCAGAGCCAAACTCAGCCAAGGCAGTGTCCGCACGAGGGGCGCTTCAATAAACACGGGAATGGAGACCAAGAAGGCGGCAAAGCCAAAGAGGAACCAAGCCAGCCGTGAGCCAAGGCGCAGCGCAGGAAAAACCGAGGGGGAGGTAAGGGCAGTCAAGGGAATCTCGGAAATTGTTAACTTTTATTTCTTTCCTTTAAGGTATCACAGGCTGGAACGTCGTGGTCGGGGCGATTGCCGAGGGGATTGTGAGCGCGCCTTGCGCCGCAGTGTTTCTGATAGATCAATAAAGGCATCCCGCTGCAAAATCGGGTAGGTGCCAATCCAAAGGCGATGGCGGGGCAGGAAGACTTCAGAAATCAGTTCCATCTCTGCCAGATCAGGGCGACGGGAGAGAACCAGCATTTCCGCTACATCGCCGGGGCGAATCCCTCGATGTTGACGCAGTAACTTGGCCTGCACTCTGGTTTCAAAGCCGGTTTTATCACCAATCTCCAGATTTAAGCAGCGTTCACGGTTCTCGATAATCACCAGTTGCCCCTTGTCGTTCACCGTCTCCTCTTTGCCCACCAATTCTTCAGTAACATAGACATCCAAGACGCGCCCGCGCCAAAAGCCCCCATAGGGAAACCGCCGATGGCGACGATTGCGAAATGAGGCCAACACTGCCGGTGCCCAGAGCCAATAGAGACCTGCAATCAGACCCAAAACGAGTTGGGTGCTATCCCCTAAAAAATTCAAACCAAAGGCGACAATGGCCACTGCTACCACAGAGAAGGTTAAGCGTCGCAGAAAGTCCTGAAGTTTGCCCCAAACATAGCGATACTGGGAACCCGTGGCCACCAGTGGCACCAATTGACGGACTTTTTCTTGGGTAAGGGGAATGAGCACAACCAGTTAGGGCGTAGGCGTTGTCTCCAGTGTATTCGTGGCGGGACGAGGCGGCTGGCGATCGCGCCACCAAGCAAGGAGGGTACTGGCAATAAAAATACTGGAATAGGCTCCCGTCGTGAAACCAATGATCAGCGCTAGGGCAAAGTAGCGCAGCGTGTCACCGCCAAAGATGAAGATCGTAATCAGGGGCAGGAGGGTTGTTAGGGTGGTATTAATCGAGCGGCCGAGGGTTTGGACAACCGCCTGATCCACCACCTCTTTAATGCCAAGGTCAGGATTGAGCTTCAGGGTTTCGCGCACGCGATCATAGATGACCACCGTATCGTTCACAGAGAAGCCAATGATCGTGAGCAGCGCCACAATAAAGAGGCTATCAATTTCCACCCCTGCCACGAGTCCCAAAATGGCAAAGACCCCCGTTGTCAGCAACACATCATGGACAAGGGCGACAAGGGCAAAACAGGCATAGTCAAACTGGAAGCGCAGCGTGAGATAAATCGTAATGCCAATAAACGACACCAGTAGCGCCAGCAACCCCGATCGCAGGATTTCTTCCCCAAGGGTGGGGCCAACGGTCTCAATCTGCGTTTTCTGGGGGTCAAAGTCACCCAATTTTTGGGCAAGGGCATCACTGAGGCGGGTGCGCTGATCCACATCGAGGGGCACAGTCCGAATACTCACCCCGTCCTGATCAATAATTTGCAGACTGCTGTTGCCCAATCCCTGTTGGTTGAGCACTTGACGCACCGCATCAATATCTATCGGCTGAGAACAGGTCTGCATAGCGCTACAGGCCAGTTCAAATTGCAGCCGTGTGCCACCGATGAAATCCAAGCCCAACCGTAGGGGACTCCCTAGGGATGCCCAAGAGATGGCCATTGCCCCAAGGCCACTGAGAATGACCACCAAGGATAACCCCCACCAGAGCGATCGCTGGCGATTGACACTAAAGCTCATCGCAAGCTCTCCAGTTTTGGACAGAACCAATTGGGCTTACGCAGACTGGGAATGCTAATGGCGTAAAACAGGAACGTGCGACTACAGGTCAGCGCCGTAAACATACTAATGCCAATGCCGATGGCAAGGGTCACGGCAAAACCGCGCACAAACCCTGTCCCCAAGGCAAAGAGGGCAGCACAGGCAATCAAGGTGGTGACATTACTATCGAGAATACTGGCAAAGGCGCGATCGAACCCCGATTCAACGGAACGGTAGAGGGTTTTCCCCGCCCGTAACTCCTCGCGGGTGCGCTCAAAAATCAGCACATTGGCATCCACCGCCATACCAATACTGAGAATAAAGCCCGCAATCCCCGGCAGTGTCAGCGTCACCCCAAACAGCAAAAACGCTGCATAGGTAAAGATGGCGTAGAGAATTAGCGCAATATCGGCAATCAATCCCGGCAGGCGGTAGTAGGCCACCATAAAGATCAGCACCAGCACCAAGCCTGCCAAACCGGCATAGAGGCTGTCACGAATGCTATCTTGACCCAGCGAAGCCCCCACCGTGCGGTTTTCCACCACCTCTAGGGGAACGGGCAGCGCCCCCCCTTGCAACTGAATCGCTAAATCATTGGCACTCTGGGCAGTGAAGCCACCAGAAATCTCCGCACTTCCGCCAACAATCCCCGTTTCAGCATATTCCACCGCCACCGTTGGCGCGCTAATCAGGCGATCGTCAAGAAAAATCCCAAGGCTGCGTCCCGTGCCAGCAATCTCTTTGGTCAGTTGGGCAAAAAGTTCAGCCCCTTGGCTGTCAAAGCGGACAATCACACTCCAGTTGGGGGATCCGGGGGCGACGGGACTGGCAAAGGCTTCCTTGAGCATTGCTCCTGTCAAATCCGAGGGCGTAAAGAGGCTGGCGATCGCCTGCTGGCTTTTTTCAAGGGATTCACGGTTTTTGGCCAGCTTCGCCTCAATCTCCTTCTGGGCTTCAGGATTATTGGCATTTTGAGCCTGCTCCGCCAAGAGTTGCGCCTGTTCCAAGAGCAGTTGCGACTGCAGTTGCCGCTCAATTTGCAATTGGGTCTCTGTGCCCGGCTTCTGGGCGGCAAAGAGCAGTTGTGCCGTCCCCTTGAGAATCCGTTCCGCCTGCTCAGGATCGGTCACTCCCGGCAATTGCACCAAGAGCTTGTCATCCCCAGCAGTTTGTACCACGGCTTCGGCAACCCCCAAGCCATCAATCCGCCGTTGCACTACCCCTTGAACTGCGGCCAGCACTTGGGGTGTAATTTGCGGCACCTTATCCGTTGTTTGCACCTGCAACGTCAGTTGGGCACCCCCCCGCAGATCTAAGCCCAGCCGAGCCGGTGTGCGCACAATGACCCACGTGGCGGCCATCAGCAACACCAAAATGGCAATTAGCCAGCCGCGATATTTTCCCATGGTTAAACCTGTCCCTGCACCAGCTTCTGCACGGCCGCTACAATTTGGGGCGGTTGCACAATTGTGAGATTCTCTAGAGTGCCGTTGTAGGGGGTGGGAATATCTTGGGAGGAAAGGCGGATCACAGGGGCATCCAGCTCATCAAAGTAGCGTTCCATGATCGAGGCTGAGAGTTCGGCACCAATGCCCCCCGTCTTCATACACTCTTCGACAATCAGCACGCGATGGGTTTTGCGAATCGAGGCACCAATTGTCTCAAAGTCCAAGGGCTTCAGGGAAATTAGGTCAATCACTTCGGGGTCGTAGCCCTCTTTTTCAAGGGTTTTCACCGCTTGCAGCACATGGTGACGCATCCGCGAGTAGGTCAAAATGGTAACATCTTCGCCACTGCGGACTATCTCAGCTTTATTGAGGGGTAGCAGGTATTCCTCTTCGGGGAGGTCTTCCTTGAGGTTGTACAGGAGCACATGCTCAAAGAACAGCACTGGGTTGGGATCGCGAATCGCTGATTTGAGCAAGCCCTTGGCGTTGTAGGGGGTTGAGCAGGCAACAATTTTTAATCCGGGGACTGCTTGAAAGTACGCTTCAAGACGTTGGGAGTGCTCTGCCCCCAATTGCCGTCCAACACCGCCGGGACCGCGAATCACAATCGGGATTTTGAAGTTGCCGCCAGAAGTGTAGCGCAGCATGCCAGCATTATTGGCGATTTGATTGAAGGCCAAGAGCAAAAAACCCATGTTCATACCCTCGACAATGGGACGCAAGCCGGTCATTGCTGCCCCGATCGCCATGCCGGTAAAGCTATTTTCAGCAATGGGGGTATCCAACAGGCGCAGTTCACCATACTTTTTGTAGAGGTCTTTGGTGACTTTGTAGGAGCCGCCATAATGTCCCACGTCTTCCCCCAGTACAAATACTGTGGGGTCACGCTCCATTTCTTCATCAATGGCAGCACGAAGGGCATTAAACATTAAGGTCTCGGCCATGGTTGCGCGGCATACACTCAATTAAGGACTATTTCCTAGGGTAGTTGAAACTGCACCCCTTGCGATCAAAGTGATGGTTGAACCCCTCAAGAAATGAAATCGGTATAATAATTGAGCATTTTCGCGTTGGGGGGGAGTCACTATTTCTCAGCATTGCCAGTCGCTACTGATTACGGGTGTGGATACCGGTGTGGGCAAAACGATGATCACGCGGGCACTGTGGTCTTACGCCCATCGCTATCGTCCCCAAGAACGCTGGGGCATTCTCAAACCGATGCAGAGCGGTACTGCAGTCGAAATCGGAGATGGTGACTACTACTGCCAAACCCTGGCCCTACAACAAACCGCCAGTGAAGTGTGTCCCCTCAGTTTTGCAGCGCCCCTTGCGCCTCCCATTGCCGCCGAGTTGGAACAGCGCACGATTGATTTAGCCCCTGTGTGGCAGACTTACCAACAGCTTCAGAAGCGGTTTGATTACCTTTTAGTTGAAGGGATCGGCGGTCTAGGGTCGCCCATTACTTGGGAGTGGACAGTGGCGGACTTGGCAGCCGCTTGGAAGTTGCCTATTGTCTTAGTGGCAACGGTGCGCTTGGGGGCGATCGCCCAAATTGTGGCCAATATTGCCCTTGCGCGGCAATACAAGCTGGACATTCGCGGTCTGATTCTCAACTGTGTCACCCCCTGTAGCGACACGGCTATTGCGCAGTGGACACCGCCAGAATTTCTCAGCCGTTTTACCCGAGTACCCGTGCTGGGGGTACTGCCCTGTGGTCAACACTCCAATGAACAGTTGGCGGAAATGGTGGCTGAATGGCCGCTGGATCTGCTTTGGCGTTGAGGACGGTGAGGCAGGAAATCATTTTGCGGCCGATCAAAGCGCATAATTTATAGAGTGACTTAGATTGAATTGACACATAGATCACTGAACTGACCTATGCTAAAGCTCTACGGCGGCGCCAAATCCCGCGCCATTATTGTTCGCTGGTATTTAGAAGAATTGGGAATTCCCTATGAATTTGTGCTGATGGATCTACAAGCCGGGGAGCAACATCAGCCCGACTTTCTCAAACTCAACCCCATGGGTAAAGTGCCCGTGATCGTGGATGGCGATGTCGTGCTCTGGGAATCCGGGGCTATTTTGCTCTATCTCGCCCAAGTCCACGGTGAATTGCCCAAGGATGCGGCTGCCGCTGCCCAAGTTTATCAGTGGGTGCTGTTTGCCAATTCCACCTTGACACAGGCGATGTTTCCGCCTGAAACGCGCGATCGCCAGCTTCCGCGACTCCTCAAAGGCATTGGGACCGCCCTCATGGGGCAATCCTACATTCTCGGCAATGACTTTTCCGTTGCCGATGTTGCCCTCGGATCAGTGCTCGCCTATCTGCAGATGCTCTTTCAGGTGGATTTGAGTCCCTATCCTGAGGTGGCCGACTACGTGACTCGCTTGCAACAACGGCCTGCATTCCCGAAGGAGTTACTGGGGGGTGGGGCATGAATGTCATCTTTCGCGAAGTGGATCCCTTTGATTTATGGATTTGGGTGGAATTTGCTGCACCGCCTTCGTCCGTCGAGCAGCAGTACCTTGAGGAAGTCTTTAACTCGTGGTTTTTCCTAGGGAAGCTGGGGGGATTCAACGCTGAGAATCTCCAAGTCCAAGAAACGGGGTTAGACCTCAGTCACCTCGAGTACGATCGCGCCCAAGCCGACAGTTCGATGATGGCCGTGATGCACAATATGGGCGAGTTTGAATACAATGATCGCTGGGCACGCTGCTGGTTTGACTTGGGCACCAGTGATGCTTTGGCCTTGGATGTCCTGATCAATGCCCTCAATCAGTTTAGTGAGGACTATGTGCCCCTAGAAACGCTCGTGATTGGCGGTGACAACCCCGAGTGGCCGATCGCCACTAGTGAACAGCGGGAAATGATTGAACAATCGGCGTGGCACTAAGTGCGCGGCGTCTTGCCCTCGATGCCCTAGAACGGGTGACCAAGGGAGCCTATGCCGATGTGGCGCTCCATCAGGTGTTGCAACAGCAGTCTCTCAAGGAAGGCGATCGCGCCCTGATCACTGAACTGGTCTATGGGACTATCCGCCAACAGCGCACCTTAGATACCCTGATTCAGGGGTTTTGTCAGCAACTGCCGCCTTTGAAGATACAGTTAGTGCTGCGCCTTGGCCTCTACCAACTGCGCTATCTGGATCGCGTTCCCCCCCATGCCGCCGTCCACAGCAGCGTTGAACTGGTCAAAGAGATTGGCTTAGGCGGCTTTGCCAAACTGGTGAATGGGGTCTTGCGCCGTTACACCCGCTCCACCACCGATCCCCTCGAGGCTTTCATTGCTCACCTGCCCTTGGTCTCTCAACTGGGGTGTCGCTATAGCTTTCCCGATGAACTGGTTGGCGCTTGGCTGGAGCGTTTAGGAGAGCAGGAGTGTGTTGCCCTCTGTCAGTGGTTTAATCACCCGCCCCGCCTCGATCTGCGCCTCAATCCCCTGCGAACAACGGCTGATCAACTGATTGCGGATTTTGAGACAGCAGGCTATCGATTGCAACCAATTCCCTACTTACCCCAAGGACTGGTTCTCCCCCACTGCGGCCAAGCCATGCCGGTACTCCCCGGCTATGCTGCAGGTCACTGGTCGGTTCAGGATCGGGCGGCGCAATGGGTCAGTCATCTGCTGGATCCGCAGCCCGGTGAAGTGGTGATTGATGCCTGTGCAGCGCCGGGGGGTAAAACCACTCATATTGCTGAGTTGATGGCCGATCACGGCCGCGTCATTGCCTGCGATCGCACCCCCAGTCGCCTGCGGAAGTTGGCGCAAAATCGCGATCGCCTCGGCCTGAAGAGCATTGAAATTCACACCCTTGATAGTTCCACGGCAGGGGATTTTGCAGCGATGGGCGATCGCGTTCTTTTAGATGTGCCCTGCTCCGGTACAGGTACCCTGCATCGCCATGCTGATAGCCGCTGGCAACCCCTAAGAACACGCTTAGCTGAACTGGTGCCCCTGCAAGCTCAACTCTTAGCCAATGTTTGCCAGTGGGTGAAACCCCAAGGTCTGCTTGTCTATGCCACCTGTAGTCTAGAGCCCGCCGAAAATGAAGCCCAGATTCAGCACTTTCTGGCTCACCATCCCCAGTGGCACATTGAACCGCCCCCTGCAGCCTTTCCCTTAAAAGCAGCTCCCGCAGGCTGGATCACCGTGTGGCCGCAACGGGACGATATGGATGGCTTTTTTATGGTGCGGTTGCGACGCGATAGCTAAGCCCTAAAGCCACCAGAATTAAAATACCTACCCCCATCAGGCCAGCGATCGGATTACCATTGATGCCCGTGAGCCACTCTGGCGCTATTCCCGTATAGCTGACTAACTTGCCCACATTGACACCAAAGTAGGCCCAGACCAAGCCGCCATGAAGTCCCATGGGAAAGCCCAAACGGCCACCAAAGACCCATTTACTCAAACCAAGAATCCAGCCCAACAGTGCCAAGCCGAAAAACTGCGGCCATGTGGCCAAAATCACCTCCAGGGGATGCAGATAGTGTAACGCTGCAAAGATCAGGCCATTGAGCACCAAGGCAAACCACGGTTGGTACTCTAGCTCTAGCTCCTGCAACAGCCAGCCACGAAACAACAATTCCTCAGCAAAGCCCACGGTCACACCGGTGAGGACGCCCTCCAACAGCAGCAGCCCAAAGCCTTCCGGTAGCCCCTGCCAGCTCACCCAGCCCAAGAATCCTTCGATGAGAAATAGCAGTGCAACCAAAAACACACCCCCCAGCCACCCCAGCAGGGCATCCCGACCAAAGTTCCAACCGCCCTTAAGGCCATAAAACCCTAGGGGCGATCGCTGTTGGTGTACCCGCCGTCCCCAGACTCGCAGCAAGAGAATAAAGATGAGATACAACAGCCCCATATTGACAAAGCTGGCCGCACCGCCCTCTCCCCAGAGAACATAGATACTCAGGCCGATGGGCAGCCACAGCAACACCAGCGTTAGGGCAAAACTAAAGATGCGAATCCAGAAGGGGCGGCGGATCATTTGCCGCCAAAATTGAGAGAAAAGTGGCTTATTCAGCGGGTTCAATGGTACTCGTCAGCCCTGCCATTTTCAGGCCTTCACAATAAAATTCAGCGTGCTCAAGGGCACAGGTAATGACCAAGGCCACCCCCGTCATGTGCGCTTCCATCATGATATCCACGGCTTGGGGTTGGGTGAGGCTCGGCACTGTCTTCAGCAATACCTCCACCACATACTCCATCGAATTCACATTGTCATTGTGCAGGAGCACACGATAGCGGGGCGCCAACTTGCGAACGGTTGCTGGTTTCTCAATGGTTTGCACTGACATTGTTGGCCATGCCTCCATTCAGTGGACATTCAGTATCAGGAATTCAGCAAATATGCTTAAGATTTTAGCAAACGGATCAAACTTGACCACCCGCTGATTCAGGACGTAACAGCGGGAAAGCAATTACATCGCGAATACTGGGCGAATCCGTTAGCAGCATTACCAAGCGGTCAATGCCAATCCCTAAGCCTCCTGTGGGTGGCATTCCATGCTCTAAAGCTGTGAGGAAATCTTCATCAACACTGTGGGCTTCTAAATCTCCAGCCGCTTTGCGCCGTGCCTGTTCCTCCAAGCGTTGCCGTTGATCCAAGGGATCCGTCAACTCCGAAAAACTATTGGCGTGTTCGCGACCAACGATAAATAATTCAAATCGCTCCACCAGTCCCGGTTGACTGCGGTGGGGCTTGGCCAAGGGCGAAATCTCCACAGGATAGTCAAGAACAAATGTGGGTTGAATCAATGTGGGTTCAACGGTTTGCTCAAAGACTTCGTTGAGCACTCGGCCAATCGTGTCACAGGTGTCTAAGTCTTTTACCCCTACTTTTTGGGCTGCTGTTTTTGCCGCTGCCAGATCGCTCAATTGCCGAAAATCAATCCCAGTGGCTTCCAACACCCCATCGTGCATCGTCACCCGTCGCCATGGGGGTGTCAGATCAATTGTTTCCCCCTGATAAGTCATCTTGAGCGTGCCCAACACCTCCATCGCTGCTGTGGTGATAATCGCCTCCGTCAGCGTCATCATATCGTTGTAGTCGGCGTAGGCCTGATAGATCTCAATGGATGTAAATTCAGGGTTGTGCTTGGTTGAGATGCCCTCATTGCGAAAGATGCGCCCCAGTTCATAGACCTTCTCAAAACCACCGACGATGAGGCGCTTCAGATGCAGTTCTGTGGCAATGCGCAAATAAAGCTGCATCTCCAGTGTGTTGTGGTAGGTAATGAAAGGACGCGCCTCAGCCCCCCCGGCTTCCGCCTGTAACACCGGCGTTTCAATTTCAATAAAGCCTTGCTCATTGAGGTAGCGGCGAATGGCTGCAGTGATCAGTGCCCGCTTACGGAACGTATCGCGCACGTGGGGATTGACGATGAGATCCACATAGCGCTGACGATAGCGTTTTTCCACATCCGTCAGGCCGTGCCACTTGTCCGGCAGGGGCAGCAATGACTTCGTGAGCATGGTGTAGGATTCCACAACAACCGAGAGTTCACCCTTTTCCGTGCGCTTGAGGGTGCCCACAGCGCCAAGGATATCGCCGACATCCGTAAGGTGCTTCAAATCGGCAAAGGCGGCTTCCCCCATGCCTTGGCTAATGGTTTGCTTATCGAGGTAAAGCTGAATTGTGCCGCTGTCATCCTGAAGTGTAAAAAAGGCCAGCTTACCAAAGACGCGCCGCGCCATAATCCGACCAGCGACACTGACGCGATCGCCCACCGCTTCGCCAGCAGCCAAGTGAGCATATTTTTCTTGCAGAACTGCCGCAGTATGGGTGCGCTCCCAACGATAGGCATAAGGGTTCATTCCCTGTGCTTGCAATGTTTTTGCTTTCTCAATCCGTGTTGCCCGAATTTCGGCTCCCGTTGCCCCCACGTCGGCCATATTGGTAGAAACTCTCCACAATTAGCAAACCTTAACCTTCTCATTGTACGCTCTGGAATCGGTACCAACGCTGCAAAAGGGGAATCGAGTACAGTGGAAGCTAGTGTGACCAATGAACAAGAACAAACGGCTATGCCCCCTGCGAAGTCCCCTCGCCGTAAAGCTCCCGAACCCATTGATCTGCATGATCCCCAGTACTACTTCAACCGCTCTTTAAGCTGGCTGGAATTTAATAAGCGGGTACTCCACGAAGCCTATGACCCCCGCACACCGCTACTAGAGCGGCTCAAATTTATGGCCATTTTCAGTTCCAACTTAGATGAATTTTTCATGGTGCGGGTGGCCGGTCTAAAGCAGCAAGTGGAAAGTGGCGTTGTTCAAGGGGGAGCCGATGGCATGCCCCCAGCGGAGCAATTACAAGCAGTGCGGCAGTATCTGCTACCAATCGTTACTGAGCAGCACCGCTATTTCGACCAAGAACTGCGTGCCCTCTTGGCCAAGGAAGCTATTTTCCTCACCTGCTTCAATGAGTTGACCCCCGAGCAGCAGGCCTATCTCAACGACTACTTCCAAGCCCAAGTTTTTCCGGTGCTCACCCCCTTAGCAGTCGATCCGGCGCACCCCTTTCCCTATATCTCTAGCCTCAGCCTCAACCTTGCGGTTCTGATCCGTGATCCCGAATCTGGTCAAGAGCGACTGGCACGGGTGAAAGTACCGAATCGGTTTCCGCGCTTTGTTGCCCTGCCCCAACATTTGCACTCGCCCCAAGGTGCCCATTGGCTGGGCGTTCCCCTTGAAGAAATTATTGCCCACAACCTCAGTGCCCTCTTTCCGGGGATGGAGATTCAGGCCTACTTTACCTTTCGCATTACCCGTAGTGCTGACCTCGAACTGGAAACGGATAAGGCGGATGATTTACTGATTGCCATTGAGCAGGAAATTCGTAAACGGCGCTTTGGCTCTGTGGTGCGTCTAGAGGTGCAGCGGGGTATTCCACCGCTTCTGAGGCAAACCCTGATGGAAGAGATGGATCTCGAGGAGATTGATGTCTATGAACTCGATGGCCTGTTGTGCTTGAATGATTTGTTTACCTTTATGGGATTACCCTTGCCCCAGTTCAAGGATCCGGAGTGGCAACCCCAAGTTCCCCCCAGTTTCCAGCGGGTAGAGGAACGGGAATCAATGTTTGACACCAGCAGCGAAATTACCACCCTCGGCACTGACTATTGGGAAGCCATGGCCAACGAACTCTTTAGTCTTATTCGCGAGAGGGATATTATCGTTCACCATCCCTACCATTCCTTTGCGGCAACGGTACAGCGCTTTATTACCTTGGCGGCCCATGATCCACAGGTACTGGCGATTAAGATGACCCTCTATCGCACCTCCGGTGACTCGCCGATTGTCAGTGCCCTGATTAAAGCCGCAGAGAATGGCAAACAGGTGGCGGTCTTGGTGGAACTGAAGGCACGATTTGATGAGGAGAACAATATCCTCTGGGCACGGAAGCTGGAAAAAGTGGGCGTTCACGTGGTCTATGGCGTACCGGGTCTAAAGACCCACACGAAAACGGTTTTGGTTGTGCGCCAAGAGGCGGGGCAAATTCGCCGTTATTTCCACATTGGCACGGGCAATTACAATCCCAAAACTGCTGGCCTCTATGAAGACTTGGGGCTGTTTTCCTGCTGTGAGGAATTGGGCGCAGATCTCTCGGAACTCTTTAATGTGCTCACGGGCTATTCCCGCCAACGGGATTATCGCAAGCTTCTTGTTGCGCCAACAACAATGCGCGATCGCACGCTGCAGTTGATTTACCGCGAGATTGAACACGCCCGCAACGGTCAACCGGGGCGGATTATTGCCAAGATGAATGCGATTACAGATACACAAGTGATTCGTGCCCTCTATGAGGCTTCCCAAGCAGGGGTGGAAATCGATCTGATTATTCGCGGCATGTGCTGTCTGCGGCCGGGGGTGCCAGGAGTGAGCGATCGCATTCGGGTGATTAGTATTATTGGCCGCTTTTTGGAGCACTCACGGATTTTCTACTTTGGCAACAATGGCGAGCCAGAGTACTACATTGGCAGTGCCGACTGGCGATCGCGCAACTTAGACCGCCGTGTTGAAGCCATTACCCCCATTCAGGATCCAACCCTTCAACTGGAACTCAAAGAGCTGCTTGAAATTATGTTGGCAGACAATCGCCAAGCGTGGGAGCTGCAACCCGATGGGACTTACCGGCAACGACAGCCAGCCTCCGGCGAACCCGAACGTGGTACCCACAGTGTCTTAATGGCACGCACCCTCAAGGAACTAGAGGCGAGCCGCTAGTTAGCGCCTGCATACCCTTGCGCCATGGCGCGAAAGTCTGGACTCGTTTGCAGGAGTTCCTGGTAGCTCCCAACAGCCGCCACTTGGCCATTGGCCATGAGGTACAGGCGATCGCAGGCCATAACGGTGCTGAGGCGGTGGGCAATCATAATAATCGTTTTCTCCCCACTCAAGGCTTGAATCGCATCCATGACTCCCGCTTCCGTTTGATTGTCGAGAGCGGCTGTCGCTTCATCCATGATCAGCACGGAGGGGTTGTGATAAAGGGCACGAGCAATCCCCACCCGCTGCCGCTGTCCGCCTGAAAGGCGCACCCCCCGTTCACCCACAACCGTATCTAGTCCCTCAGGGAGGGTACGGACAAAGGTGGATAACTGAGCCGCTTCTACCGCAGCCCACACAGCCGTTTCATCAATTGCCTCATCCGGTAAGCCAAAGGCAATGTTGCGCCGCAGCGTATCATCAGAAAGATAAATGGTTTGTGGAATATAGCCAATCTGCCGTTGCCACTGGGGCAGGTTCTGATAAATACTCTCACCATCCACGCGAATATCTCCTTGAGAGGGTTCGAGAAGTCCCAAAATTAGATCGACAATTGTGGTTTTTCCTGCCCCTGACGCCCCCACAAAGCCAACCATTTCCCCCTTTTTGATGGTGAGAGAAACCCCACAGAGGGCTAGCCGAGGCGCATTGGGATAGGTGTAGTGAAGATCAATCAGTTCGAGGCGATCGCGAAAAGGCTTGATGGTCACAGGTTCTGCCTGGTGAATTTCTAGCGATCGTGCCTCTAAAAGGTCATCGTAAATAATATCTAAAGAAGCAGAGTAAAAAATGACACTATTTAAACTCACCATCAATCGGGTCGCCGAGGGTAAAAGTCGAAACGCAGCGGCCGCAAACAAAGAAATGAGAGGTAACACCTGAGCCACTGACCCCTGCTGAACCAGTATCAGAATGATAATCAGAATAATGATTATGACCGCAAGGGTTTCAAAATAGGAGCGGGGCAGTTGGTTAATAAAAATCAAGAAGTAATGAGCCTTGCGATCCTCAATCAGATTTTCTTCATAGACATCAAGAAAAACTTGTTCTCGGCCGAGGATTTTGACTTCTTTAATACCACCAAGTCCTTGATTGATGCTTTGGACAACCTTCTGAGCGTAGTGAACCCGTTTAGCACCAATTTCCTTGAGCTTTCTGCGAAAGAACCTAAAGAAAAAATAGGATAGAATCGCTAGAACTGCAATAACAACTAAGGAAATAAATGGATTGCTCAAGATAATCACGGTAAAAATAGCAAAAACAATCAGTGATTCTGAAATGATAATCAATAAAGGCAGTACGTAGCCAGTAAAAATATTAATGGTTTCACTGCTGGCATTTTGAACGAGCTTGGCTGTGTTATTTTGCAGGTGAAAGGTATAGGGCTTAAAGAGATAGCTGCGTAGGAGCATCATTGAAAATTTAAGCTCCTTTTCGTTGAGAAATCTAGACTGAAGATAGTTGCTCCCCACAATAAATAAATTCTTGCCAATAAAGAGGATAGCGAAGCTAATGCTGAGAATGAGCAGCCATTGGTACTCTTCTTGTGGCGTTAAGGGGACTGCACTGTGGCGCCAAAACAGAAGATCATTGAGGCGACTGGGCTTTTCGATAATCGCAATAAAAGGGAGTACCAAGCCCACCCCCAGGGCCTCTAAAATAGTGCCAATGAGCATTAAGATACCCATCCCTACCAGCTGCCAGCGATCGCCCCGATCCAGTAGCCGCCAAATTTTGCCAAGGGAGCGTAGTGCAGGGTGCTTTAACATTCCGTTTTAGAGGTAACAACGCCTTAATCTTAGGCTACTTATGCCCAAGTCGTGCTTCCCAAATCTGGCGGAATATCTTGCCAGCGACCTTGACCGACCGCCCGAACCGCTTCCCGCAAATCCACTGCTTTGGTATAGAGTGCCTTACCGACGATCGCCCCCGATAAACCATATGGGCTTAGGGCAAAGAGACTGAGAATATCCGTGAGGGAACCCACGCCACCCGATGCAATGACCGGACGATCGGTTGCCGCCAATAACTGTCGTAGTGCGGGGATATTCGGCCCTTGGAGAGTGCCATCCCGCTGAATATCGGTGTAAATAAACCCTGCCACCCCCATTGCTGCCATTTTTTGGGCGAGATCTGTTGCCAAAATTGTTGAGGTTTCTAGCCAACCCCGCGTTGCCACATAGCCATCGCGAGCATCCAGCCCTACCCAAATGCGTCCGGGGTATTCTGCGGCCAACCTGGCCACTAGCTCTGGATTCTCAAGAGCCACAGTACCCAAAATGGCACGATTGACGCCTTGGAGAAAGAGATCAGCCACTGCTTGGCGCGATCGCAAGCCACCCCCCACCTGCACAGGAATTTCAAGGGATGCGACAATTGTGGCAATGAGGTCGTAGTTGCGCAGTTCTCCTGTTTTAGCGGCATCCAAGTCAACGACATGTAAGCGGGGAGCACCCAACCGTTGCCAGTAGAGAGCGACTTTTAGAGGATCATCATGAAAAACCTTGACTTTATCATAGTCCCCTTGCACTAAGCGCACACATTTGCCGTCAAGTAAATCAATGGCGGGGATAACATCCATTGGCGTCAGAAATCCCTATTGAAAAATTAAAAATTTAAGCATAGCTCCCATCTTAGCAGTTAGAACGGGTGATCCAGAGGTACTTGCATTTTTGAAAAGCGGGCACAACATTCAGGCTGCATTTCCTCGAGCGTTGTGAATTTGAGTGTTGCTCACCAGTCAAGGTAAGCTAGCAAACAGAGGATTTGCTTGGGGTAAAGGACATGGCTGTTACTGCCGCCATTATTCTCTTATTGTTGAGTGGCTGGGTAAATGACCATCCGTGGGGATGGCCACTGATTCTTGGTCTAGGATTGGGCTATTGGTACTGGCGGCGGCGATCGCCCGCTGCGCCAAACGTGTCTCCCCCTCAACCTTCCCTGCATCCTCAATTACTGGAAAAGCAACTGGCAGACACTCAGAACCTTTTGCAGGAACTTCCCATGGAGCGCCAAGCCTCCCTACAATCAACCCACAGCCAACTCCAACAGCGATTGGATAGCCCAACGGTTGAGGTGTGTGTCCTCGGGCAATCGGCCTATGCTCTCAATCGGGTGTACGATGCCGTCGCTACCCTACCCCTTGATAGCTGTACGCTTCAGCAGCAAACATTGGCAACAGTACCCCAAGCAGACTTAGTGCTCTTGACCGTAACGGGTGCCCTCACCGCCAGTGAGTTTGAGATGCTGCGGGTGTTGCAAGCAAGCCATTATCACGTTCTTGTGGTGTGGTATCCAGAAATGGGGCAGGGGGGCGATCGCCCGAAGGGCGCGCTTTGCGA
>NZ_DVEH01000007.1 GCF_015295825.1 Thermosynechococcus sp. M98_K2018_005
ATAACGGCGCAAAACGATGGAGAGTAGGGAACTCGAATCCCTGACCTTCGCGGTGCGATCGCGACGCTCTACCAACTGAGCTAACTCCCCGATTCTTTTTCTAATATACGGTAAACGAGGACACGATGGCCTTAAATTGGTCTTCCACCTTTGGCCAGCGCTCTTCGGGAGCTGACACACTCAAGGTATAGACCTTCCCTCGGCTCACAGCAATACTCGATAAATTGTGCCGCTGCTGAGCATTGTCCCCATCTCCTGGCAGCGTGACAGCATACTCCAGAATATAGTAGGTCTTATCATCCGCCTTTTGGGAGCTAGCGGAAATCAGGGCAGAACTGCGCCCACTTTCACTGGGGGCAACAATATTCCGCAGCAGGCGATCGCCCACATCCTCTGGTGATCCCAATTCCTCAAGGGACTTCGCGCTGGAAACCGTATTCACGACCACACTGACGTTTTCTGTTGTCTCGATAATGTCGTGAAAGACGACATCCACTGGGTTTTCAACTGGTACCTGTACCCAGCCGCGCGGGTAGAGAAATTCATAGCCATCGTAGCTATCGACATAGGCCTGTAGCCCACTGGTGGCCGAACACCCCCCCAGCAACACCACAAGAATCGCCAACGCTGTGGCAAAAAAACGTTGAACCATACCATCCTTTTGCACTGTTCTCCCCTATTGTGACACTGAAGCTGGCGCAGCGGGGCGTCGCAATTCCTCTGGATGTGAGGGGGGAATGCCCTCAATCGTAATCAGTGATTCCGTCACCGCTCGCACAATCGGAATCGCCACCGTTGAGCCATAGGCATCATCCCCTTTGGGTTCATCCACCACTGCCAAAATCACATATTGCGGCTGTTCTAGGGGAAAGACAGCAACAAAGCTGGTAATACGTAGATTGCTATAGGTACCGCCAATTGCTTTTTGAGCCGTGCCCGTTTTGCCCCCCAAGCGGTAGCCGGGAATATGGGCAGGTTTTCCCGTACCAAAGCGCACAACTTCTCCCAGCATTTTGACTACCGCTTGACTGGTGCGCTGCGAAAAGACCCGTCGAGGGGGAGGTTGCTCAAGGCGTTTTTGCAGTTGGCCATTTTCATCGTAGAGGCCATCAATGACATGGGGAGTGACCAGCTCGCCGCCGTTGGCGATCGCCCCCAGCAGTTGCACCAGATGCAGAGGCGTCAGGGAGAAGCCTTGGCCAAAGGCCGTTGTTGCCGGTTCAATGGGATAGTTAATGAATTGCTCTGGGGGCTTTAACTGAGCGGCTGTTTCAAAGGGGAGATCACTGCCTACCTTCTCCGTGAGTCCCAAGCGATGCAGATAGCGATAGTAGTGGCGGGCTGAAATGCGGTTCATCATGTGCACCATGGCCACATTGCTGGAGTAGGCAAGAATTTGGGCAATATTCAGGGCACCCCGGCCGCCGCGTTGGCTAAAATCACTGTTTTGAATGGGCCAGCCCCCCACCGTAATCCGACCCTCATCGGGGAGCACCGTATCGGGAGTAATGGCATTGAGTTCAAGGGCGATCGCTGTGTTGATCGGCTTAAAGGTTGATCCCGGCTCATAGAGATCCGATACCGCCCAGTTGCGAAACAGCGCTGGATCAGCACGGTAGTAATGATTGGGATCGTAGGAAGGCTCTGAGACCAGTGCCCGCAGTGCGCCGCTTTTCACTTCTAGGACAATGACGGTGCCCCGCTTAGCGTTGAATTTGCGTAACTGCTGTTGCAGGGCTTGGCGTGCCGTTTGTTGCAGACGACTATCAATCGTGAGGCGGACATGGTATCCCTGACTCAAAGCACGCGGATCCGCGGGGGCAAGCGCCGGCAACCACTGCCCCAAGGCATTCATTGAGAGCAGTTGGCGGCTACTGGGCACCTGTAAAAATTGATTCTGGCTAAACTCAATCCCCGCTTGGCCTTGGTGCTCTCGATCCACATAGCCAACAATGCCCGCCATGAGTTCCTGTTGCGGATAAATGCGCTGCCACGCCTGGTTCAGTTCCAAACCATCGTAGTTGAGGGCGCGAATTTTGGCAGCAGTTTCTTCGTCAATGTCGTAGGCAATGGGGACGCCTGTGGGGTAGGTGCTGAATTTGGCTAACAGTTGCTCTGGGGATTGCTTGAGTAAAGGAGCCAGAGCGCGGGCGATCGCCGGCCGCTCCACTTTGAATTGAATCGGATGGACAAAGAGGGTAAATACGGGCCGATCTAGGGCAACAACCGTTTCTCGGCGATCCGTAATTGGGTAGCGTGCCAAGGTTGGCGGAGTATAGCGCCGTTGTTGTTGCTGTGCCCGTGCCGCTAAGGTTTTCCCCTGAACCACTTGCAAATACACCAGACGAGCAACCACACCCCCCATCACCAGCAGCAAAAAGCCAAAGATCAGGCCAACCCGCAAGGGGGACAGGGATCGGTTTTGGGGGCGAGCCGTTGTCATCGATACCGATCAGTAATTGACAGTGCGTTGAGGCGGTGGTGTCACGGGGGGGCGTTCAAAATGAGGTTTGGCAGCAATCTTGCCCTCGTTGGGCACAAAAAGAATGTGTTGCGGTGTTTGGGGCACGAGACCTTGGGGCGCCCGCTGTACTTGCTGCGTCACCCGATAGCGTAGGGTTTCATTGCTTACCAGTAGCTCCCGCTCCTGCCGTTTGAGGGTTTCCAAGCGGTCATAGGCTTGACTCCACTGCTGCTCAGAAAGGGCTGACCAACCATAGAGAGGCAGCACAGCCACGAGGGCACTGGTGGCCGCCACCCCAGAAACCCATTGAATCCCCAGCACAGTTTTTTGCCAAAGGGGCATTTGCGGTTTGGGGAGGGGCCGAATTTCCGTCAGCCTTGGCGACGATTGGGGAATCAGTCGGGATTTGATTTTAGGGGCAGCAACCATAGACTCCAGCACTCCTCAGCAATTTATTACCCTAAAAGATTATGACGCACTGTAAAGATACCCATAAATAAACCATCATTCGGGCAATTCATGCAAAAGTACGCGCTGCAATTCGTAGCTTTGCCGATCGCGATCGCGGGTTGAGAGCAACTTCCGCTGCATCCGCCACAATCGGTTTACGAGTCTCAACTTCCAAGAGGGGATTGCCACGCCACGCCTGCTTCACCCGCCGATCTTCCAAGCTATGGAAGCTAATGACAGCAATGCGCCCTGCGGGCTTTAACCATTGGGGCGATCGCCCCAAGAATTGGTCGAGCACCGCTAGCTCTTGGTTCACATAGATACGCAAGGCCTGAAAAACCCGCGTTGCCGGATGAATGCGTTGCCGAGGAGAAGCTTTGAGGCAGCGGGCAACCAACTGTGCCAGTTCTTGGGTGGTGGCAAGGGGACGATGGGCAACAATGTGGCGAGCAATGCGGCGGGCAAAGCGTTCTTCGCCATACTCATAGAAAATATCCGCCAGTTCTCGCTCGCTGTAATGATTAATCACCGTTGCCGCTGTCAAAGGGTTATCGGGATTCATGCGCATATCGAGGGGGGCATCAAAGCGAAAACTAAAGCCCCGCTCTGGACGATCCAACTGGGCGGAACTCACTCCCAAATCTGCGAGAATGCCGTCAAACATCGGCTCAGCCACAGGCAGATCAGCAAAGTTGCCGTGCCAAAACTGCACGCGATCGCCAAAAGGGGCGAGGAACTCCTGAGCTGCCGCTAAGGCCATTGGGTCTTGATCGATCGCCAGAACGCGACAAGTGGGTTCACTCCGTAAGAGCAGCGCCGTGTGTCCACCACCCCCCACCGTTGCATCCAAGTACAGTCCCCCGGCTTTAGGCTGGAGTGCCGCAAGCACCGCAGTTGCGAGCACCGGTTGATGGTAGGTGGAAAATTCCAAATCTTGCATGAGCGGATCAGAAGCAGCGTAAAATTTGCCACAGCACAGTCCCTTGGAGAGCAGCCGCCGTGAACGATACTTCCCTCAACTTAGCCGATGAACTGCTGGTACGGGATCAACTCGTGCAGCAACTCTCAGAGGAACTCTATCAACTCATGGTGCAGCATCCTGAGTTATTTGTGCGCTTTTACCAAGCCCGCAAAGCCGAGGCCGCCAATGCCGAAGCCCTGAAGTTGTTGCAAGCACAAGTGCAACAGGTGGAAGCGCAAATCACGGCCTATCAGGAACAGATTCTGGCTTACCAGCAGCAGGCCCAAAGCCGCGAAGCGGAAATGAATAACTTAAAGGCTCAAGTGATTGAATTGAGCGATCGCAATGAGATGCTAGAGCGCGTCCTTCAACAAATGCCCGAAGTCTATCGCCAAAAATTTAGTGAGCGGCTCAGTCAAGTCAAACTGAAGATTGAAAGCCTCGAAAAAGAAAACGCGCAACTGCGTGCCGAACTGCGGAATCTGCAAACCCTCTTGGCCGTCCAAGCCCGCCAGCAACAGCAGCAGGGATTACCCTCATTACAACCTGCCCGCGTTGGCTTTTAGATGTTGGGATTTTGCCCCTTGCACCACTGCCCGTGGGGCTGTTGAGTGAGTTGCGGGAGCACCTAGAGATGTTCAATTTTCTATCCAGTCGATATCGTAGACTGATCAGAAGTGTCCCCCGACTGGCGATCGCGAGTGATTGCACAGGGAATTGAGTGGAACGGCTCAGGGAACGATGAGTCGTTGCCCAAAGAGCGCTAGCTACTTTGCAAGAACTGCCCTTAGGTGAGCGCACAGATATGATTATTCCTGATGCTGCAATTCAGCGATTTGAATACACCCTAGAAGCGGTCTGGAAAGCAGCACAGCTATATCTACGGGAACGCGAAGGTTAGACATCCCTTTACAGCGATCCGTGCTTGCTTGGCCGTTGGCCTCCTTACTCCAGAGGAAGGCCGCTTAGCGCTAAAAATGGTGGACGATCGCAACTTGACCGTCCACACCTACAATGAAACCTTGGCAGAGGCGCTTTTCTCGCGGTTAGCACAGCACGCCATGCCCATGGATCGCTGGTTAGCTGCCCTCACAGCAGGAGGATTAGAGGATTGAAAATACGGATTTGGTGTGCGGCACAGCCAAGGGAAGCCGAACTATCTGCAGATCAAGTCGTGACCCAGGTGGTACCCCTGCTGCAACACTGTCAAGACAGAGCCGAGATTGCCGTCTGTCCCCTTGATGCCCCGATCGCGATCACCCCCCAACCGCAGGTGCTGGACTATAGTCTCACCCATTGGGCATCATCCGACCTTTGGCAGCAGTGTCAAGCTTTGCGTACCTTGGTTTCCCAGTGGGGGATACGAACTGGCACAGGGGGCCTCTATCAGTTGCCACTGGCGCAAACGGCAAAGGGAACGCTCTTTGGCGAAATGATTGGCTGCCTTGAAGGAACATGGCACTTACCCATCCATGCCAGCGATCGCCAACGACAAACCCTCTATGCCCTCGGACGGCGACTCCTAGATCACTTGCAGGCACCCGTGGGCTGCTATTTTCTGCAATTTGGCTGGCAGGGGGAAGTGATCTTTGAGCGGCTGTGGCCTTTTCCAACCGTGGCGGCTCTAGCGAGTATTGGTGTGCAAACCCCCGACTGGTTGACCGCTCACTACCAGTGTCTTAGGGGGATCCCACTGCGGGATGTACGGATTCCCGCTCGTGATACCGTGCGACGATTAGAATAGAGAGCGCAGCGTTTGGAAAGGTGAAGCGTGAAGATTGTTGGCCGCCGGCTGGTGGGTTGGCAAGCGGTCTATGACATTGGTTTAGCCGGAGATCACAATTTTCTTTTGGCCAATGGGGCAATCGCCGCCAATTGCTTCAACAAGTCCCACTCTACGGCCTACGGCTACGTGACCTATCAAACCGCCTTTCTCAAGGCCAATTTTCCCGTCGAGTACATGGCAGCCTTGCTCACGGCGAATAGTGGCGACCAAGACAAGGTGCAGCGCTATATTGCCACCTGCCTGAGCATGGGAATTGAGGTACTTCCCCCCGATGTGAATCGCTCGGATATTGACTTTACCCCAGTCGGGGACAAAATTCTTTTTGGTCTGTCGGCGGTGCGCAATGTTGGTCAGGGGATGATTGAGGCCATTTTACAGGCACGGGCAGAGGAGGGCGCCTTTCAAAGTTTGGCGGATTTTTGCGAACGGGTTCCGCGTGCGGGGGGCGATAGTCGCATTCTCAATCGCCGTGCCCTTGAATCCCTTATTGCCTGTGGTGCCATGGATAGTCTCCATCCCCAGCGCAACCGCAACCAACTGATGCAGGATCTCCCCCTCGTGCTGGAGTGGGCACAGACGCGCGCTAAGGATCGGGCGGTGGGGCAAGTGAACCTCTTTGATATGTTGGCGGGTGGCTCCAGCAATGAACCTAGCGACAGCTATGACCCAGCCCCCAGCGCGCCGCCGGTTGATGATTTACCCGATGCCGAAAAACTCCGCCAAGAAAAAGACCTGCTGGGATTTTATGTGTCGAACCATCCCCTCAAGGATATTCACCGACCAGCGGCCATGATTGCCCCCATTAGCTTGGCGGATCTCGAGCAGCATACGGGCCAAGGGATGGTGAGTGTGATTGCCCTGCTGACTGGACTCAAGCCCATTACCACCAAGCGCGGCGAGCGCATGGCCATTGTCCAGTTGGAAGACCTCACGGGGCAGGCAGAGGCCGTGGTTTTTCCCAAAGCCTACGAACGCATTCATGGCCAATTGCAGCTTGATCATCGGCTACTGCTGTGGGGCACCCTAGAGATGCGCGACGATCGCCCCCAACTCCTAATTGAAGATGCCGAACCCCTTGAAGAAGTGAAACTGGTGCTCGTGGATTTGCCCGTCGAGCAAGCGGGGGACATTCAAGCCCAAAGTCGCCTCTCGGAAGTGCTCAAACAGCAGGTGGGAGACATGCCCAAGGTACCAGTAGTCGTCAAAGTTACCGATGGCTACCATGCCCAGTACGTGCGCCTAGGACCGCAGTTTCGCGTTGAGGATGCCGATCGCGCCCGCCATGCCCTCACCAGTGCTGGTTTTCACGCCCAAGCCAGTGAACTCCTCAGCCTCAAGCTCTAGGCAAAGACATCACTAAAGAAGGCAATGGCTTCCCCAAGGGCAGCAATAAACTGATCAATTTCAGCGCGGGTGTTGTAGAAATAGAGGCTGGCCCGTGCCGTGGACTGAACCCCTAAATGGCGGTGCAAGGGCTGTGTGCAGTGGTGTCCTGCTCGAATCGCAATCCCCGACTGGTCAAGGATGGTCGAGAGATCGTGGGGATGCACCTCACCAACGGTAAAACTGGCCAAGGCAGCGCGATCGCCCGATTTCGGGCCATAGACCGTGACCTCGGGAAGCGCTTGGAGGCGTTCAAAGAGATAGGCCGTAAGTTCCTGTTCGTAGGCATGGATGCGCTCCATCCCCCACTGGCTAAGGTAATCTACCGCTGCGCCAAGGGCGATCGCCTCAGCAATAGCCGGGGTTCCCGCTTCAAACTTATGGGGAATATCCGCATACGTGGCATGGTCGAGAAAGACATCGGCAATCATTTCCCCACCGCCCAAGAAAGGGGGCATCTGCCGCAGGAGTTCCCCGCGTCCCCAGAGGAAGCCAATGCCCGTGGGTGCACACATTTTATGACCGGAGGCCACCAGCCAATCGCAGCCCAACTGTTGCACATCAATGGGGAGGTGAGGCACACTTTGGCAGGCATCCACCAGTACCCATGCCCCCTTGGCATGGGCAAGACGCACAATCTCGGGAATCGGGTTGAGGCACCCCAGCGTGTTGGATACATGGGCGACGGCCACTAACCGCGTGCGATCGCTCAACAGACTTTCGTAGTGGTTGAGATCAAAGGTTTGCTCTGGCGTCAGTTCGACAAACTTGAGGCGAGCACCGGTTTTCTGGGCAACAAACTGCCACGGAATCAAATTACTGTGGTGCTCCATCACTGTCAGGATGATTTCATCCCCTTCCCGCAGCGTATTCATGCCCCAGCTATAGGCCACGAGGTTGATCGCTTCACTGGCATTGCGGGTATAGATAATCTCCTCGGAATGGGTGGCATTGACAAAACGCGCCACTTTTTCCCGTGCCCCTTCGTAGGCGGTGGTAGCCTCAGCACTGAGGGTGTGTACGCCCCGATGGACATTGGCGTTGTAGCGACGATAGTAGTCCTCAAGGGTATTAAGAACCGCCAAGGGCTTCTGGGAGGTGGCCGCATTGTCAAAATAAATCAAGGGGCGATCGTGTACCTGTCGCGCCAAAATCGGAAAGTCAGCACGGCAAAGGTCAGCGAGGGAGCAGCTCGGGGCGATCGTCATAGCGCTTGGGAGAGTATCAGTTACGTGACGCAACTCTTAGGGAGATTGCAGGAATATATCCTTAATTAAATATACTCCCTTGCCTCCTAGAGAACGCGGCGGAGATCAGGAATGCCAACCCCGCTCTTGATCTCCGCACTGAATAATTGTTATGAAAACCTGACATTTGATCTCCGCAAAGGGATAAACTGCGTATAAATCCCTAGGGATGTCCCGCAATTCCCTTGACGCCCCAAGACTTTTTTGCCAAAGATCAAGGGCAAAGGATAGCTCGGTCTATCAACCCACGATAAGGAGGCACCCATGCCGAAAGATCGCCCCCCTCTAGAAGAAATGACCTTGCGGCAGTTGCGGCGCGTCGCCAGTGAACTGCAAGTGCCCCGCTATAGCCGGATGCGCAAAGATCAACTCCTCGCTGCTATTCGTGAAAAACAGGCGCAAGCCAACGGATCCACCACCACCATTTCTGTCCAACCTGTCCCCTCTAGTCTGGAGTCGCAAGAAAAAGTGGAAGCAGCAAAATTTAACCTCGGTCCTGCTCAAGATGATGTGCTCTTGGCCTCTGTAGATGAAGGCCTTGGAGATCTGCCGGGCGGCTATGGTGAAAGCCGCATTGTCTTGATGCCCCGAGATCCGCAGTGGGCCTATGCCTATTGGGATGTACCCAACGAGCACCGCGAAGAACTGCGGCGACAAGGGGGTCAGCAACTGGCTCTGCGGCTCTACGATGCCACCAATATCAACCTCGACAGCCAAATTCCCCACAGTGTTCAGGAGTACCCCTGCGATGAGTTGGCACGGGAGTGGTATCTACCAATTCCTGTGAGCGATCGCGACTATGTGGTGGAAATTGGTTACCGCTGTGCTGATGGCCGCTGGTTGGTTCTAGCCCGTTCTGCCCCTGTGCATATTCCCCCCACCTACCCCTCAGATTGGGTCTGGGATCAATTCATTACGGTGGATTGGGATATGGATTTGCGGGGCAAAACCCTCTTTGATCTGGGGGCACCCTTGGCGGGCACTGCCGAACCCAATCCCATTTACGAAGGTATCTTTGCCATGGCCGAAGGGGCCGAAGCGCAGCGCGTGGCGGGTTCTCTCTTTGGCTCGATGCACCAAGTCCCCGGCTCCATCTCCCAGCTGCCGGCAATGGCCATTAGTTCCTACGTCTTCCCCTCTGGGGTTGGGTTATGGGCTGTGCCGACGGTGTCGGGTCTGACGATGTCGGGCGTCGGCTTCTCAGCTTCGGCGGCTCCCATTCGTCCGCGCAAATTCTGGTTGGTGGCCGATGCTGAACTCATTGTCTATGGCGCTACCGAGCCAGATGCCACCGTCACGATTGGTGGGCAACCCATCAAACTCAATCCCGATGGCACATTCCGCTTCCAGATGTCCTTCCAAGATGGCCTCATCGACTTCCCGATCCTGGCAGTGGCAGCAGATGGCGAACAAAACCGCGCCATTCACATGAAGTTCACCCGCGAAACCCCCGAACGTCGCACCAATACCAAGGAAGAAGCGGTGTTGGAGTGGCTGGCCTAAACTAGTGGGTTCAACCGATAAACTCGCTTCCCTCTGCCGATTGGTGGGGGGATTTTTTTAGGCACGCAAAAAGGCAAGGAGTTCGCGATTGACTAGCCCCGGCACTTCCTGTTGCGCCCAATGGCCACAGTCGGGCAGAGATTTCAGCCGCCACGGTGCATGGATCCACGCTTCGATGCCATTGGCAAGGCTGGGTTGGGCGAGGGGATCATCGGCGCCCCAGAGGATCAGGGTGGGGCTGGTAATGGCTTCCGTGTGCTGTTGCAGTAGGTGCCACCACTGTTGGGGTGAAAAAAGATGGCGATAACTTTTGAGTACCGCAGCGATTGCCCCCGCTTTTTCCAGAGCCGCTTGATAGAGTTGCACGGTTTCTGCCGAGAAGGCAGCCTTGCGAATGGAGTAGCGTTGAAAGAGATCCTGCAAAAAACTGCGCAGATTATGCCCTAGCCAGTATTCTGCTAAGCCGGGGATGTGACAGGCCAGCAGTGGCCAATTGCGCCAAAAATGCTCCAACTGCTGCCAGAGTTCCAGTCCCACACGGTAGGGGTGTGGGGTATTCAAGACCACTAAATGCTGTACCATCTGGGGAAAGCGTGCCGCTACGTGCCAAGCAATCAGGCCACCGCAATCATGACCGACAATGTGTGCTCGTTCATAGCCCAGTTCTTGGATCAGCGCCGTGACATCTTGGCTAAGGGTATCGAGATCATAGCCGTGGGCAGGCTTCTCGGAGTCATTGTAGCCCCGCAGATCTGGCACTACAACCTTGAAATGACGAGCTAGTACGGGAATTTGAAATCGCCAAGAGTACCAAAACTCTGGAAAGCCATGCAACAAAATCACAAGATCACCGCTGCCTTGGGTGACATAGTGCAGGCGTACTTGGTTAACGCTGAGGTACTGGTGTTGCCAACTAAGGGACGCTTCAGTCATTGAGGGTGGGGAGCAAAGTAGAAGGAAAGTCCAGCTCTACTTTTAAGCTAGCACCGACAAAAGATTGAGGGATAGCCCCATAGGGTTAAGCCGCAGTGGGGATACGGACTTCCTTGAGGAGATTGGCCAGTTCTTGCAGTTGATTGATGGCCTCTGCCCCTTCGAGTTTCATGAGTTCGCGGTCATCGCGCATTTCAGTCCAAGTGATCCCATAGTCAGAGACCAAGAAGCGAATCAAGTGGTTGTCGGCCAAGCTGACCATGAAGGAGGCACTGTTGAGTTCACCGCCACAGGTGTAGCAGGAGGCCATGTAGCCTCGATTTTCCAAGGCGATCGCTAGGGCTTGAAGATTCAGCACCAAGTCGCGAATAAACTGGCGGTGTTGTTCAGCTAGGCGGTAAAACATAGGACAATTAACTCCACAAAAGAAATCAAGTGGTTGAAGAGTTCCCAAGGAAAATATTAAGACAATCTTAAGAATGTGCCACCATGTACCAATTTGTAAAATCTTATGAAAAGAATGTAAGAATCTAAAATTTGCTATAGGGATGAGCCACTTTAGTTGTGCTCAGCTGGAACGGCAAGACGCTCTAAAAACCTACCTTTACGTCTAGTTCACTATTGATTGCCGTGTCGATTGTCGTCGCAATGGCAGCTTGCCATATTTCTTAAGGGCTATGTTTTTCATTTTACTTTAAGATTTCTGTTTCTAGGGTACTCTAGCCCTAAGGACATATTTTGCAAGACAATGCCAGCAACCACGATTGTTCCCGTTGCCCTTGCCATTCTCTACCAGGGCGATCGCGTTCTTATGCAACTGCGAGATGATTATCCCCATATCTTGTATGCCGGCCACTGGGGACTTTTTGGCGGTCATCTTGAACCCGAAGAAGCACCACTCGCGGGCGTCCAGCGAGAAGTCTATGAGGAGATTGGCTACTGCCCACCTCACCTGACCTTTTTTGGAGAGTATAGCGATCCCCAGGTGCATCGCTATATTTTCACAGCCCCTTTGACGTGTGAACTGGGAACCTTAGTCCTCAATGAAGGCCAGGGGATGGACTTGGTCCCCTACGATTCTGTGGTGGCTGGGGTTCACCATGTCCAAACCCTCGGCGAAGATCGGCCCTTAGGAGCCATCCACCAGCGCATTCTGCTGGATTTCTTTGCTCAATTCAGGAACGAGTGACCTGTTTAAGCGGCAAACTGTTGCAGCACCCGTTCGGGCGTTCCCAGGCCTTGGACAGAGCGATCGAGGTACAGCACCTGATCACAGCTTGCCCTTACCCGCTCCCAGTGATGGGAAATTTGTAAAATCGCCCAGCCCTCACTCACCTTGAGGGTTTCTAATAGGTCGTAAAACTGTTGCTCAGCTCGGAGATCTAAGCCAGCGGGAGCTTCATCCAAGATGAGGAGACGACGGGGTTGCACCAAGCAATAGGCCAAAAGGGCACGTTTTGTTTCGCCCCCAGAGAGAGAACTCATGGGTTGTGCGGCAAGATGCTCTAGGTGCAGGCGTTGGAGACTCTCAAAGATGGCGCGATCGCGCTGCTGTCGATGCTGCCAAGGCCACTGCCACGTGGGTTGTCCCCAGCCCAAACCGACAAATTCAGCCACGGTGATCGGAATGCGGGGATCGCACTGAAAATTTTGCGGCAAATAAGCCACCTGTTGGCGGACATAAGGGAGTGTGCGGTGATAGCCCATACCATAGCCCAAGAGGGTAACCCGTCCCTGCTGGTAGGGAATAATGCCCAAAATGGCTTGAATCAGGCTACTTTTGCCCGCCCCATTGGGACCAATGATGGCCATATTCGTATTGGCGGCGAGGGTAAAGGAGACATTTTCCACCACCCAGCGATCGCCCCGCCGCACAGAGAGGTTTTCCACCTCTAGCAGGTATTCGTTCACAGTGCTGCCCCTAACGGTCTATTCACGGGCATCCACCCTATCCCTACCACCGCGATTGCATCGGGACGACGATAGGCTTGTTGTTGCGCTCCGAAGGCAGTAGCCAGATTGTGAATGTTTTGCTTCATCCTTTGCAGGAAGTAGGTCGGTGTGAGATCAGCAGCCGTGGGAGCACGCTCTAGGGGATCAAACACACTTACTTTTACACCCAAATCCTGCGCTAAGCTCTCAAAGACCTGTTCTTGACCCGGTTCCGTCAGGAGCGTTTTCAGATCACTTTGTTGCACCGCTTGCATCACCCGCTGCACATCCGCTGGTGAGGGGTTAACCGACGGAATACCAACCAGATAGATCGCTTTCAGGTTATAACTCTCGGCAAAATAGGGCGCCACATCGTGATAAACCACAAATGTTTTGCCCGCAAAGGGAGCGAGTTTTTCCCGGGCGAGGGCATCTAGGGCGTTTAACTCTTGAATAAAGGCGGCAGTATTTTGCTCGTAGATGGCAGTCCCCTCAGGATCCACGGCAATCAGACCATCGCGAATGTTTTTCACCTGCTGCATAGCACGCTGGGGATCCAGCCAAATGTGGGGATTGAATTCACCGTGGCTATGATCGTGGTCGTCGTGGGCGTGCGCGTGATCATCCTTTTTGCTAGCAAGGGTGACCACCCCCGCGCTGGTATCAATGATCTTGAGATTGGGATTGGCGGCGTTTTCAATCAGTTTGTCTAAAAAGGTTTCCATCTCAAGACCATTTTTGACCAAAACCCTTGCTGTTGCCAGCAGCCGGACATCCTCAGGCCGCGCTTGAAAGTCATGGGGGTCAATATTGGCCGGCAAGAGTTGCTCGACAGTGGCGCGATCGCCCGCGACCGCTTTTGTAAAGGCAGTGATGGGTAAGAAAGTCGTCACAATTGTAAATTGCGCTGCTGCCTGTGAGGTCTCCTGCTCCTGGGGCGGCTGGGCTTGGGGGGCACAATTGCCCAAAAATACCCCCAGAATTACCAGCAGCCCCCAGCGCTTAAGGTGGGCTTGGATGGCCATAGAGAAATAAATAAATGATAACCATTCTCATATTTGCACACTTAGGCAGGGAGAGCAAGCAAAAATAAAGGGGTAAGCTTCAACCTACCCCTGCGCAAAAACCAATTGGCGATCGCGAGTACCTAGCCTTCGAGGTTCAAGAAGGGCAAGAGTGCCATGATCCGTGCTCGCTTAATGGCCACTGCCAGTTGCCGCTGTTGCTTGGCGGTCAGACCGGTTACCCGTCGAGGCAAAATTTTTCCCCGCTCAGTGATGAAGCGTCGCAGCAAATCCACGTCTTTGTAGTCAATGGGTTGGCCGGGGGAAATGGGGGAAATGCGTCGCCGATAAAATGCCATAGCTGTCCTCTAATTACTTGATTTCTTTGTGAACGGTGTGCTTGTTGCAGTGGGGGCAAAATTTCTTCAGTTCTAACCGCCCTGTGGTGGTGCGACGATTTTTGGTTGTGGTGTAGCGAGAGACACCGGGCGATCGCTGTGTCGGATTGGTGCGACACTCTGTGCACTCTAGGGTGATAATGATTCTGGCGCCTTTTGCTTTAGCCATGGTCTTGCCTACCTATCCAGTGAGCCGATCTCTAATTATGGCAGATCTTTGCGGATTTTGCTCACCAATTCAATCAGCTTACGATCGAGGGCAAAGCCCCGCCGACAGCGATATACCTTTGTGCCGCCCAAGCGATCGTGGAGCGTGCGGTGCTCTTCGTCAATCCACGCCAAGCTACAGTCAACGGCCAAAGGCAGTGCCAAAATCATCAGGGCCATGCTAAGGCCATGGGACTCCAAGCCCGCCAATGTCAACAGTGCCCCGACGCCAATTACCAGTTCTCGCTTGCTGAGGGAAAGCAGATCCGGTGTCCGCTGCCGCTGATCCAAAAGGCGCACATTCATCAGCCAATGGCCGGGGCTTTGCCCCTTATTGCGGTTAACCATCGCCACCCGCAGCAACCACCAAACGATGGCAAAAACAAACAGTTGCCCCCACTGAAGGGTTGCCCCCGGCGTGATACCGACAACACTCGTCAGCCAGATTAGGATAAAGTCAATGCTGGTGGCGATCGCCCGTCGCCAAGGCTGAGCCAATGGTAAGGGGGGTGGATATTGGCGGGAAAGTGCCATAGCAAACACGCGGTGGCAAAAGGCCAAAGAGTGGCTAGACTAGTATAGCTTGATGCCGATTCCCTCAAAAAATTCTGCGGAGTTTGGACGGTGCAACCCGTTGATTTGACTACCCTGCGTGCTGTTTGTGTCGATCTCCAACATTGGCTACCGGCGCGGCTCGAAACCGTTTACCAGCGCGATCGCCACACGATTGCCTTGGCTCTACGCACGCTGCAAAAACAGAGTTGGCTGACCCTCAGTTGGCATGCCCAAGCGGCACGCATCGCCTTTGAACCACCGCCCCCCCGCCAACCAGACACATTTACCTTTAGTCAGCAACTCCATGCGCAACTCAATCGCCTTGCCCTTGTGCGGGTGGGGTTAGTCAACCCTTGGGAGCGCGTCGTCGTCTTGGAATTTGCCCCTCGTCCGCAGGAAGCAACCCAGTGGCGTCTCTATGCCGAGATCATGGGCAAGTACAGCAACGTGATTCTGGTTAACGCTGCGGGGGAAATTGTTACTGCCGCCCACCAAGTCAATGCCCAACAGTCACGCTTGCGGCCAATTCTGACCGGTCAACCCTATGTGCCCCCACCCCCCCTGACGGCCGCGCTGCCCAGTCGCGAGATTCCTTTTGAGCAGTGGCAACAACAGGTGAGCGTGATTCCCGGATTGCTGCGGCAGCAACTCCTGAAGGCCTATCGGGGACTGAGTCCAGCCTTGGTACAGCAACTACTGGCGGATGCCGCACTGCCCCTAGAAATTTGCACCCCAGCGCTAACCGCTGAAGAGTGGCGGCGGCTATTTGACCATTGGCAGCACTGGCTGGCGTGTTTAGAGAGCGGGCATTTTGTTCCCCAATTCACACCAACGGGCTATCGCGTCATTCCCCCCCTTGGGACGCAGAGCCCCACAACCGTCAGCATCCATGAGATTCTCGCCACCTATTACCAAAACCAACTACAGCAACAGCAAACGCAGCAGCTTCAGCAACAGTTGCACCAGAGCCTACAGGCACAACGGCAAAAACTCATCGCTAAAATTGAGGGCTTTCGAGAACGATTGGCTGCCGCTGCTGGGGGCGATCGCCAGCGCTACCTAGCAGATTTACTCATGGCCCATGCCCACCTGTGGCAACCCGGCATGACCGAACTGATTGTGATGGACTTTACCACCCAAGAACCCCTTGCCATTCCCCTCTCCCCCGAAAAAAGCGCCATCCAAACCGCTCAGGAGTTGTACAAGCAACAGCAAAAACTTAAACGCGCCCAGCAGCACATTACGCCACTCCTCACGGCTGCTGAAGGGGAACTGGCCTATCTGGATCAGGTAGCGGCCACCCTTGCTACGGCCACATCCTTGGATGTCCTTGAGGAGATTCGCGCCGAACTGATTCAACAGGGATACCTGACGGCGCCCGATTACTATCGTCCCCCCACAACCCCCAGTCCCTACCTACGCTATACGACACCGAGTGGCTTCACTGTTCTCGTGGGGCGCAACAACCGTCAGAATGACGATCTCACCTTTCGCGTTGCCAGTCCCTACGATTGGTGGTTTCACACCCAAGAGATTCCCGGTAGCCATGTGATTCTCCGCCTCGAAGCGGGGGAGGTGCCCAGTGACAAAGATATTCAATACGTGGCGGATTTAGCGGCCTACCATAGTCAAGCCCGTGCCAGTGCTCAAGTGCCTGTGGTCTATACTCGCCGCAAGTATGTACAAAAACCGAAGGGCGCCAATCCGGGGATGGTCATTTATGATCAGGCGACAGTGGTGTGGGGATGCCCTTTGAGGGTCAGTGATGGGCCTTCAAATCTGCCCCAAGGCAGTGCTGGCGGCGATCGCCACGAGATCATGGCAGAATAGAACCGTGTTTTTTACGACACCATTGACTGCTGAGGTTCTATGTTGCGCCTAAATCGAAAGTCCCTAATTTCAATCTTATTCAGCATTGTTGCCATTATTTTAGTCGGCTGTGGCGGCCCCAGTGCCACAACCACCCCCCCACCCACCTATAGTGAGTTGCAAATTACTCGCATTCAAGACTACCTGAGTGACATTGAGAAAAATGCCGAACGCTTTGCCGACCTAGAGGTCAGTATAGCCAAAGGTGATTGGCAGGAAGCCCGCAACATTATGCGCGGCCCTCTCGGTGAAATGCTGATGGATATGCGTGCCCTCAACCGCAATCTCTTGGCAAAGGATCAACCCACCCCCACGGCCTTGACCCGTGCCCTGACGGATGACTTCCTGAAAATTGATCAGGGGGCGGATCTTAATAGTGTCACCGTGGCTCAAGAGGGCTTCCGTGATGCTGAAGCGGACTTCAAGGCCTATCTCAATAGCTTGCCTGAGTTGTCCTAGTTCCCTGCGCTAGGTGGATAGCCGTTGCCCATGTCCTTCGTCGGTCTGCATATTCATAGTGATTACAGTCTTCTTGATGGTGCAAGCCAGCTTCCCGACCTAGTGGCACGGGCAATGGAATTGGGAATGCCCGCGATCGCCCTCACGGATCACGGGGTCATGTATGGTGCCGTTGAACTGTTAAAGCTGTGTCGCGGCAAACCCCTGAAGCCAATCATCGGCAATGAGATGTACGTCATCAATGGCGACATCACCAAGCAGGAGCGTAAACCTCGCTTTCACCAAGTAGTGCTGGCCAAAAATCAACAGGGCTACCACAATCTCTGCAAACTCACCACCATCTCCCACCTGCAAGGCTTCCAAGGCAAAGGAATTTTTGCTCGCCCCTGCATCAACAAAGAACTCTTGGCACAATACCGCGACGGACTCATTGTCACCAGTGCTTGCCTTGGCGGTGAGATTCCCCAAGCGATTTTGCAGGGCAAGCCGGATTTAGCACGCAGTGTGGCTGCTTGGTATCAAGAGACCTTTGGGGAGGATTTTTATCTTGAGATCCAAGACCACGGCAGTCAAGAGGATCGGGTGGTCAACGTTGAACTGGTGCGCATTGGCCGCGAGTTGGGGATCAAAATTATTGCCACCAATGACTCCCACTTTATCTCCTGCAATGACGTTGAAGCCCACGATGCCCTGCTTTGTATCCAGACCAACAAGCTGCTCACCGATGACAAGCGGATGCGCTATAGCGGTACGGAGTACCTGAAATCTGCTGCTGAAATGGCTCGGCTGTTTCGGGATCACTTGCCCGCTGAGGTCATTGAAGAGGCCTTGGCGAATACCCTTGAAGTGGCCGACAAGATTGAACCCTATAACATCTTTCGTGAACCCCAAAGTCCACAGTTTCCGGTACCTGCTGGTCATACAGCGGATACCTACCTAGAGCAAGTAGCCTGGCAAGGACTGTTGGAACGATTTCACCTCAGCGATCGCCAGCAGTTGCAGGTCACCTATCGGCAGCGACTGGAATATGAACTAAAAATGCTGCAACAGATGGGGTTCTCGAACTATTTCCTTGTGGTTTGGGACTACATCAAATATGCCCGCGATCATAATATTCCCGTGGGGCCAGGGCGGGGATCGGCGGCGGGTTCCCTTGTGGCCTATGCCCTGCGCATTACCAACATTGACCCTGTACACCACGGCTTGCTCTTTGAGCGGTTTTTGAACCCTGAGCGCAAGTCCATGCCCGATATTGATACGGACTTCTGCATTGACCGCCGCGAGGAAGTGATCCAGTACGTTACCGAAAAATACGGCAGCGATCGCGTCGCCCAGATCATCACCTTTAACCGCATGACCTCAAAGGCAGTGCTCAAGGATGTGGCACGGGTGCTGGATATTCCCTATAGCCAAGCGGATCAAATGGCAAAGCTGATTCCGGTGGTGCGGGGCAAACCCGTTAAATTGGCAGTAATGATCTCCGAGGACACCCCCTCGCCGGAGTTTAAGGAAAAGTACGACAGCGATCCGAGGGTGCGCCGCTGGATTGATATGGCGATGCGCCTTGAAGGCACCAACAAAACCTATGGCGTTCATGCGGCCGGCGTCGTCATTGCCTCAGAACCCTTGGATCAACTGGTGCCGTTGCAACGCAACAACGATGGTGCCGTGATTACCCAGTATTTCATGGAGGATCTGGAATCCCTTGGCCTTTTGAAGATGGACTTTTTGGGTCTCAAGAACCTGACAATGATCCAAAAGACGCGGGAACTGATCCAGAAAAACCACGGCAAAACCCTTGATCTGGATGCATTGCCCCTCGACGATGCCAAGACGTACCAAATTCTGGCGGAAGGTAAACTGGAGGGCATCTTCCAATTGGAATCTTCGGGGATGCGCCAAATTGTCCGAGATCTCAAGCCCTCAAATCTGGAAGACATTTCCTCGGTGCTGGCGCTCTATCGACCGGGGCCTTTGGATGCCGGCCTGATCCCCAAATTCATTAACCGCAAGCATGGTCGGGAACCGATTCAATACCAACATGAGCTTTTGAAGCCCATTTTGCAGGAAACCTACGGCGTTCTCTGTCTTGCCAAGGGGACTTTGATTGCCCGGCCCGATGGAACGCAAACTCCCATCGAGGGGATCCGCGCAGGTGATTGGGTACTCTCTTCGGATGGTCAACGGGTTTGGCCTGCCAAAGTCGCAAAGCAATGGTACAGCGGTAAAAAATCCATTGTAAAGATGACTCTTGCAAGTGGGACTCAAATTTACTGCACGCCAGAGCATCGTTTTCTCACACCCGATGGCGATCGCCCAGCTTCTGAGTTGAAACCCGTGAGTAATGTTAAGAATGCCCGTTTACAGGTTTCAATCGTTTATGAGGCATGGCAACACAGTAAGAACGCGTACTTGACTTCTCAGAGAATGAGAGAGGAGTTGGCAGGAGCGGTTGGGGTGGCTCAAGAGGTAGGTGTTGCAACTGACCGACAGGATGTCCGTCCAGTCTTTGTAGTAGCCGTCGAACCTTGGGGAGAAGCAGACTGCTTTGACTTAGAAATGGTAGACCAAGCCTCTCCTTACTTTCTTGCCAATGGCATTGTGACTCACAATTGCTATCAGGAGCAGATCATGCGGATGGCACAGGACTTGGCGGGCTACTCCCTTGGTCAAGCGGATCTGCTGCGCCGCGCAATGGGCAAAAAGAAAAAAGAGGAAATGGAAAAACATGAAGCCCGCTTTATTGAGGGAGCGGCTAAAAATGGAGTGCCCAGCGCCGTCGCCCAAGAACTCTTTAAGCAGATGCTGGATTTTGCTGAATACTGTTTGAGTGGTGAGACAGCGGTAATGACGGTGGAATATGGTGCTGTCCCCATTCGCCGTTTGGTGCAGGAACAGTTGGCCTGTCAAGTGTACAGCCTTGATCTCCAAGGGCATCTTTATACCCAGCCCATTGCCCAATGGCACTTTCAGGGCTTCCGTCCCGTGTATGAGTATGAACTTGAGGATGGCTCAACCATTTGTGCGACACCCGATCACCGCTTTATGACCACCCGTGGCCAGATGCTGCCCATTGAGCAAATTTTTCAGGAAGGACTGGAGCTATTCCAATTCGCGATCGCCCCCAGTCATCCGCCGGCGGTCGTTCAAAGTCTGAAACCAGCGGTGCAGATGAGCTGCTAGGCAATCTTGAATAGCTTTACTGACCTGATCTGAGGGGTGATCGGCATCAATTCGCTGCCAGCGATCGCCCCCTGCCTCAGCCAAGGCGATAAATCCCTGACGAACTCGCTCATGAAAGGCCACCGCATTCTGCTCTAGGCGATCCGCTGTCCCCCGCCGTTGGGTACGGGCAAGGCCAACACTGACGGGGAGATCTAACCAGAGAACTAAATCTGCTCCTAGACCTCCCGTAGCAATCTGGTTGATTTGCTGAATTATCTGCAAGTTCAGCCCTCGCCCATACCCTTGGTAGGCAACGGTAGAAGCCGTATAGCGATCGCATAGAACAATGCCCCCCCGTTGCAATTGGGGACGAATGCTAGTAGCCACGTGTTGGGCGCGATCGGCGGCATAGAGAAGCAGTTCCGCTAGAGGATCAATCTCTAAATCACTATGGAGCAGCAATTGCCGCAGACCTTGGCCAAGGGGCGTTCCCCCTGGTTCATGGGTGAGGAGCAGGGGCGGATCAATGTCAGCGGATCGTAATTTTGCTAGCCAGCCACGTTCCTCTAGCCATGTGGCGATCGCCCCCATTTGAGTGGTTTTACCGGCACCCTCTCCCCCCTCTAGGACAATAAACAAACCAGTGTAGGGATGCATGAATCCAGCAATTTTGAAGAAAGTTTGATACAATTGCGGCATCCTGCCATACGATGCAGGTCACCTTACAATGGGGATAATGCTCAATTCCCTGTGATTTCCTAGGAACACTAGCAGTGACAGCGCCCCATCTGTTGCGGGATTACACTAGGAGCATTGCTCGCGAATAATTAGTTTACCACTTGGCGGTTATGGCTCGATATGCTCGTGTTGTTACTATTGCACTCCCCCGGGCACGGCTAAAGGAAGAGCTGGTTCAAACCCTAGAAGCCTGCGATTTGACGGTAACCCATGTGGGGGATGATTATGTCGTGGCACGGGAGAGCGCGCTCGATGCCATTTCAATGTCCCAACTGGTTACAGTTGAAATTCTCATTGACAAAACCACGCCCCAAAACGATGTCACCAAGTTTGATCTGGTGCTCAAGAATAAGGAACTGACCCTCAAGAAAAAGAATCACTGCTATGAATGGTTTGACCGTGTGAGCCGCGCCATTGCCGAAAATGAAAACTGGGAATTAGTTAATACAGTTGCCACACTGTGACAGCGCTGCCAGCAAATGCAACAGTGACCATTGTGGGTGCCGGGGTGGTTGGCTCAGCGATCGCCTACGAACTGAGTCGTGTTCTTGACCCAGCGGAAACACCGATTCTTGTCCTTGAGGTGCAGGGGGAGGAAGATTGGCAAGCGACGGGTGCGGCCCTTGGTGTGCTCATTGTCCACCTCAGTCGGCGGCGACGTGGACGCAACTTTCAACTACGGCAAGCGAGTCTAGCACGTTATGAGACCCTGATTCCGGAGCTGGAAGCAGAAACAGGGGTTAAGATTCCCTACCAGCGCCAAGGCATTGTTGAAATTTGTACCACGGAAGCGGAGGCGATCGCCACCCGAGCATGGTTACAAGCAGAGGCTCCCCAAGGGGTGCAGTGGCTTTCTCCAGAGGAAGTACAGCATCAATTGCCCCTGATCAATACTCAGCTTGTTCACGGCGCCCTCTGGGCAACCGGCGATCGCCAAGTGACACCAAAACCCTTCACTCGAGCTCTGCGCCAAGCCGCTCGTCAACGGGGGGTAAAGTTCTTTTATCAAAGCCCTGTCCGACAGCTCCAGCGATCGCCCCAAGGGGGATGGACTTTACAGCTCGGTCAAACAGCCATCGAGACCGAATCCCTGATCTTAGCGGCAGGTCTAGGGACAACACCCCTGACGCAAGCCCTCGATCGCTCTGTCACTGTCGAACCGGTTTTGGGACAAGCCCTAGAGTTTGCCTGTGAGGCGAATACGCCAGTGATGACGGCGGAAGGGATTCATTTTGTCCCCTTGCCTTGGGGACGGGTGTGGGTGGGTGCCACCGTGGAGTTCAACACCCTCACCGGGAATCCGCAAGCTCTTGCTCAACTGCATGGAAGAGCCATCGAGCTTTGGCCAGTTCTGAAAACGGCTCCCTTAACCCAACAGTGGCAAGGACTGCGACCCCGCCCGAGCGATCGCCCGGCCCCCATCATCGAAAAAATAGACGACCACACTTGGCTGGCCACTGGCCACTACCGCAACGGTATTTTGCTGGCTCCCGTAACCGCCCAAAAGATTGCTCACTCTGTGATCATGACCTTGGCGGAGCGCGATCGCCGCAAGGGGGGCACAGCATTGATAAAATAAATCTCAGCGTTGTGGGATAGATACCATGGAAGTCAATGATCTCGGCTTAGTGGCAACGGCTATGTTTGTCTTGGTGCCAACGGTGTTCTTGATTATTTTGTACGTGCAAACGGAGAGTCAGCAGAAAAGTAATTAAGATGGATCTCTATAGCTCAGAGCGAAAATAGCTCTATTGTGCTAGAGAGTCCCTAAATAATCCTTGTTTGTACAGCCTGTGACTGCTGCTTCGTTTTCACCCCTTAGTATTGCACCTACCCACATCTATCGCGGTTGGTCAATTTTCTCCCAAGCGGGAGAAGCCATTGCTCAGTTGGGGCAGCGTCCCCTTTTAGTGGTTTCACCGCAGCGGTATCAGCAGCTTGAGCAGGAGTGGCAGGCAATCGCCCACTCCCATGATCTCACCTTTGCTGTGGGAACATTCCATGGCGAGTGCAGTGAATCCACCCTTGCCCAGCTCCGCCAAGAGGCGCAGGGCAGCGATCTGATCATTGGCATTGGCGGTGGTAAAGCCCTAGATACCGCTAAGCTCTTGGGGCACCAACTGCACTTGCCCGTAGTGACGATCCCCACGTCGGCAGCCACCTGTGCCGCTTGGACAGCCCTCTCCAATATCTATACAGAGGCCGGTGCCTTTGCCTATGATGTGGCACTCCCCCGTTGCCCAGATCTGCTGCTCCTGGACTACGCCCTAATTCAAACGGCGCCGCGGCGAACCCTGCTTGCCGGTATTGGCGATGCCCTTGCCAAGTGGTATGAGGCCTCGGTGAGTAGTGGTCACCGGCAAGAAACCCTGATTGTCGCTGCGGTACAGCAAGCCCGAGTATTGCGCGATATTCTCTTGCAGCAGTCTGCCGAAGCCTTGGCCACTGTGGGCAGTCCCATTTGGGAAAATGTCGTTGATGCCAGTGTCCTGATGGCAGGCATGATTGGTGGATTGGGGGGTGCCCAATGCCGCACGGTAGCAGCCCACGCCATTCACAATGGCTTGACCCAACTGCCCCAAAGCAAGGGCACACTCCACGGCGAAAAAGTGGCCTACGGCATTCTTGTTCAACTACGCTTGGAAGAAATGGTTCAGGGCAGTCAACTGGCCACCAGCGCTCGCCATCAACTTTGTCAGTTTTATGAACAGGTGGGTTTGCCCCTGAGTTTAGAGGACTTAGGCTTCCAAGAGGCCAGCCTAGCTCAGCTTCAGCACGCTGCTACGGTTGCCTGTGCGCCCCACTCCGATATTCACTATCTGCCCTTTCCCGTGACGCCTAATCTGGTGCTAGAAGCAATGGTGTCCACCGTGGTCGGCTACAGTGCCAAAGTCGTGGATGGGAGTGCCCGTTAGATGGGGTTAGAGTGGATTCAGCCGGCTGATCGCCTTGGGTCATTGCCGCCCTACGTCTTTGCGCGTCTGGATGAACTGAAGCTGAAAGCCCGCCAGCAGGGACTGGACTTAATTGACTTGGGTATGGGCAACCCCGATGGCTCCGCCCCGCGTCCAGTCATTGAAGCAGCGATCGCCGCCTTTGAGGAACCCAGCTACCATGGTTATCCCCCCTTTGAAGGCACAGCGGTTTTCCGTCAAGCCATTACCCGTTGGTATCAACGCCGCTACAATGTCTCCCTTGATCCCGATGGTGAAGCCTTACCTCTATTGGGATCAAAAGAGGGATTGACGCACCTCGCCCTTGCCTATGTGAATCCGGGGGATGTCGTCCTTGTGCCTAGCCCAGCCTATCCTGCCCATTTTCGTGGACCCGCGATTGCCGGTGCCAACATCTATCCCCTCATTCTCAAACGGGAAAAGGGCTGGCTCATTGATCTGAGTGAAATTCCCAGTGACATTGCTCGCCAAGCGAAGGTTTTGTACTTCAACTATCCCAGCAATCCCACAGCGGCGATCGCCCCTCGCTCTTTCTTTGAAGAAGTCGTTGCCTTTGCCCGCGAATATCAAATCCTACTGGTGCATGACCTTTGCTACGCCGAACTGGCCTTTGACGGCTATCAACCCACGAGCTTGCTGGAAATTCCCGGTGCCAAGGAAATCGGCGTTGAGTTCCATACCCTCTCGAAAACCTACAATATGGCCGGTTGGCGGGTTGGGTTTGTGGTGGGCAACCGCCACATTATTCAGGGCTTGCGTACCCTGAAAACAAACTTAGATTATGGGGTTTTTTCCGTCTTACAGAAAGCGGCAGAGGTGGCCTTGAGCCTACCCGATAGCTACATTGCCTCTGTGTGCGATCGCTATCGCCAACGGCGGGATTTTCTGATTCAAGGCTTGAATGAACTGGGCTGGCAACTCACCCCAACCCAAGCAACCATGTACCTGTGGGTGCCCGTGCCCGTGGGCATGAGTTCGACAGATTTTGCCCTCAAACTGCTGCAGGAAACGGGTGTTGTTGTGACGCCCGGCAATGCTTTTGGGGAAGGCGGTGAAGGATACGTGCGCATTAGCCTCATTGCCGATCGCGATCGCCTAGGTGAAGCCCTCAAACGCATGACTCAAGCCAATATTCGCTTCGATAGCTTAAGTCGCTCAACTCACTCCATCCAGCCATGACAAAAACGAATACTGCCCTGCTTATCGGACAATCATCGCCACCCCCGCCCCCGGCATGACCTACTGGCAAAAGGTCGTCTTTGCTTGGCTATATCGCAATGCCGAGGAGGCCATGACTTACTCTCGTCTGCCACCTGAGCAAGGCGTGGAGCTGGGCATACAGGGAGAGAGTGGATCGTGGGAGCATTTATCCCAAACGACTGTTCCATGCGGTTTCCGCATCCTTGAGCGCCTGATCAATTGTCTTTTGTCCCAAGAGAACTGCCTGTAAATTCTCGTAGAGGAGTCGTTGTAGCTCCTTAATATCCCGCAGGGGGGGAATGAGAACCTCTGCTTGGTTCATTTGAGCAGCGCTGACGGATCGGGCAATGTCTACAGGGGTGGCATTTTCGCCAATGGTGCGGAAGTAGGGATCCCCTAAGGCTGCTTGTGTAGAAGGTAGGACATTCGCTTCCTTAGCAAAGGCCAGTTGGTTTTCGTTATTGGTAACAAAGAGGGCAAATTCTACGGCCAGGTCAGGATGGCGACTCTGGCGGGGGACAAGTAAATTCATCACGGCGACATTTTTCTTGCCAGTGGCTCCGGTCAACTGGGGGGCGGGGGCTGAAACGGCGGCAATACTGGGGGCATTGGTGGCGATCGCGTTCAAAAATTCCGGACTCGTCATCAGTAGAGCCGTTTGTCCTGCTTGATAGAGTTCGATGCCTTGGCGGTGGCCTTCAGTCAGCACCTGTGGCGGCAAGAGTCCCTGACGATAGAGATCCAGCCAATACTGAAAAACGGCTTTGCCCACCGGGGAATTAAAGGCAGCACGGCCTTGATCATCTACAAGCTTCACCCCCATCTGCACCATGGCCTGCAGCAGCTCGGCAGAGTCCTCGGGCACCATCGTGATAAAGAAGGCGTATTTGCCCGTTTTCTCCTTCACGGCTTTAGCGACACTGGCAAGTTCGGCAAAGGTTTGGGGGGGGCGATCAACCCCAGCGGCGGCAAGGATCGCCTTGTTATAAATCGTTATCCGCGAAGTGAGGTACCAGGGCACGGCAAAACTCTTGCCCTCTAACGTCGTTGCCTGCCAAATATTGGGTAGATAACGCTCACGCACGGCTGGCGGCACATAGTCATTGAGATTGAGCCACGCATTACGTCCTGCCAACAAGGCCGCAAAGTCGGGGTTCAGGTTCACCACATCGGGAGCAGTGCCTGCTAATACTGCCATGAGAATTTTGGTCTGCATTGCAGTCCAAGGAATATCCACCCAGCGCACCTGGACATCGGGATGTTGAGCTTCAAATTCCGCAATCAGGCGATTGAAGTAATCAGTAAATTTCGGTTGCAGTTGCATTGTCCAGAATTCAATCTGGGTGCCTTGGGTCGGCGGCGCTGTTCCACAACTGGTTAGGATGGCCAGCCATAGCCCCACCAACAGCCCAAAGATCCAGCGTGGCCACGATCGCATTGCTGAGGACTCCTACAGGGGGGGGAGTTCAGAGGTGCAGGCACGGCAGCGGCTCGCCTTGAGGGGCACGGATTCTAAGCAGTAGGGGCACTCCCGTTGTTCGGGTGCAGGGGGCTTCTTGGGCAGCAAGGGCAAAATTAGTTTCAGGAGAATAAACAAGCTAAGGGCAATCACCCCAAAGTCGAGCAAACTGCCCAAAAACTTGCCAATTCTAATGCCTGACCCGACAGTGAGTTCACGCCAGTCGCCCCCTGGAATTAGAGGATTGACCAAGGGCATGATGAGGTCCTCAACAACGGAAGTGACAATGCGGCCAAAGGCACCCCCCACCACGACAGCGATCGCCAGATCAATCACATTCCCTTTTAAGGCAAATTCGCGGAACTCCTGCCAATATTTCTTGGCCTGTCGGCGGTTCAATCGCCCCATGCCCACTCCTCAGTAGTACACAAAAATTAACATTTATCTTCATCAATGACCAAAATTTTATCGATGCCGCTAGCCAACGGGCAAACTCTAGGCTAACATTGTAGATCCAGTCAGAAAGTGTTCGAGCGATCGCTGGTATGATTGCGTATGGCACCCACTTTTGCCCGCTTGATAACTCACTATACACCCCCATTTTCGTTAAAGGAGCTAGGAAAACACTCGCATGGTCAATCAGGAAAAAACGTTAGACGTGGGCTTTACGCATGCTGATTTTGCAGCCTTACTGGACCGGTACGATTACCACTTCAACCCCGGCGACATTGTTGCTGGCACCGTCTTTAGTATCGAACCGAAGGGTGCCCTGATTGACATCGGTGCGAAAACCGCTGCCTACATCCCCATCCAAGAAATGTCTATCAACCGGATTGACAGTCCGGAAGAGGTGCTGCAACCGAACGAAACCCGCGAATTCTTTATCTTGGCGGATGAAAACGAAGAAGGACAGCTTACCCTCTCGATTCGTCGTATTGAGTACATGCGGGCTTGGGAGCGCGTTCGCCAACTACAAGCGGAAGATGCCACCGTTCGTTCTCAGGTCTTTGCCACCAACCGTGGGGGTGCCCTTGTGCGCATTGAAGGGCTGCGCGGCTTTATTCCCGGTTCCCACATCAGCACCCGTGTTAACAAGGAAGAATTGGTGGGTGAAGAGCTGCCCCTGAAGTTTTTAGAAGTGGATGAAGAGCGCAACCGTCTTGTTCTCAGCCACCGCCGTGCCCTTGTCGAGCGCAAGATGAACAAACTGGAAGTGGGCGAAGTGGTGGTTGGAACTGTGCGTGGGATCAAGCCCTACGGTGCCTTCATTGACATTGGGGGTGTCAGCGGTCTGCTGCACATTTCTGAGATTTCCCACGATCACATCGATACTCCCCACAGTGTTTTCAATGTCAATGACCAAGTCAAGGTAATGATTATTGACCTTGATGCTGAGCGGGGTCGCATTTCCCTTTCCACCAAGCAACTGGAGCCAGAACCCGGTGACATGGTGAAAAATCCGCAGTTGGTCTACGAAAAGGCTGAAGAGATGGCAGAGCGCTATCGTCAGCAACTCCTGCAACAACAGCAGCAGGCCACCGCAGAGACCACTGAGGCAGTCATTGAAGACATTCCCGAAGCCACTGAAGACGATACGGCTGAGCCGATTCTTCAAGAAGCCTAGGATGTCCCTTGCCCTCACCCTTGGGGATCCAGCGGGCATTGGCCCAGAAATTCTCCTGAAAGCCCTAGCTCACCTGCCCTCAGAAATGTTAGGGCAGTTTTTTATTGCGGGGACGCAGCAGGTATTGCAGGACACCTACGCTCGCCTCTGTCAGCAGGAACAGGTGGCCATTGATCCCACTCAGCTTCAGATTTGGCAGCATCCCCTCGATGAGAGGATTGTACCGGGGCAGCCTAGTGTTGCCAGTGGGGCCGCCAGCTTTGCTTACTTAGAAACAGCAATTCAGCGGGCGATCGCCGGCGACGTAGCAGGCATTGTTACTGGACCCATTTCTAAAGCGAGTTGGCAGGCGGCAGGCTATGCTTTTCCCGGCCAAACAGAAGTGCTGGCTCACTTCACAGGCACTGCCAATGTGGGCATGGTGTTCTTGGGGCGATCGCCCGTAACCAACTGGGTACTGACCACTTTACTCGCGACTACCCACATCCCCTTGAAAGACGTTCCCAAAGCACTGACCCCCGAACGCCTTCATGAAAAACTGGCGCTCCTTGTGCAGTTTCTGAGGGAGCAGCGGCATTTGGAGCGGCCTCGCATTGCCATTGCTGGCTTGAATCCCCACAGTGGTGAGCAGGGACACTTAGGCCAAGAGGAAGTGACTTGGCTGATTCCATGGCTCGCAGCAGCCCAGCAGCAGTACCCTCAAGTTGAACTGATTGGCCCTGTGCCCCCCGATACCCTCTGGATTGGGGCTGCCGATGCATGGTGGGGACGCCCTGCCCCGGCAACTGCCTACGATGCCTACCTCGCGCTTTACCATGATCAGGGATTGATTCCCGTGAAGATGCTCGCTTTTCGGGAAGCGGTGAATACCACAATTGGCCTGCCCTTTATTCGCACGTCCCCGGATCACGGTACGGCCTTTGATATTGCGGGTACAGGGATGGCAGACCCACAGAGTTTTCTGGCGGCGATTGCTTGGGCACAGACCCTGAGTGAAGGATCGGTTTTCCCTCTTACCCGCGCCTAAAGTGCCTTTGATAGAATGCAACTAGATAACAAACCAAATGGTCAATCATTGGCATTTTGGTTGTTGCTGTATCGGGCAGAGTCTATGGGATTCTTTGATTCAGAAATTGTTCAACAGGAAGCACAACGCCTGTTTCAGGACTACCAGCAGTTGATGCAGCTTGGCTCCGAGTACGGCAAGTTTGACCGCGAAGGGAAGAAAATTTATATCGAAAAAATGGAAGAACTCATGGACCGCTACCGTATTTTTATGAAGCGGTTTGAGTTGTCCGATGACTTTATGGCGCAGATGACCATCAAACAACTGGAAACACAACTCAGCCAGTTTGGTATGTCTCCCCAAACTATGTTTGATCAAATGCATCAGACCCTTGAGCGCATGAAAGCCGAAGTGGAACGCCAACCCTAGGGGAGACAGCGGGTGTTGCTCTGCAATTTGGATGGGGTGATTACGCCAGAGGCCTCGATTTCTGTTTTTGATCGCGGGTTTCTCTACGGCGATAGCGTTTATGAAGTGATTCGTACCTATCGAGGGATTCCCTTTGCCCTACCAGAGCACCTAGCACGGTTGCGCGCCTCAGCGGCCTATCTCTACATGACCGTGCCGTGGTCTGATGAGGACATTACCCAAGAAGTGCAACGCACGTTAGCGGCTGCCCCAGCGGGAGAATATTACATTCGGATTGTCGTGACCCGTGGGAGCGATCGCCGCATTGGGCTATTGCCAGAACCAACGACCCAGCCCAGATTATTGATTATGTTGATGGCGATCGCCCCCGAACCAACATTGAGTGAACAGGGAATTCGCCTGACCATTGCCAAGCGGCAACGCACGAGCACCGCTGCCCTTGATCCAGCGGCCAAAACGGGCAATTACCTCAACAATCTCTTGGCGCTATTGGAGGCGCAGCAGGCTGGTTTTGACGACGCCCTGCTTCTCAATGCCCAAGGGCAAATGACCGAGGCCACGACCAGTAACCTCTGGATTGTCCGTGAGGGTGTGGTCGAGACACCCCCCGCCGCTGTTGGTATACTCCACGGAATTACGCGAGCGACGCTGTTGCAGATCCTCTCAGACTTGGGCATGCTCCATCGCGAAGTGATGCTCACCCCACCGGATCTAGCGACGGCCAGTGAGGGCTTTCTTAGTTCATCGGTGCGCCTTCTAATGCCGATTCGCCAAGTGGATGAGGTCATCTTTCCAGCCTGTCCGGGACCTGTGACCCAAAAGCTATGGCAGGAATTATTAGCAGTGATGGAAAAGGCCGCTCTGGCCTAGATACAGTCCTTTCAGCCGCAAGTCTCGAGTCAGTATTTGAAAGTTAGCGAAGTCCCCGAGTTGGGAACGTGACGGGAATATTGGGGTTGACCCATACTTGACACTCGAGTTCCGTGCTGGGTGGGAAAAAAGGAATCGGGTTGCCTGCTGCATCGGTGACGTCTGGCAGGTATTCAAGGGGCAGGGTATCAAATTGACAGGTGTAGGCACCATAAATGACCTGAGGGCGATCGCCCGAAGGGCGCGCTCCGCGATCGCGCAGGATCAACTGATAGCCAAAGCTGCGACTGGCATTGCCCAACTGATTGATCAGGGCAAAACGCCGTAAATAGGGCAAGCGTCCCCAAGCGGCGGGGGAGACAAAGGCTTCAATTCTGCCTCCCGGTGCTGTAATGGCTGGAAAGGCCTGCCAGCGTTGAATCACCTCGTCACCAAACTGCTGTACAGCCCACCATAGGCTGGGTACCGTTAAGCCCACTGCCGAGGGTTGCTCGCTAACCACAGCTTGCTTTTCATTGACGGGCAGCGCGATCGCCCCCGCAACTGCTGGCGGTAAGTCTTCTGTCGAGGTATTGGCGGCTGTTTTGAGGGGATGCAACCCTAATAGAGCGATCGTCCCCACGGCACTCAACCATCGGCCACAGGACTTGAGAGGGGATAGGGTTCTCATTTGCTTTGAGTCGTGAAGGAGATTCATCCCTATGTTACGAATGCAGCCAAGCCTTCAATACATCGAGGAGACTATTCCCCCCCCATGCAAGGGCAACAAGAATCGAGGTGGTCACCGCTAAACCCAGCAGAGAGATGACGACTCCCGCTAGACTAATCAAACCATCGTCATCCAAAAGACCAAAGCCAATCGTAAAAATGCCCATCGCTGGAATCGTGTTCGTGCCAGGAATTGGCAAAATCATTGAGCTTGCCATCAGCGACACGGCAACTCCCAAGCCCAAACGTCCGCCTCGGGTGGTGCAAATGGGGTGCAAGCGGGGACGGGAGATAACTTCAATCCGTCGCAGCCAAGGCAAAGCCGTGCGCACAATCTTTTGAATCTGGGATCGCGGCATCGTGCGCTTGAGCAGCTGGGGAGGCAACCAAGGGGTTGAGACACCCACGAGCAATTGCCAGCCCAACAGTAACAGCACAATGCCAAAGGGAGTGGAGTAACCGGGGGCTGGAATAGGCAGCGCCGATGGCAACGAAAGCACAGCCAGCAAAAAGCCGAAGGTTCGCTCTCCCGCCAACTGCAGAATATCCCCTAAGGATACCAGTTGCTGCCTTAAAACCTCGCCATCGCTGGGGCTGGGCACAGGACTCAAAAAGGCACGTTCGAGGTCAGTGGACAGTTTTGCCATAAAAAATGACGGGAGGTGAAAATGTTGCCACTGCTAGGATACGATAGATTGATCGTTAGTTATGCCCAACACAGTTGACAGGCGATCCCAAGGCCGCGATCAACCTGAAGCCATGGCAACCCCATCTGACTTACCGACAGAGTTGCACCTGATCAACCCCCGGCGATCGCTGGGGCATGTTTATCTCGACTGGACACCCCAACCCGGTTGCCATGTGGATCATGAAGGGGAAACCTATACAGTGTTAGAACGCCGGCATCGCTACTGCTTTCGTGGCGGACGCTATCAACTGGAAAAAATTGCCCTCTATGTGCAGCATAGTGACACCACGAGCGATCGCCATCTCGTCAATGGACAGTGGGTGATTGGAGATCCCACCTGTCGCTGGAATGCGCTTTCACCCTTGTTGCGCTGTGCTGTGAACCCTCAAGGCTCCTGCCAAAACTGTCGAGATTACCGGCCTCGAGAACCATAGCCTTCTACTGTCAAAAATCCCCTCGCGGGAGCAGCGGGGTGGTTTGAGATTGAGCCAGAGATGGCCAGCCTACTGCACAGCAGGCGTCATATAGGACGTTTGCGGTAGAACAATTTTCACCGGTTCAACGTGCCAGATGTCTTGGCAATACTCGCGAATGGCGCGATCGCTAGAAAATTTGCCCATCCGTGCCACATTCAGGATCGACATTTTTGACCATTGGGCTTGATCTTGATACACCTGAAGCACCTGTTGATGGCAGTCCACGTAGCTTTGGTAGTCTGCCAAGAGGCAATAGCGATCATTTTGCCAGAGGTGTTCCACAATCGGGCGAAAGAGTTCCGTATCCCCATGGGAAAAGTAACCAGAGCCGATGAGGTCAAGAACCCGCTTCAGCATTGGGTTACTATTGGCAAACTCCCACGGACGGTAGCCGTTGCGCCACAATTCCTGCAATTGCTCCACCGTATGGCCAAAGAGGAAGAAGTTTTCTGCCCCCACCTCTTCGCGAATCTCCACATTGGCACCATCGAGGGTGCCAATCGTCAATGCCCCATTGAGGGCAAATTTCATATTCCCTGTGCCTGAGGCCTCGTAGCCCGCCGTTGAAATTTGCTGGGACAAATCTGCTGCAGGATAGACGCGCTGCCCCAGTGTCACGTTGTAGTCGGGCAAAAAGACCACCTTCAGGCGATCGCGCACCACTGGATCACGATTGATCACATCCGCCACCGAGTTGATGAGCTTAATGATTAACTTGGCCATGTAGTAGCCCGGCGCCGCCTTACCGCCAAAAATAAACGTTTGGGGCACCATCTCCAGTTGCGGATTGTCCTTCAACATTTGATAGAGGGTGATGATATTGAGGACACACAGGTGCTGCCGTTTGTATTCGTGGATGCGCTTTACCAAGATGGAGAAGAGGGAATGGGGATCCACCGTTACTCCCACGCGATTGCGAATGTATTCCGCCAGACGTTCCTTGTTTCCATGCTTCACTGATCGCCACTGGGCAGCAAAGTCACGATTCTCTGCCAAGGGTTCTAATTGTCGCAGTTGCTCCAAGTGCTTCACCCAATCTTCGCCAATGCGTTCGCTTATCAGACGAGTTAATCCGGGATTGCTGAGCACGATCCAGCGTCGAGGGGTGACGCCATTGGTTTTATTGGAAAATTTCTCCGGCGTCAGTTCATAGAAATCCTTGAGCACCGTTTGTTTCAAGAGTTCTGAGTGCAGCGCCGCCACCCCATTGATGGCATGACTCCCCACCGCTGCCAAGTGTGCCATGCGCACATAACGACAGCCACTTTCATCAATAATCGACAGCCGCCGCAGGCGATCGTTATCCCCCGGATATTGCAGGCGCACCTGATCGAGGAAGCGCTGGTTAATTTCGTAGATGATTTGCAAGTGGCGGGGTAGGAGTGAGCCAAAGAGATGCAGCGGCCATTTTTCCAGTGCCTCGGGCAAGAGGGTGTGGTTGGTGTAGGCAAATGTCTTGCAGGTAATGTCCCACGCCTGCTCCCAAGGCATGAGATGCTCATCCACCAACAGGCGCATCAGTTCTGCCACCGAAATCGCCGGGTGGGTATCATTCAACTGCACCGTGAACTTCTCGTGGAAGCGACTGAGATCCTGATTCCCCGACTGCTTGTAAAGGCGGATCATGTCCTGAAGAGCACAGGAGCAGAAAAAATATTGCTGCATCAGCCGCAGTTCTTTGCCCTGCAATTGCTCATCGTTGGGATAGAGAACTTTGGTGATGTTTTCTGAGGCAATTTTTTGGTTGACGGCACCGTAGTAATCGCCCGTGTTAAAGGCTTGAAAGTCAAAGGACTCCACCGCCTCTGCCCGCCACAGGCGCAAAAGATTGGCGGTATTCACCTTGTAGCCCAAGATTGGGGTATCATAGGCTACCCCTTGAATCACTTGGTGGGGTTCCCAAACGACCCGATAGCGACCCTGATCATCGGTGTAGCTGTAGGTATGGCCGCCAAACTTCACCTGCAAAATCAACTCTGGTCGCGGAATTTCCCAAGGGTTGCCGTAGCGTAACCACTTATCCGTAATCTCAACTTGCCAGCCATCGCGAATCTCTTGGTCAAAGATGCCGTACTCGTAGCGAATGCCATAGCCAATGGCGGGGATTTCCAATGTGGCGAGGGAATCCATGTAGCAGGCGGCCAAGCGACCCAAGCCACCATTGCCCAAGCCCGGCTCTTCCTCCTGATCGAGGAGTTCCTTGAGGTTCAAGCCTGTTTGCCGTATGGCTTCTTCAACAGCCTCATAGAGTCCAAGGTTAATCAGGTTATTGCCGAGGTGGGGCCCTAGCAAAAATTCGGCGGAGAAATAGCAAACAGTGCGGCTTTCTTGCTCTCGATAGGTTTTGGCAGAATTCAACCAGCGCAACAGCAGGCGATCGCGCACGGTGTAGGCCAAGGCCAAGTAGTAATCATTTTTCGTCGCCACTTCGGGGAATCGCCCTTGGATAAAAAAGAGATTATCCATAAAGGCGCGGCGCAGCGTTTCAATACTCGTACCGGTGCGATCGTCTTCCGTGAGCACTGTGGGACAACCGGGCGGAATGAGACTAGTCATTGTGGGAATCCTCGCAAAAAATTAACGCGATTAGTAGTTAGCCCCTCCCTTCTGTTCTACCGCGATCGCCCAGAATCCCCCGCTAAGTACAGAATCTCTTTACCAGCAGGCAAGTCTTTCCCTAGCGTTCATTGACTGTGGGGGAACAGTTGGCAGGTCAGTTCTTCCTCGGCCTCTGGTGGGGCAACGGTGGGTGGGGTGGTGCCAAGGGGCACCTCTGGGGCTGGGCTTTGTTGATAGCGTTGATAGAGCGTAATCAGAAGTTTGATCAGGCGATCGCCGCCACTGGCATAGAGAGGATCATCGGGCAAACGCGCCAAAGCAGCGGACATCTGCGTCTGCAAGATCTCTAAATCCCCATAGCGACGGGTCAGCCGTTGCAGTAAATCGATGAGGGTAAACCGCTCTAGGCCTTGGGCATGCACCGGTTTGTTGGTCAACAGCGCGGCCACGAGGAGCTTCATATGCAGGGGCGTACAGTAGCGGGTGACTTCCAAGCGCAAATCGTAGAGATCGGCGGTGCTGAGGGTCGGCGCCTCGATGGTCAGTGTGGCCGTCGGGGATTGGGTGTAGAGGGGCACCAAAATTTGCAGCAGTGCCGCTGAGAGAACCTGATAGGCCTGTGCTTTGTTGAGACTATTGACAATGGTCGTTAGGCGTTGTCCCAAGAGGGTGGGGCTTTTCAGCCGCTCAAGGATTTGGATCACGGCCTGTTGCACCTCACTCACGGTCCACGGCGGTGCTTGGGTCGGCCACTGATTCTGCTGCAGGGCATACAGTAGCTTAAAAAGACGGTTGTGCTGCGGGTGCTGGACGATTTGTTGGGCAGCGGTGGCAATTGGAGAAGTCGTTGTCGTCACAGGTTTGCCAAAAGTCCCTCGATCTGTATTTTAGCCAATTTTCCTAGACGATAATTTATTGATTGTAGTCAAGGGGGGATTGTAAAGACCTCTGCTAGCATTGGGAGAGTCTAGCAGTGACAAAACAGGTGTGAAAGAGCTTTTTCGTGGCGTTCAGCAGCGTCTCAATGAGATTGTTGTCGGTCAAGGGGCGATCGCCCAGGGGTTAATTGTGGCCCTCCTCGCCGAAGGCCATGTCATCCTCGAGGGGGTGCCGGGAACTGCCAAAACCCTCCTTGTAAAGCTCCTCGCTCGCCTGATTGCAGCGGAATTTCGCCGTATCCAACTCACCCCCGATGTCCTCCCCGCCGATATTCTCGGTACGAGTATCTTTGACTTCAACAGCCGCACATTTCGCTTGCGCAAGGGGCCGATTTTTACCCAAGTGCTGCTGGCGGATGAAATTAACCGCACACCGCCCAAAACGCAAGCAGCTCTCCTCGAAGCCATGGAAGAACGGCAGGTGACCCTCGACGGCACCACCCTCCCTCTCTCTGGTCTATTTTGGACAGTGGCTACTCAAAACCCCTTGGAATTTGAAGGGACGTATCCGCTGCCAGAAGCCCAACTGGATCGCTTCCTATTTAAGCTGGTCGTGCCCTACCCAGAGCCAACCTCAGAACGGCAAATGCTTGAAAATGCCCTTGGGGGCTTTGAGGCACGGGATCTCGATCAACTCAATTTGGAGCCCTTGATTACCGTTGAGCAAGTCTTGGTAGCACGGCAGCAAGTGCGGCAAGTCCATGTGGAGCCTGCGGTGCTGGATTATCTTTTGGCGTTGGTGCAGGCCAGTCGTCAACATCCTGAACTGCTGTTGGGGGCTTCCCCACGAGCGGCGGTGGGCTGGTTACGCGCCACCCAAGCACAGGCGTGGTTAGAGGATCGTCCCTATGTTACCCCTGAAGATGTGAAGGCGATCGCCACCCCGCTACTGCAACACCGTTTGATCCTCAAGCCCGAAGCCCAGTTAGACGGCACTACGCTGCCCCAAGTGATCCAAGGTATTCTCGCTAAAGTTGCTGTTCCCCGATGAAAGCACCTGCTAGTTATCAGTTTGGTCGCCATCGCCCCCGCTGGGTGCCCACGGTTCGCTTCTATGGCCTCTTGCTGCTGGGGGTTCTCTTGCCAGCGCTGACCAGCTTGCTGCCAGCAGAGCTATGGCCGATCGCCGAGGCGGTTCCCCAAGGGAATCTGCGGGAATGGTTGCGCTACTGGCCTCTGGGGCTGGGATTGCTCCTGATGGGGCTGTACAATCTGGTTGTTTTCGGCCTGTCCCTGTGGGACTACATCTGCATTGGTCGCTGGCAACTGACCCTCGATCGCGCCTGTGAGTCACGGCTCTCCATTGGTCGGCAAAACCCGATTCGCCTCAGGCTCCACACCCGTGGTGAGGTTTCCTTGAATGCGCAGATTTGGATTGAACTCTACGACGATGTGCCTGCTGAGTTTACGGGTGAAACCCCCTACTTTGCCTTTACCGCCTCAGCCCAGAGTACGTTGGAATTGCTGTACCATGTATTCCCACCGCGACGGGGTGCCTTTCAATGGTCAGGCTGTGATGTGCGGCTGCGCAGTTCTTGGGGCTTGGCGTGGCGACGCTGGTTTGCACCCGTTGTGACTGCAGTGGAAGTTTATCCCGATTTGATTGGGTTGCGATCGCTCTCAATTCGCCTCAGTTTAGAATCCAGTGGCAGCTTGCGGCGGCGACGCTATGCCTTGGGGGGCACCGAATTTGCCGAATTGCGAGAGTACCATTTGGGGGATGATCTGCGCCTCATGGACTGGAAAGCGAGTGCCCGCCGCGGCCGGCCTCTTGTGCGCGCCATGGAGCCAGAACGGGATCAACCCTTGATCATTCTGCTGGATCGAGGCCGCTTGATGACCGCTACGGTGGCAGGTTTGAAACGCTTTGACTGGGGCTTAAACGCGGCATTGGCACTGGCTCTGACGGGCTTGCGACGGGGGGATAAGGTGGGCTTGGGGATTTTTGATCAGCAACTGCACACGTGGATTGCGCCTCAAAGTGGGGATTCCCATCTGGGGCAGATTCTTAGTCAGGTGTATCGCTGTGAACCCATTCTCGAAGAATCCGACTATGTGGGCACCGTCAGCGCGATTTTGGGACACTATACCCGCCGTGCCCTTGTGGTGGTTCTGACAGAGGTGATTGATGAGGTGGCTTCCCAAGAACTCCTCGCCGCCATGGCTCGCCTCACGCCGCGTTTTCTACCCTTCTGTGTCGCTTTGCGCGATCGCCAGATTGAAACCCTTGCCCACCGCCCGTTGATGCCACAGCCCTTGGCTGCCGTGGATCAAGTGACCAGCCTCTATGAACAGGCTGTCGCCCTCGATCTGCTCCATCAGCGACAACGTGCCTTTGCCCGTTTGGAGCAACAGGGGGTTCTTGTCCTCGACGCTCCTGCGGATCAAATGAGTGAGCAACTGGTGGATCGCTATTTGCTGCTGAAAGCCCGTGGCCGACTTTAGGGCTGGCTAGCCTCGATCACACTGGTATTCCTTGGTTCCTGCAATGGCCATAGGGGCGGGCGATCGCCCGGTGGCGTCCCCAGGGGAAGGGGTGTCGAGGTCTGTGTCAGCCCACAAGTTGCCCGCAAACGCGCTTGCAGGAGTTGACTCACCACCTGACGTCGAATAAATTCTTGCTCAATGGCTGGGGGGACTAAACGTTGCAGTTCCATAGGTTGCCTCCAATCCACCGTTGTTTACGGCAACACAGGCTTCCGTGCGCTTCCCACACTCACATTCAACTGGTCATAGGCCTTAACTTGATCTTAACGGCGATCGCCCGCGATTGTAAAAATAACTACCAAAATGCAGGGGGATTTGTGGGGATTTCCTAACACTATTGCAACGGGGATACATTCGGGGATTGGGGGGATTCCCATTTCTGCTGGCAAAACGCGTAGATCACCTTACCACCATGAATAATCACATAGAGCGTCACTCCACTGAGGACAAAAGGCATGATCTTCTCCAGCCAAGGAAGATGGCAACCGAGGCGCGTGAGGACAACAGCAAAGGCATCATCCAAAAGACTAATCAGCAAAGGCAACAACTGCCGCAGCAGGCTAAAAATCTCTGATAAATAACCATCACTTTCCATAACAGTGTTCTCAGATAGGTTGACGCAGAAAATAATCTTCAATACAGCTTAAATACAGTCTGTTTCATAGGTATGGAACAGACTTAAATGAGTCGGTATTGACAAGCTTGTGCACAAGAATTGAACTTGGAATCAATACTGTACAAAGCCCTTCGTATCCCCCTGCTGAAGACCATATCCTAACGTTTAGGAAGTTTGAGAAACGGGCTGAGGGCTGTGATTGATTGTGCTGAGACCGCATCAAGCTGAGAGATTTTTGGAAATTGTTAACAACCGTAACACTTCCTATTATAAGCAACCGCCATGAATTGCGGGATAACTGTAATTTGTTGTTACACCAGAACGCATTTCAAGCGTCACTATCTAGGATGGAAGTAGCAACAGCGGCAGGTGCCCTATGAAACAGTTGTTGAGCCATTGGTGTTGTTTTGCGATTCTGTTGGCGATCGCCACAACCACAGGACTTGACCAGCGGGGACTCGCACAAAATGAAGCCCAACAGTTGCGCGATATTATGCAGCGGTTGGATGCCCTGCAACAGCGCTATAGTGCTGCCGTCAGTGAACTAGACGTGATTCGCAAAACCTCTTTTGGCGGCGATAGTAATAATGTCATTGCCCTCACAAATCAGATTGAGCAGTTGCAAAAACAGGGGAATTATGGCGCAGCAGTGGCCCCCTCACGGGAATTAGTGGCGATCGCCGAGCGGGTTCTAGGCCCCAATCACCCCACCCTTGCCGCAACCTTGAATAATCTTGCTGTCACCTACAAGGAACTGGGTAACTTTAGTGAGGCGATTCCCCTCTACCAGCGCAGCTTAGCCATCCGTGAAAAAGCCCTTGGCGCAAATCATCCCGATGTTGCCACCAGCCTCAATAACCTCGCCAACCTCTACAGCGATCAAGGCAACTACGGCGAGGCGCTGCCCCTCTATCAGCGCGCCTTTGCCATCCGTGAACAAGCCCTTGGCAAGACCCATCCCGATGTGGGCTTGAGTGTGCACAACTTGGCAGTGATGTACCATTTGCAGGGCAGCCTAACCACAGCCTTGCCCCTCTACCAGCGCAGTCTTGGCCTGCTCGAACCCGCCTTAGGGGCGGAACATCCCTTAGTGGCAACGGTATTGAATAACCTTGCTGAACTCTATCGTGCTCAGGGCAATTATGGCGCGGCGCTTCCCCTTTACCAACGCAGTTTGGCGATCCGTGAAAAGGTGCTGGGGACAGATCACCCCGATGTTGCCACTAGCCTCAACAACTTGGCTGAACTCTACCGGGTGCAGGGGAATTACGGGGCGGCGCTTCCCCTCTATCAACGCAGTATTGCCCTGCGGCAGCGTACCCTCGGTGGCGAGCATCCCTATTTGGCACTGAGTCTTGCCAATTTAGCAAAAGCCTACTGGGGGCAGGGGACGATCAATGAGGCCTTAACGGCTCTCAACCGTGCCCTTGACATTGAAGAGGTCAACCTCAGCCGTAACCTCGTGGTTGGCTCCGAGGAATATAAACGCAACTATCTGGCCACGTTTCAAGACTCCACCAACACCGCTATTTCCTTCCATTTGCAGGGGAATCCCCAGAATCCAGCAGTGGCCAACCTAGCCTTAACCACCATTTTGCGCCGTAAAGGTCGGTTGTTGGATGTTTTAGCGGCAACGGCCAGCCGCCTACGCAATCAACTGGATGCCTCGGGGCAGCAGCAACTGGATGAATTAATGCGTGTGCGAACACAGATTGCCAGCCTCACCTTTGTGCGCGATCGCCCACCGCCGGCCAGCCAAATTAGCCAACTAGAACAGCGTGCCAACCAACTAGAAGCGCAACTGGTGAACCAAAATGCCAATTTCCGTTTGGAAGTCACCCCCGTCACCCTCAGTGCGGTGCAGCAAGCGATTCCCGCGAATGCCGTGCTGCTGGAATTTATTGAGTATGTGCCCTACAACCCGAAAACCAACCGCTGGGAAGCTCCCCGTTACGCCCTCTATGCCCTGAAGAATAGTGGTCCCCCCCAATGGCGAGACTTGGGTACCGTCGCTGATCTCGATACGGTCATTAAGGCAGCACGCCAGCGGATAGCGGATCCAAGATTGCCCGCTACCGTAACGAAGCCCTCTTTGAAGGCGGCCTATGAGCGTCTCTTGGCTCCTCTCGAACCCTTCCTAACGGGCAGTACCCATCTGCTAGTGGCTCCCGATGGCCAGTTGAATACCCTGCCCTTTGAGGCCTTGGTGGATCGGCAGGATCGCTATCTGGTGCAGTCTTATACAATCACACTGTTGACCTCAGGACGCGACTTGCTGCGGCTACAACAGCGGGGCAAACCGCCAAATCCACCCTTGGTGGTGGGTAATCCCACGTTTAGTCAAGGGAGTGGTCGTGCCGTGGCCGGTGGTCAGCGGGGGATCAACCCGCGATCGCTGGATTTGCGCAGCCTGACATTTACAGAATTGCCAGGGACGGCCACTGAGGTGAAAACCCTGAGTACGCTGTTGCCCCAAGCCCAAGTGCTCACGGGCAGGGATGCCACCGAAACCGCGATCAAAGAAACCCGCCGCCCCCGGGTGCTCCACTTGGCTACCCATGGATTTTTCTTGGAGAGTCCGCCCGTCTCTCCCCAAGTCCTGCAAAATACCCGTGGTCTTAATGCCTATGTCCCCTTTGGTGGTGAAAATCCCCTCTTGCGCTCTGGCCTTGCGTTGGCCGGTTTCAATCAACGGCAGAGTGGGGTGGATGATGGCGTGTTAACGGCTTTTGAAGTCACCGGCATCAACCTCGATGGCACCGAGTTGGTGGTGATGTCCGCCTGTGATACGGGACGCGGTGATATTCTCAATGGTGAGGGTGTCTATGGGTTGCGGCGAGCCTTTACCTTGGCGGGGGCACGTACCCAAGTGAGTTCCCTCTGGAAGGTGGATGACACCACAACCCAACAACTCATGGTTGCCTTTTACCAAAATCTGGCGGCTGGTAAGGGACGCAGTGAAGCCCTACGGCAAGCGCAGTTGCAGTTAATGAATGACCCCAGTAAGCACACTCCCTATTTTTGGGCTGCTTTTGTTAGCAGTGGCGAGTGGCGCCCGCTGCCCTAAGACAGGGGGTAGCTGATAGGGGTTTGTAATTGGATGCCGAGGGGGCGATCGCGATCAATCCAAAGAATGGCTCCTTGCCGCCGCGAGGGGGGCTCTCCCCAGAGCACAGTGATACTACCGGGGGGCAAAGGTTCAGGGCTAGGCCATTGACTGGTGAGCCAAACAAGGGAATCAAGGGGATACTTAGCATAGGTGTCGCACGGAGCGATCGCCGCCAGTGCTCGCAGTACCGTTGGCTGACCGTGGAGCATCCCCGTGGCGGGACTCCAAAACTGGACAGGAATTTGCTGTTGCAAACTGTAAAGGTAGAGGCTAGCCGCCGCAATCACCGCCTGCTCAAAGTCTTCACCGCTCCAGTGGGAATGGGTATCTAGGGCAACAGTCACGGCATTACCACCGCTAAAGGTGTCAAACTCGCGTACCCGCAGTTCTCCATAACGGGCACTGGTGCGCCAATGCACCAAACGCAAAGGGTCTCCCCAACGGTAGGGACGTAAGGCACGGGTGATGCCCTCTTGGGCGACGTGAAGATGATGTTGGCGATCGCGCCACTCTTGGGAAATCTCTTGCCCCAGTTGATCCAGCAAAGGACACTGTTGCAATTGCAAAACTTGGGGATAAACCACTACCTGTTGCGGCACGGGAAATGCGCGCTGACACCAAAAGAGTCCCAAGGGGGCGGCGGTGCGCAGCCGCAGGTGTTGCCACTCATAAATCCCCCGACGCGGTGGGATGAGATCGTACTGCCAAGTGATTGTTTCCTGTGGTGGCAGCCGCTCAATCGCCTGTTGGGGACATTCGCGCTGGGTGGCTGACCAGAGGCCACGGGGAACGGGATCAATCACTTGCAAATTGTGGTGAGGCGTTTGAGTGGCATTGCTGAGCAAGACGGTCAGGCGGAGGCGATCGCCCGCATGAACTGGATCCACTTTGGCTCGCTCCAGCACCAATCCCCGCAAATAGCGCGGCGGTAGAATCGCGGCCACCAAAAGGAGACTAAAAATGATCCCTGTAATCACGTACAGCCAACCCGCCATCGAATTAATGGCTGCTGCAAAAAGAAACAGATTCATGCCCAATAGCAGCAGTCCCCCATAGGCGGGGGTCACCCAGCGTTCCTCTAAAAACTGACTGAGGCGACGCAGCTTGGTCATCGCAAATTCGGGTCTTAGGAGCGGTGGGACTCAGCGGGCAATAGGCTAGGAAAGGAGTGGGCCAGCAGTTGCTGCAAGGCTTGACGAAAGTCCCCCTTGACAAGGGCAGGATCAAACCGCTGCACCAATTCACCGCGATCGAAAAAAAGAAGGGTTGGCAGACTCGTCAGTTGGAAGTGACGACTGAGGGCAAAGTTTTCATCAGCATTGATCCTGAGAATTTGCAACCGTTGGGGCAGCGACTGCTCCAGTTGATCCAGCAGGGGATCAATCAGGCGGCACAGGCCACACCAAGGGGCCCAAAAATGCACGATCACAGGCACGGGAGCACTGCGAATTTGCCGCTGGAATCCTTCAATATTAAACTGCTGAATGCCCTTCACGTTGTTATCTCATTTTGTCTTGGGATCATGGTAGCAGTCAGCGGCGGTTTTGCAGCAGCGATTTGCGGCGATGTGATGCCGTAGGATCAAAAATAGCTCATACGATCGATTGGCGCTCCCAAATGACCCCCAAGCCCACCCTTTGGCAAAAACTTTTCCCCCTACTGTTACGAGAAGCGATCGCCATCCTTCAGGGGATCAGTGAACTGCTCAGCAAGGCCACAGAGCAACTCAAGGGGGTGGCCACACAACGGGCGATCGCCCCAGAGCAGTTGAATCCGGAACGTTCATGGGTCAGTCGAGGGGCAGCCCTATGGTGGCAGGGAATGGGCTGGGTGCAGCAACGGCTGCCAAACCATCTACAGGAGCGTTATAACCGCGCCACATTGACGGCGATCGCGATCACTTTACTTCTCATTTTGCTCTGGTTAAATCCCCTTACTTGGTTTCAATCTCCCCCTCAACCAACGGTAAAAGCAACCCAGCGTCCCCAACCCAGTGTCCTTGTGCAACCCCGCCCAGCACCCACCCCAATACCACAGCCGACACCGACACCCCCTCCGTCACCAGGGGCGATCGCGCCTTCCACCTTCGTCAGTGACAGCCTCACCGTCCGCCAGCAATTGCTGGCCCTTTGCGATCGCTACAGCAATGCCCTTGATCCCACCCTGACCCTCACCCCCAGCGAACAGCGATTGGAACTGATGCTGGCCGACAGTTGGTATGATCTCAGTCCTACAACCCAGGATCAACTAGCCCAGAACCTGTGGCAAACCGCCCATGACTTGGGGTATCAGACCATCATGGTGGTGGATACCGAGGGTCGCTTGCTTGTCCGCGATCCAGTGGTGGGTGACAATGCCATCGTTGTCCGTCGCAAGCTGATCTAACTCACCCTCGCAGCTCAGCCATCAGTTTCGCCAATCCGCTAACCTAGAAAAGTGCCAACTTCTTCAGCTTTCCTTTCTATGAGTGACACCACCCTTTCCCCCGAAAAGCGCAAAGCCCTTGAGCTTGCCGTCTCCCAAATCGAACGCAATTTTGGTAAGGGCAGCATTATGCGCCTTGGGGATGCCACCCGCATGAAGGTGGAGACCATTTCTAGTGGCGCACTCACCCTTGACCTTGCTTTGGGTGGTGGACTGCCGAAGGGGCGGATCATTGAAATTTATGGCCCTGAAAGTTCGGGGAAAACCACCTTGGCCCTCCATGCCGTGGCCGAAGTCCAAAAAGCGGGTGGGGTAGCTGCCTTTGTCGATGCTGAACATGCCCTTGATCCCACCTATGCGGCTGCCCTCGGCGTGGACATTGAAAACCTACTGGTTTCCCAGCCAGACACCGGGGAAGCGGGTCTAGAAATTGTTGATCAACTGGTGCGCTCGACAGCCGTCGATATTGTGGTGGTGGACTCCGTTGCCGCATTGGTGCCCCGCGCCGAAATTGAGGGAGACATGGGGGATAGCCATGTGGGATTGCAAGCCCGCCTCATGAGCCAAGCCCTGCGCAAAATTACCGGCAATATCGGTAAAACAGGCTGCACCCTGATTTTCCTGAACCAATTGCGGCAGAAAATTGGCGTCACCTACGGTAACCCAGAAACGACGACAGGGGGAAACGCCCTCAAGTTCTATGCCTCAGTGCGCCTAGATATTCGGCGGGTACAAACCCTGAAGAAGGGAACGGAAGAATTTGGCATTCGCGCCAAAGTCAAGGTGGCCAAAAACAAGGTGGCACCGCCCTTTCGCATTGCTGAGTTTGACATTATTTTTGGTAAGGGCATTTCCAATCTTGGCTGCATTCTCGATATGGCCGAGGAAACTGGTGTGATTACCCGCAAAGGGGCTTGGTATTCCTACAACGGCGAAAATCTTGCCCAAGGCCGCGACAACACAATTAAATATATGGAGGAGAACCCTGCCTTTGCCCAAGAGATTGAACAGCAGGTGCGGCAAAAGCTAGATCAAGGGGTAGCCGTCTCTGCCAATACGGTGACTCATACCCACGAGGAAATGGGTGACGGGGAATAGGGGCGATCGCCCGCGAGGGACTTCCGTAGGAGCAATTTCCGCTCTCCCCAAAATGTGAAGCCTTCCTCAAGGACTTCAAAGCCACAGCGGGCATATAACTGTTGCGCCGCTTGATTGCGAGCAAGGACGTGAAGATAGAGATCGTAATAGGTGGCGCAAAGGCTGCCCTCTACGGTGTGCAGCAAGCGACGACCAATGCCGCGCCGCCGGTAGTCGGGATGTACAGCCAAATTGGACAGATAAGGTTTTGGTGCACCCTTGATCTCGCGGAGCTGCACTTCCACACTCCCCACACATAGAGCAGATCGACCTGTGGATAGGACGGCTAGCCAACAGTGGTAGTAGGGCCGCTCGCGCTGCCAGCGATCGCGCAAATCCTGCTCAATCCCCAGCTGGACAAAACTGCGCCAAAGGGCTTGCCAACCGCCACCGGGATGAAAACTCAGTGCCACGAGTTGAGCCACACTGGGCAGGTCGATGATCTCTGCCGCACGAATCTCAATCATCTTAGGGCTGAGGAAGGGCAGATTGCTCAGGCTGGAGCTGGCTCATCAGTGCCCGCAGGGGGGGCTTGGCCAATAGGGTTTGTGTATCGGCCACTAGGCGATCGCCCCAGAGATTTTCCCGTTGAAACTCCACAGTGCCATAGCGGCTATCGAGGCGCAGGGCTTCCTCGGCCAGTTGGAGTGCTCTTGCTTCATTCCCTAATTGCAGCAGGGCGGTTGCTAGAGCCAGTTTCGGTTCACTTGCCTTGGGGTCAATGGCTGCCGCCTCTTCCCAGTTCTTGGCGGCTTGACGGATATTGCCTTGTTCATAGAGCACGAGGCCAATGTTGGTATAGGCCGGCCAAAACCGTCGATCCAAGCGCAATGAGCGGCGGTATTGCTCGATCGCCCGATCCTGTTGTCCCAATTTGAGATAGGCATTGCCAAGGTTGAACCATTCCTCTGTGGCGTCGGGTTTGAGTGCCAATCCCTGCTCGATCGCCCGCACTGAGGCTCCATAGTGCCCTAGGCGAAAATGGGCAGAGCCTAAGTTGAAATAAGCCGCCGGATTTTTATCATTGAGTTTCAAAGACTGTTCTAGGGCTGGCACTGCATCCTTGGGTTGATTGACGGTAAGGTAGAGTCCCCCCAGCAATGCCCAAATTTCGTGGGCTTGGGGTGCCAACTGCACTGCCAGTTTTGCCCGCACCAAAGCATCTTGAAATTGCTGGAACTGCGCCAGTTGCAGAGCTTCTTGCGCCACGATAAAGCCATTTTGCTCCATCTCCTTGGCATTGAGTTCAAGGGTGCGTGGTAACACCACTTGTGCCGTTGCCAGACTGCCACTCAGGAGAACAAGACCCAGACTCAGGGTTAAACGGGCAAGCATTTTAGGCACGATCTGTTTCCGTGTTGCAAGCTAAGGGAATTCCTCTTTAGTTTGCCATACCCTACCGACGTTTGCGGTGACTGAGGGCGGCTTTTGGCAAAAGTGGAAGGGAGATGATTGCCTTTAGAGAGAAAATAGGCTAGCCTATGCTTGTTCAAAGATAGCTCATCAATTGCTGTCACTTTTCTAAACCCTATTCAAACCCCATTTTTAAGGAAATTTAATAATGAACCCTTCAAATGAAAATATTCCCAATTATATGGTTCCAGCAATTCTGTCCACGATTTGCTGCTGTTTACCTTTTGGTATTGTCGCTATTATTTTTGCTTCCCAAGTCAATTCAAGGTTAGCGGCAGGCGATCGCGCTGGGGCATTGGATGCCTCAAATAAAGCAAAGCTATTCACATTGATTGCTTTTATCTTGGGATTTCTTGGCTCAGCGATTTATGCCATCCTAATGATTCTTGCGATCGTTGCCGATCAAGGTGGCATGTAGATCATTGACCAATCGCTCGTAGTGGTGGGGCGATCGCCAGCGCAGGAGATGACTCACCGGTTGCCCAAGTAACGCCGTCGTCAAGCCAACGGCACGGCGAGGGTTCAGTGTTGCCAAGGCAAGAGCCGCCTCAAAATCACACACGCCCCAATCCACCAAGCGCCCCACCATTGCTAAGAGGGGAACCGTGGTGCCACAGAGGGTTCCATCCTCAAGGCGAGCAGTGCCATTTTTCACTGCAATGTGCCGTTGATCCCATGGGTAGATGCCATCCCCCAAGCCAAGGGGTGCCAAGGCATCACTGACCAAAAACAGGCGATCGCCCGCACACTGCCACAACACCTTCAGCATTTGTGGATGCACATGAACCCCATCGCCAATCACACCGCACCAGACCCGCTGATCTGTCAAGGCCGCCGCCAACAACCCGGGCTCGCGATGATGCAGAGGGGGCATGGCATTAAAGGCATGGGTGATCATTGTGGCACCGGCATCAAAAGCCGCCTGCGCTTCTGCCACTGTGGCCAAAGAGTGACCTAAACTCACGGTGATCCCCAACCGCCGCACATAGGGCAGGACTTCACCACTGGCATCTAATTCCGGAGCAAGGGTGAGAATCTGAACGGTGTTACTGAACTCCCCTAGAACCGTTTGCACCCTTTCTAGGTTCAAGGGCTGAAGATGAGACTGGGGATGGGCACCGCGCTTCTGAGGATTGAGGAAAGGCCCCTCCAAATGCACACCCAAAATCTTGGCTTCAGGTTCTTCTCCATTGGGTGCGTATTCGTGGATCACCCTCAAGGCAGTGTGAATTTCAGCGAGGGGAGCGGTCACAATCGTCGGGGCGTAGGCATCAATCCCCTCTTGCCAAAGATAGCGGCCAATTTTTGGCAGTGGTTCGGTTGTTTTTAACCAAGGAAAGGGAATACCCAATGCACCGTTAATTTGCAGATCGACGCCCCCAAGGGAGAGATAATCGCCGCCGAAGTCCAGCACCTCAGAGCAATCGGGGGGAATCAGATCAGTGCCGATCGCCGTCACTTTGCCATTCGTGAGTTGTACTTGTTGCCAGCGATCGCTCCCCAAAAGCCGCACGCGATCGAGCCATTGCTCAGTGATCATGCCGGCGTTGCTTGCAGATCAGGCCGTTCTTCAGGGATGATTGCCCCTTCTACAGGACACACTTGCAAACAAATGCCACAGTCAATACAGGTGGCAAAATCAATCCAAAACCAATCGGTGCCCTTGGCATTTTTGCCCGGCCCCGGATGAATACAGGCCACGGGACACGCCTCAACGCAATCGGCAACCCCTTCGCAGGTATTCGTGACAATGGTGTGGGCCACAGTGTTGTCCTCACTGAGAGTTGATTCAGGATCAATTCTAAAGCTCTAGGCTAGATTCCCAGATCTGACTTTGCCGCTTGAGCCGCCTCCAGTAACATTGGTGTAGGTAGTTCCTCCCAATCGCGATCGCCAATCTCGGCATAGAAGGTTTCGTCATAGCTGCGGGTTTGGATCACCACAGGCATCGGCACCGCATGTCCCAGCACAAGCGCCTGTTGTTTGGAATCCAGCTTGGCCAATACTGATCGCAACTGCTGCGAACCCGCCACCCCAGTGAAAATGGCCTCGATGTCCTTTTCATCGTTGAGGAGCGCTGTGATGCGGGTGCCAATTTGCGACATGATCTCGCTATCAATGCCCGAAGGCCGTTGATCAACAACAAGGAGCGTGACAAAGTACTTGCGCATTTCGCGGGCGATTGTGCCAAAGATCGTCTGCTTCACCGTCGCTGGATCCAAGAAGCGGTGAGCCTCTTCAATTGTGATTACCAGTTGACGCGGGCGATCGCTGGGATTTTTCGTTTGCAGAAATACCTCTGACTGCTGCACATAAGCTTGGTGAATGCGGCGGGCAATAATATTCGTCGCCAGCATGTAGGAGAGCAGATTCGCTTGGGAGCCAAACTCAATCACGACATGTTGACCCGCCGCAAGGGTGTCCAAAATCTGGCCAATGTAGTTCTTGGTACAGGTGTTGCGTAGATACTTCAGTTGTTCTAGCCGTGTCAGTTTGCGTTGCAGCGCCATGATCGAGGCTTTGCTGCCCATCTTCGTTTCGCAAAACTCCTGAATCTCCTGATTCGTCATCACCAAGAGGCGACTAATCCAGCCCTTGCCAAACTCATTTCGCAGAATAATTGCATTTTCAAGGCTGGCCTCCGAGAGGTTCAGTTCCGCCTGCACCAAAGCCAAGTCCTCCACCTCAATTTGATCAAAGCCAATGTAGAGTTCTTGGGCATCGCGCACCCCTCGCCGTTGGGTGGATTCAGGGTCAAGGGTATAGATCTTTACTTGGCGGGGAAACAGTTGCCGCAATCCCTTAACGGTACTCAGTTGCTTGCCTTCGCGGGTCGCCTCCCAGCCATATTCTGAGTGCATATCAAAAATCAGGTTCACCGCCGCCTGTTTGCGGATAATCCCTGACAGCAACAGCCGCGTCAAAAAGGACTTGCCAGTACCCGATTTGCCAAATATGCCATTGCTCCGCTCGACAAAGCGATCCAAATCCAAGCAAATGGGCACCTGCATATCCAAGGGAGTACCAATGGCAAAATTGCGCCGCTGCGGATCGTCTTCCCAGCCAAATACGGCGCGAAACTCCCGTTCACTGGCCTCATAGACAGGACTGAAATGGGCAGGGATGGTTTTTACGGGCAGTAAATCCTGCTCATCGTTGAGGATCATCAACATTGGTGCCACACTCAGCGTCGCAAACGTGCCCGTACCCGCCAGTACCTCCTGTAAAAAGGTATCCTCAAGAGCCGGGGGATTGAGGAGAATGCGGGGATTAGCCGTACCCAGCACAACATCCGTCAGCAGACAAAAGAAGCGCGATCGCTGGCCTTGCACCACCAAAAATTGACCAACCCGCAGTTCCTCAACGGAGACGTTACCACTGAGCCGCACTTCAAGGCCTTGACTGAGGGAACCTTGGACAACAATTCCCAGTTGTTGAGCCGTCATTGCCTATTGAGCCGTCAGAAGTTGAATCCGCTGCGGATCCCCCAGGCGAGGAGAAGCAGCTTGGCTGTGGAATTCTGCCCCCGGTTTTTGAGTCGGTTGTAGCGTTTGACTGAGGTGCTGCACATAGCGATCCTGGCTTTGCCGAAACCCTTCTGGGTTGCCACCGCGATTGAGGAGCGCAAAGCAGACGGTGCCATATTTCGCTGTGGGTAAGACGCCGACCAACGCACTGACATTCCACAGAGACCCAGTTTTCACTAGCGTTGCCGCAGGCAATTGACGATACTCTAACGTACCGCGATCGCGCCCCGCCATAGGTAGCACATCCGCCAGACTGTGGTTTTTCTGGGCGAGCATCTCCTGAAGCGCCAAAAGCATCCCACAAGCCGCCCGGGGAGAAATTCGATTCTCCTCCCCCAGACCCGAGCCGTTGATCAGTTGAATTTCACTGGGGGGCACATTGGCTTTACGGGCGGCCACTTGAGCCACGGTTGCAGCACCCCCTGCCAGTTTTGCTAGCGTTTCCGCAATCTCATTGTTGCTGTAGATATTCATTTGCCGCACAATTTCCCTCAAGGGAAGTGAGCGATGCTCGAGGCGAAGGGTGACACTAGCAGGGATCGTGCTTTGGAAGCGTGTTTCACCCGTCATACTGAGTTGGGGGCGGGGTTGCCCCTTGAGGTACTGTTCATAGGCCGTTTGAATTTCGGGCGTCCAACGGCGGTGATCTAGGGCGAGTTTGAATAGCTCTGCGGCGGTCTGGGGTTCAGGGTAAAAGTTCATTACAAAAGGGGGAACGATGACTAAATTCCCCTGCACTTGACGAATTCCCAAGCGATTGAGGGCATTACCGATGGCGATCGCCTCCTCCCAGACAAAGAGGGGATCATTGCCGCCAATCAAGACCAAATCCCCCCTGAGGACACCATTTTGTAGCGTGCCTGTGGTGCCGATGCGAGTCAGGAACTGATAGTCAAAGGGGTATTTATCCAGAACAGCGAGGCTCGTAGCGATTTTAGTGACCGAGGCAGCGGAAAGGGGGCGATCGCCCTGGTGATTCACGAGTAACTGTTGGGCACTTTGGACCCAAATCCCCTGTTGACTGGGGGAGAAGCCTTCTTCAGCCAGTGTTTGCAGGTAGCGATCGCGATACTGCTGTAATGCCACTTCTGGGGGAAAAAGCAGGAACTGGAGTTTCTCCATGCGCGGTTGCCCCCAGTACCATGCCAGCGTTGCCAAAAGCTCTAACATCTCCGTCCTAATTGGCCGTCAATTGCCACCATCCTAGACTGGGACCAATAAAACGAACCGTGAGCCAAATGACCACCAGCAGGCCGATACCCACCCAGGTGCCGCGGGTCACCCACTGTTGAATCAGCAGCAGTTGCTCCTTCTTGAACCAGCCCCCCTTCTTTTGACCGTAGGCATCACCGAGGGTCTCTTTGCGCCGTTTTGCCTCACCCATAGTTGCTGCTTGAACGGTTACAGTCCTTATCCTAGACGTTTTTGGAGAGCGATCGACCCCCTAGGACTCAACAATTGAGCACACCACAGCCAACTCCGGCAGCTTTTGCAATGCCCTAGCTGCACTCTCCTTAGAGGATGTACCGGAATCCTTTGGGAGGCAGCGGTTGGATCAGTTACGACATGTGCCGCTAAAACTGAGTCGGCGGTGTTCAATAGTGCACTGGAGCTTTAATGGGCCGCCAGAGCTACGCGTGGCTTAGAATGTTAAGTTTTTTTGCAGGATTCAACACTTCTGATATTGATGAACCAACAATGCGGTTCCGAGTGGCTTTAATCCCAGCGATGGTGTTGGGGCTGTTCAGGAGCAGTGCTGGATCTCATGGATCCACGGTTTCAGGATCTGCA
>NZ_DVEH01000077.1 GCF_015295825.1 Thermosynechococcus sp. M98_K2018_005
ATAAAAAGTACAAAAACTTACAGAAATAGCTCAGTGCCGTATTTACAAGTTATAGTGCTTGCTTCTCCTCCGAGAAGTGGAGTGAATGGAAACTTATCATTACAAAGCTAAATTTTGCGATAATGAAGCGAAGAGCAATCTGAGGCAGTTGGCCATGAGTCTAAACGTGGTTCATCTAGTGGGTCGTGTCGGCAGTGATCCCGAGGTGCGCTATTTTGAGTCGGGGAATGTGAAGTGTCGGCTGACGTTGGCAGTGAATCGCCCCAGCAAGGATGATCAACCCGATTGGTTTAACCTAGAAATTTGGGGCAAAACGGCTCAGGTGGCTGCTGATTATGTGCATAAAGGAACGCTTTTGGGTATTAAGGGCAGTCTGAAGTTCGATCGCTGGCAAGATCGCAACACGGGGGTTGATCGCTCCTCACCGGTCATTTTAGTTGAGCGCATGGATATCCTCAGTTCCAAGCGGGATACGGATCCGAATGCCGTGCCAGCAGGCTATGTGCCAGAAATGTAGGGATACAATCAGGTTACCAGTGCGTCCAATAGCATTGTCCCTATAGCCATGCCCAATCCTGCCCGAGATTTTTGGCAGTCTATGACTCAGACCGTCACCCAAGCGGTGCAAACGGTACACTCTCGCTTTGATTGGCAACAGGTTTCCCTGCGCGAAAATGCCCGCACGCCCGAACTATGGGTTGAGTTCAAAGGCCAACGTCAAGTCTTTCCCTTGGTTGGCGATCGCTACATTCTTGGCCGTAGTCAGAGTCGCGCCGATATTCTTATTGACGCGGAGATTGTCAGTGGCACCCATGCCCGCCTAAAACGGCTCACCCCCACAGGCATCTTTCAAATCCAAGACTTAGATTCCACCAATGGCATCTATCGCCAACGGCAGCGCCTACAAACCAGTGAGCTACACCACGGCGATGTCATGACCCTTGGTCCCCCCGAGGTCAAAGGTGCCGTTACCCTCCGCTTCCACAATCCACCCCCCCCTTGGGTTCATGTTCTCACCTACGGCATTTGGGGGGTGATCGGCATCAGTGGCCTTGTAATGGGATTACTGACTGCCGAAGCTAGCAAAGTGGCGGTGCGCCCCCTGCCCCCCATTGAGCAAGGACCCATCATTTTCCTCGATCGCCAAGGGGAACTGATCAATCCAGTGGAGGATCGCCCCCACCGCGAACTGCAACGGCTCAATGACTTTTCCCCTTATCTCGTTCATGGGGTTTTGGCTTCTGAGGATGTGCGCTACTACTGGCACTTCGGCGTTGATCCTCTGGGCATGGTGCGAGCGGTAGTTACTAACCTGTTAACTCGCCAAACACGTGAAGGAGCAAGTACCCTATCGCAACAATTGGCCCGTACACTTTTTCGTTCCCATGTGGGGATGGAGGACAGCCTCAGTCGCAAGTGGCGTGAAATAGCAGTTGCCCTCAAGTTGGAATTTTTCTACAGCAAAGATGAGTTGCTCTTGGCCTACCTCAACCGTGTCTATTTGGGGATGGGAAATCGCGGCTTTGAGGATGCGGCTCAATTCTACTTTGATAAACCTGCCAAAGACTTGACCCTCAATGAGGCTGCTACGCTGGCGGGGATTCTGCCCGCCCCCAACCGTTTTAATCCTGTGCGCGACTACGATGCTGCCGTGGATTATCGCAATCGTGTTATTTTGCGCATGGTGCAGCAGGGCTACATCAGCAAAGAAGAGGGCGATCGCGCCCGTCGCTCCCGCATTGAAATTAGTCCCAAGGCGCGGCAATTGCTCACCTCTCAGCGCTTTCCCTACTACACGGATCATGTCTATCAGGAACTTGCCCAACTCCTCGGTGAAAACCTTGCTCAAGAGGGCAACCTGATTGTGGAAACAGGTTTAGACCCCCGTTGGCAAGAACGGGCTGAATCGAGTCTGCGCGATTTCGTTACCACCACTGGCAGCAGCTATGGCGTCAGTCAAGGGGCACTGATTACCCTTCAGCCCAGTAGTGGTTTGATTCTGGCTCTAGTGGGGGGGGTGGACTACCAAAAAAGCCAGTTTAATCGTGCTACGCTTGCGCTGCGCCAACCCGGCTCTACCTTCAAGGTGTTTGTCTATACTGAAGCCCTCTTGAAAGGCCACACGGCTGGTGAAACCTTTTCCTGCGCTCCTGTCTTCTGGCAAGGGCAACAATTCGAAGGCTGTCGGGGGGGAGGTGGTGCGATGGATTTGGCCACAGCGTTAGCCCTTTCCGAAAATCCGATTGCTTTGCGCCTTGCCCAAACTGTTGGTTTACAGGCCACCATTCGCACAGCGAGAGCCATGGGAATTACCACCCCCCTACAGGCCGTGCCCGGCCTTGTCCTTGGTCAAAGTGAGGTCACTCTCCTTGAAATCAGTGGTGCCTTTGCCGTGCTCGCCAATGAGGGACAGCGCATTCCGCCCCATACCATTATTTCAGTGCGTGATGGCGGTGATTGTAAAAGTGTAAACGACTGGCAGACCTGTCGCCTCATCTATGCCGCCAGTGATGAAACGCCCCAACGGGTTCTCGACCCCGCGATCGCTAATGAAATGACGCATTTGCTTACGGCTGTTGTGAGCCGGGGAACGGGTCGTGCCGCCGCCATTGGCCGTCCAGTCGCTGGCAAAACCGGCACTACCAATGATGGTCGGGATCTTTGGTTTATTGGCTATGTCCCCACTGCCGATGTTCTCACCGGTATTTGGCTCGGCAATGACGACAATAGCCCTACCCAAGGCAGTAGCGGTCTGGCTGCCGCCCTCTGGGGTGAGTATATGGGACGCGTCCTAGATTAGTTTTCCTTTGGGAAAAAGCGCACCACTTCAGCCGCCACCTTCACAGCAGTTCCAATGGGAATATCCACCGCAAGGGGCTGGCGGGCATGGAGTTCTTTGCCACAGGGCAGTTGAATGCAGTAGCGATACTCACGACCAAGAAACTGGCGATCGCGAATCACAAAGCAACTGGTGGCTTCAGTGTCTGGCTGCAACTGGAGATCCTCTTCGCGGATCATCACTTCCCCTTCTCCTTTGGCTAAAGCTTCCAACAGGGGAAACGTGCCAACATCCGTGCGCACCTGAGACCCTTCGGCACAGGCCGGCAAAAAGTTGGCTTGGGTAATGAAGCCCGCCACAAACCGCGAGGCTGGTTGGCAATAGATTTCTTGGGGAGTACCCACCTGCTCAATCTTGCCTTGGCGCATCACCGCTAGGCGATCCGACAGACTCAGGGCTTCCTCTTGATCATGGGTCACAAAAATCGCCGTTGTCCCTGTGCCCTTGAGAATGGTGCGTAATTCTTCCCGCAGTTGTAGGCGCACTTGGGCATCAAGATTACTCAGGGGTTCATCAAGGAGAATTACGGCTGGTTGGGGGGCGATCGCCCGCGCCAAGGCTACCCGCTGTTGCTGCCCACCGGACAATTCATGGGGATAGCGCTTTTGCATTCCCTCTAGGTGCACCAAGGCCAGAACTGCTGCAACCCGCTCCTGAATTTGCTGCTTGCTCAGGCGTTGCTGTTGCAAACCAAAGGCAATATTCTCGGCCACCGTCAAATGGGGAAAAAGGGCAAAGTCCTGAAAGACCATTCCCAAAGACCGTTGCTCAGGGGGCACAAAGACATTTGCCGCTGCCACACAGCGATCGCCCACCCTAATTTCCCCAGCATCTGGCGTGTCCAGACCCGCAATTAAGCGCAGTAGCGTTGTCTTGCCGCAACCCGAAGGCCCCAATAGCCCGAGAATTTCCCCCTCATGGACACCGAGGCTAACATCGCAAATCGCCGTAAAGCGGCCAAAGGATTTATGTAAGTGCTCAACCCGGACGGCTGTTTTAAGCGTTGGCATCAGGGAAAGTGTCGTCATGATCACCCAGAAAGCGAACCGTCTGCAATCAGTAAAGCTAGGGAGCACTCACTGCATTAGGAATTATTTGCAGTAATCAGTGCTCCTCATATTCTGGCACAAAAGTTCTCGCTTGTTGCAGAGATTTTGCAATTGCTACGATCGCTTCCTAGGTTGCCACCCGCATCTAACTAGCATTGAGAATTCGCTGCACAATTTGCAGACCCGTCACCGCCTGCCAACCAAAGAGGATCACCAGAAACAGATTCAGGGTCATGTGCAGGGCACGAGCGGCCTCACTTCCCTTTTGCATAAAGGGGGTCAAGCTGGCAGAAATCGCAATCAATGCCGTCATCCCTAGCCCGACAATCAAGTGCGGACCGACAAACAGCTTGCCATTATTAATGTAGGTGACCGCCATCCCGCCAATCGTACCCATGACCATCAAGGCCAATAGGATGGCGCCAACTTGGTGGTGTTTGATATTTACCTTCGATTGGATCAGTGCTTTCTTTTCCTCGCCGCTGAGGGAACGTAGGCGACGGGTTTGAATCCCTAGATACATGGCATAGAGCGTGAGCGCAAAAAGAACCCACATCAGCACTGGGTGGGCAAAGGTGATCACGGGCTTAAGAGGCTCAGGAATTTCAATCATTGTTTTCGTGAACAGAACTCGGCAGGCAAAGCATTCATCGAAAGTTTGCTTCTCATATCGTAATACAGCCCTTTTATGGCCTACACCAAGGGGGCGGGAACTTCTCGGAATTTTGACGGCTACAAGCGTATTCCATCCCTGCAAAAAGAGCTGTAGGGTTTCCCCCTCTGTTCTAAAGATAACAAAACGTTAGACTGAGAGCAGGACATCTCCTTTGGTGTGTCAATCCTTGGGAACACAATTTATGATAAAAACTTTTTGGCAAAGTCTCAAATCTGTGACAGCAATTGTGGCAGTGGGGGTATTGATTGCCCATCTGGTTCTTGACAGTGGTGCCGCTTGGGCAGCCCGCAGTGGTGGACGTGTCGGGGGTGGCTCCTTTAGTCGTCCGGCACCCACCCGTTCCTACCCTGCCCCCCGCAGTGATTACGGCCGCTATGCTCAGCCCGTTCCAGTCTATGGCGGTGGTTTTGGCTTTCCCTTTCTGATTCCCTTCTTTGGTTTTGGCGGCGGCTTTGGCGGCCTATTCACGATCATCATGATTGGTGTGCTGGCCAATATCGTGATCTCCACCTTCCGCAACTTCCGCAACAGCGGCGATGACTCAGAGATCTACCCAGATAACCCCGTGGTCTCGCTGCATACGCTGCACGTGGGACTCCTAGCCCAAGCTCGCGAACTCCAAGAGGAACTGAATCAACTGGCGCTCACCGCTGATACCCAAAGTCCCGAAGGTCTGACCAAAGTGCTGCAAGAGGCAACCCTTGCTCTGCTGCGCCACCCCCAATACTGGGTCTATGCCCACGCCAGCAGCCAAGAAACGAAACTGCTGCAAGCGGAAACGGCCTTTAACCAACTGGCCCTTGCGGAGCGCAGCAAACTCAGTGCGGAAACCCTGTCTAACTACCGCCGTGAAATTAAGCAGACGGCGATCGCTCCTGTGGTGAGCAATGATGTGGGTGATTATATTGTCGTAACTTTGGTGGTGGCTGCCACTGGCCGCTTGAAATTACCCGCAGTTAACAACGCCCTCGAGCTACAGCAAGCGCTGCAACAGTTGGGGAGCATTGGTAGCGATCGCCTACTGGCGGTCGAAGTGCTCTGGCAACCTCAGGCAATGGGTGACACCCTCACTGCCGATGAGTTGCTGATGGCCTATCCACAACTGAAGCACCTCTAACCCCTAGGCCCCCTGAGCCGCTAAATGTACTGCGCCTCGTAATCCCACCTCTGGATTCGTAATCACTGCAACGTACAACTGCTCCATCAGGGGGCGAAACCGTCCCTTATTCACAAACCCTTGGAGAAACGTGCCATCAGTCATTTTCGGCAGAATTTTCGGGGCAATCCCCCCGGCAATCAGCACCCCGCCCAAGGGCAAACTTTTCAAGGCAAGGTTGCCAGCCTCTGCTCCATAGGCATCCACAAACATCCGCAAGGCTTCTGTGCACAGGGGATCCCCCTCAAGGCCATATTGACTAATCACGGCGGCGCGATCCTCCACCTCTGCCATGGCTGCTGCAACTGCTGCTGATTCGGGAGCACAGTGGACACTCTTGAGATAGTCGTAAATCGCCACTAGCCCTGCACCAGAAACCACCCGCTCCACAGAAACTCGCTCGTAGGTTTGCCAGAGATAGCGCAATAGACCCATTTCCTGTTCATTGCGGGGTGGAAAGTCGGTGTGGCCACCCTCAAGGGGCATCACTTGGTAGCGATCGCCCTGCCAAATCATCAGCGCTTCCCCTAATCCAGTACCTGCTCCCAATAGGGCAATAGGCGCTTGGGGACGCCGAGGCCGCTCCTGAAGGACAACAAAATCCGTCGGCGGTAACACCAATGCACCATAGGCCACGGCGGCAAAATCATTGAGCAGCGTCACGCAAGGAATCTGCAATGCCGTTTCTAATTCAGCACCACTGACCCGCCAGCCCAAGTTGGTCACCTGAGCCACTTGGTCAATCACGGGTCCTGGAATCCCCAGACAAGCCCGCTGTGGATGGGCAGGACTTTCCTTGAGGAACGTTTGCAAAAGAGCTGTCAAGTCAGGGAAATCGCGGCTGGCGTATTTAGCCCTGTGGAGCAAATGCCAATCACTCCCCACCACATCCCATAACTCGATGAGAGTTTTTGTGCCACCCACATCGGCGCCGAGTACAACGGTCATTACCCACCCCTTGCTAACTGACGCTATGGGCTAACACTCGCTGCATCACAAGGGCGTAGGCATCCTCAATGGCGCCCAAATCTTGGCGAAAACGATCTTTATCGAGGATACGCTTCTCAGGATCCCTTTCACTCTGATTCCAGAGGCGGCAACTGTCGGGACTAATTTCATCCGCCAAGAGAATTTCACCCGTCGGACTGCGGCCAAACTCTAGCTTAAAGTCCACCAAGCTAATACCACACTCAGCAAAAAAGCGACTGAGGTGGGTATTCACGGCCAAGGCCATTTCCCTGATCTTTGCGACTTCCTCATCTGTAGCAATCTGCAATAGGCGCAGGCGATCGCCCGTGAGCAGCGGATCACCGAGATCATCATTCTTGAGGTAAAACTCCACCAAGGGGGGATTGAGTTCTAATCCCAAGGGCAATCCCGTCTGCCGACAAAGGCTTCCCGCTGCCCGATTGCGCACCACCACCTCAAGGGGAATAATCTCTACCCGCCGAATGTGCATCTTGTTTGGCGCCACTTGGGCAATAAAATGGTTGGGGATGCCCTGAGCCGCCAGAAACTGAAACAAATGGCTGGCGATCGCGCAGTTCATCACTCCCTTGTTTTGGATCAAACCACGCTTCTGAGCATTAAAGGCGGTGGCATCATCCTTGAACTCCGCCAGCAAGAGGTCTGGATCCGCTGTGGCATAAATAATCTTTGCCTTGCCTTCGTACAAGGGAGAGAACTGAGTCATAAAAAGAGGTGCGTCTAAAAGCCAGATCTAGCCTAGCAAAGGCAGTCCTCCAATCCACAGCAGCTTGCTATAGGATAATCCCAATGGCTAAACCCCTCTTCGGCAAATTAGCATAGACTGACGGCAGGAGATAGATAGAGATGCCTCACCTCAGTGATCAACAGGCAGAAAAACTGGCAGAAATTGGTGCCTTCCTCCGCGACAAGCGACTCGAACTGGGTCTGAGCCTTGAGGAGTTGGCCGCCAAAACCTTGGTGCGCCAGTCAATCCTTGCAGCCATTGAAAATGCCAACCTTGAGGAGTTGCCCGAACCCGTCTATACCCAAGGATTTATTCGCCGTTTTGCCGATGCCCTTGGCCTTGATGGCAAAAGGATTGCCGCTAATTTTCCAACAGTGGCTGACCCTGTGGAGCGCCTCCATAAACCCAGTGTTCCCAAGGGTGGAATAGGTTGGCAGTTGCGCCCAATTCACCTCTACCTGATGTACTTTGCCCTCGTGGCAGCGGCAGTGGCTGGGTTGGCCTATCTCTTTCGTCCCCAAGCCCAAAGCATCACCAATTTAACCCCTGCACCTACCCCTACCGCGTCCCCCAGTCCCACCCCCACAGCAGCGGCAACGCCGACGCCCAGTCCCGCTACCCCTGAAACGGTTGAGGTCAAGTTGTCCCTCTCCGATGCCTCATGGCTAGAGGTGGAAGCGGATGGTCGAGTCGTCCATGCCGGTATTTTGCAGTCGGGAACAGAGCGCAGTTGGCAAGCCAAGGAACGTTTAATTGTTCGCACGGGGAATGCTGGCGCTGTCAAAGTGAGTGTCAATAATGGGCCGTCCCAACCGATGGGGAAACTGGGAGAAGTGATAGAAAAAGAATTTCTTGCTAGTCAGGCCACTTCAGAGAGGGCAACCACGTCAACAGCACCTGAGCGTACCGTTTCCAACTAGGTCACCCTCAATGGATGCAGCAACCACCTATCAAGTGGGGGGCAGTTTACCGACCACATCGGTAGTCTATGTCCGACGGCAAGCGGATGCCGCTCTCTTGGCCGCCCTCACCGCTGGCGAGTTTTGCTATATTCTCAATTCGCGGCAAATGGGCAAATCCAGCTTGCGGGTGCAAGTGACGCAGCAATTGATCACAATAGGGTACCGCTGTGCTGCCCTCGACATTACCAAAATTGGCAGCCAAAATATTCAACCTGAGCAGTGGTATGCCAGCTTTGTTGGTGCCCTCATTCAGGGATTTCAGTTAACTGATGTGGTCTCCTTGCGCTCTTGGTGGCGCGATCGCCAGCTGGTGTCACCCATTCAGCGCCTCAGTGATTTCGTAGAAACAGTGCTGCTTGCCCACACCCGTGAGCCTCTAGTGATTTTTATTGATGAAATTGATAGTCTGTTGAGTCTGCCCTTTTCCACCGATGATTTCTTTGCTTGGATCCGTGCTTGTTACAACCAACGGGCGGAGTGTCCCGAATATCAGCGCTTAACCTTTGCCCTCTTTGGCGTGGCCACCCCCGATCAACTGATTCAAGATCAGCAGCGTACCCCCTTTAACATTGGTTGTGCCATTGATTTACAGGGGTTTACCCTTGCGGAAGCTACACCGCTACTCAAGGGCATTGCCCATCTCAGCGACAACCCCGATCAACTCTTGGCGGAAATTCTCAACTGGACAGGTGGCCAACCCTTCTTGACCCAAAAACTCTGTCGCCTGCTGCAACACCACGGGTCATTCATGCCAACGTCGACCCTCTCTCAGCAGTTAGCCCAGTTTGTCCAAGAGCATATCCTTCAGGATTGGGAGCGGCAAGATGAACCCGAACACCTAAAGACGATTCGCAATCGCTTGCTGGCCGATGAACAGCGCATCGGTCGTCTTTTGGGTCTCTATCAGCGCGTTTTAGAAACGGGGGGCATTCCCCTTGATGGTAGTAGTGAGCAGCGTGCCCTAGCTTTGACGGGATTGGTGTGCCAGCGCCAAGGGAAATTGCAGGTGTTTAATCCCATCTATGCCCAAGTTTTTGATGCCCAGTGGGTTGAGCAACAGTTGGCACAACTGCGCCCCTATAGTGAGGAGTTTCAAGCATGGTTGCGCTCTGGGGGAAGTGATAGCTCCCGTCTCCTGCGGGGACAAGCCCTTGAGGAAGCGTTGATCTGGGCCAGTGGCAAAAGTCTCAGTGATCTGGATTATCAGTACCTCTCTGCCAGTCAAGAAGCAAACCAAAAGGCAATTCAAGATACCCTCTTCCTCGAGCGCCAAGAAAAAGAAGCTATCAGCGCTGCCAATCGGATTCTGGAAGCAGCTCGCCGCAAAGCCAGTCGCCTAACGCAGCGGGCCTTGATGGCGCTGGGCATGATTTCTGTGATGTCCTTGGGGATAGCTGCGATTTTGGCCAAAACCTACGCCGATTTGCAAGCCAGCCAAGAAAGTTTAGCCCTTGAGCAAACCAGTAACGATCTCCTAGAGCAGTTTCAAAGGCAAGAGTTGCCTGCCCTTTTAGCGGGGATTCAGGCAGGACGTGACCTCAAACGATTGGTGGGCGATCGCCCCCTGAGTCAATACCCCACCACGCGCCCCCTCTTTGTGCTTAATTTTTTCCTCGATCACATTCAAGCCCGCAACCAATGGCAGAGTGACAATACCCCCCTGATGGCGGCCTTTTTGACGGCTGATGGCCAGCAGTTCAGCATTAGTGAAAGCGGCCTTGTCGAATTTTGGCGAGTGAACGGGGAGCTGCTGGGTGCCCAGTCTTTGGAGATTGGCAATGTTAAACTGGCGCGGATCAGCCCTGCGGGCGATCGCGTGGGTCTGCTCAATGATAAGGGCGAAATATCTCTATGGCGTGTCGAGCTGCAAAAACTCGTCTTTGAACGGCGTTTGCCTGCCTTGCCAATCAACAACTTTCGCTTTAGTCCAGAGGGGCAGGAGTTGACGGCCACCACAACTACAGGGAATATGTTGCGTTGGAGCCTTAAGGGGGAATTACTGGCCACTATTCCCACCCCTAGTCAGAGTATCAATAGCTTGAGTTATGCCATCAGGGGCGATCGCTTGGCCACTGCCGATGAAGAAGGCTGGATTCGGGTTTGGTCTCGTCAGGGGGAACTGCTCCAAGCATGGCAAGTCCAAGCTGATCTTCCCGTTCCCCAAACCAGTTTGACATATCTCAGCAATGGCCAACTGGCGACGGTAGGCAAAGATGGCACCCTCCGTCTTTGGAACCCCAAGGGGCAACAAATCAATCAATGGCGCGTTAGTGCAGCCCCAGTGTATTTTGTGGGCACGTCTCCTGTGGGCTATCGTCTATTGACCCTGAGCACAGATAACACGATGCGTCTGTGGCAGCCAACGGGTGAACTGATCGCTGAGTTGGGGAGTCATGAACGCCTGATCAATACCGTCAGCTTTAATCCAACGGGGTCAGTCCTCCTCAGTAGCGATCGCGGGGGGCAAATGACGCTGTGGTACCTCGATCATCACCGCACGGAACAGTGGCTTGCCGATCAAGAAAGTATTTGGACAGTGGCCTTAGATTCGCAAGCGGCCACAGTGGTCACGGGGGGCAAAGATGGTCGCGTCAAGTACTGGCGACGGGATGGCACTCTCTTGGCGACGACTCCAGTTCTCGATCCTCAAGGCATTAACCAAGTGCTCTTTAGTCCCAGTGGTCAACGGGTGGCGATCGCCACCAAGGGGGGAAAATTGGTGATCTGGAACCTTGCGGATCGCTCCCAACAAACGTGGCAACTGCCCATCGAGGCTCCCCTCTATACCGTGTCCATGGATCCCCAACGACGGTACTTAGCCGCAGGGGATGAAAAAGGTACCATTTATCTTGTTGACCTACAGCAACCAGAGAACATCCAAAAACGCAAAAGTGAAGGGGAAATTTGGAGCCTCAGCTTCCATCCAACACTTCCCCTCCTTGGGAGTACGGGGTCGGCGGGCACAATTGAAGTCTGGGATTTTGAGGGCGATCGCCTTGCCTATCGCCTGCATCCAGAGGCAGGATGGCTGGCCAGTCTTGAATTTAGTGCCAATGGCCAATTCCTAGCGGCGGCGGGCGAAAGTGGCTCCGTCTATTTGTGGTCGATTCACGGCAAAAGTGCCCCCAGCAACCCCCGTGTGTTTCGTGCTCACCAGCGGAGTATTGTCAGTCTCGGTCTTAGCCCCAATGGTGAAATGATTGCCACCGCCTCCCCCGATCGCAGTGTGCGGGTTTGGAACCAAAGAGGCCAACTCATTACACTCATTGATCGCATTTCCGCCATTCCCTATAGCGTTGATGTGAGTGGCCAAGACGAACTTTATGTGGCGATCGGTACCGAGGATGATGAGGTCTTGATTAGCCCGCTGGCCACCCTAGAACAGTTATTAACCAGCGCCTGTGATTGGCTCAAGGACTACCGTCAACAAAATTCCGCTGTTACTCAAGCCTGTCCCTAAACACTCGCTAGGGAAGCAAGGGGATTCGGAACCTCATCGCTGGTGAACTGCCCCATTAGCACATACTCCAAACGCAGCTTCAGCCACTGGATAAATTGCTGGTTGGTGGAGATAATGGCTGCGGCGGGTTGCGGACAACGCGCCTTCTGTTCAGCAAACTGGGGTTGCTCTAAAAAGGCAGGTTCTGGCACCAGCCAAAAATCAATCTCTTTACCCTGCTCCCGATAGTGACGCTGTCGCTCGCGAAACACTTCCTCAAGGGGTTCTTCCTCAGTCAAAAACTTTTTGCTTGCGAGAATGTAATAGTACGTCGCCATAGGGATCTATGCAAAACCACAACATATTCTATACAGTTCCCAGCTTACCATAGGGGGAATCCCTGCCTCCATAACGCCCTAGTTCTGAAGTTTTCTGAAGTTTCTGGTCGGAGCGATCGCTCTTCCTAGCCCATGCACCGCGACTCCCTGTTTTACCAATTGTTTGCCCAGCTCCCCCAAACCCTCTTTGACCTATTGGGAATCGACACACCTCCGGGGTATCGTTTTGACTCAGTCGAGTTGAAGCAAACCGCCTTTCGCATCGATGGCGTCTTCGTGCCCCCCGACCCCTCAGGAACGGTCTATTTCTGTGAAGTTCAGTTTCAACGAGACAATACCTTCTACCAACGCTTCTTTTCGGAGATTTTTCTCTATCTACGGTTACACGATGGTACCTTCTCTGACTGGCAAGCCGTGGTGATTTATCCTGATCGCCAAGCAGAACAGGAAACTTTTCAAGCTTATCAACTCCTTGTGAATAGCGATCGCCTGCATCGGGTGTATTTGAATGAACTCGGTTCCCTTGAGGCGTTGCCCTTGAGCCTGGCCCTGATGCAGCTCACAGTGTTACCCGAAGCAGAAATGGCGACAGCAGCACGGTTTTTGGCAGAGCGCACTCGCACAGAGGCAGTTCCAAGGCCAGAAGTCATAATGGAGTTGATTACAACCATTGTTCTGTACAAGTTCACCAAGCTGAGTCGCGAGGAGGTGCTGCGCATGCTGGGGTTTACCACTGAGGAACTAAAGCGGACGCGATTTTATCAAGAAGTTTATGCTGAGGCGCGAGAGGAAGGAAGACAAGAGGGGCGACTGGAAGGAAGACAAGAGGGACGCAAAGAAGGGCTTCAGGAAGGCTTGCAACAGGGACTGCAACAAGGCGAAGCAGCCATTGTCCTACGGCAGTTAAGGCGGCGATTTGGCAGTGTCCCCAGTGACCTTGAAGAACGCATTCGTCAGCTCTCTCCCCATCAAATCGAAGCGCTGGCAGAAGCACTCCTAGACTTTACTGACCTAGGGGCAGTGTCTGCGTGGCTAAATCGCTCTTCCTAGCCCATGCACCGCGACTCCCTGTTTTACCAATTGTTTGCCCAGCTCCCCCAAACCCTCTTTGACCTATTGGGAATCGACACACCTCCGGGGTATCGTTTTGACTCAGTCGAGTTGAAGCAAACCGCCTTTCGCATCGATGGCGTCTCCTTGTGAATAGCGATCGCCTGCATCGGATGTATTTGAATAAACTCGGTTCCCTAGAGCCTGGCCCTGATGCAGCTCACAGTGTTACCCGAATAAGTATTATTGCTGTCCGGAAAAATCTGAAAAATTGTCTGAAGCCTGAAATTTTTTACTAAAGAAAAACCATACTAATTACTAGTCTATTTCCAGACTCTGTAACTAGTAGCAGGTTGCCGCTACTCTGCGTTGACTAGGTGCCCCTATGAAAAAGAATGACCGGCGCTTTGGCCTCTCGAAACGGCAGTATCGCAAGTTAATGCGAACTATTCGGCATTTGTTCTACCAGCTGCGCCTCTGGTTGCAGCGACGGCTCAGTCCACTTCTGGGACGCCGACAAGTGCGGTTTGGCCGCGCTGGCTTCGTGTTGCCGACAGCAGTCATTGTCCTCGTGGTGATCACGCTAACAGTGGGGGCACTGATGTTGCGGACGCTGAATCGCACAGCAGAGGTGGGTGCCCAACGGCAAGAGTTACAGGTGTTGAATGCCACCGCTCCCGCAGTTGACCGTGCTAAGGCGAAGCTAGAGTACTTCTTTAACCAAGACCCGCTGCGACCCCAAGGCGTTCCCGGTGAAGCCCAAATTGAGCAAATTATGCTCAACACTGCTAACCGCAACCCCGATCCCTACACCTTTACCGATGAGCGGCGAATTGACATTGATGGCGATGGGAATGTGGACAATGCCTGGGCATTTCAACCCACGGCCGACTCCATTGTTGCCTACTCGATCCTGATGCGGCGACCCAACGATACTCAAATCAGTCAAACGGATGCTCAAAAAGCAGCTGGCTTGCTGACCCGGAGTCGTCCTGTGGGGATTACTGAACAGGGCAATCAGTGTGCGAATATTGGGCCGACAAGTGCGGCAGCACAACAGGCAGAAGCCGGCTGGGATGCCGTGGGCACAGCAACCCTGCGCAAGAACTTTCAAATTAACGCTTTTGTTTATGAAAACCGCAATGGCGGCCAAGCCCTTGCAACCATTGACTTCACCCAAGAACGAGAACTGGATCGCGGGAATAAATGGGGGGCCTGGTTCCGTAATGACCTTGAAATTTTCCCGGGGCCTGCCTTCCGCTGGAATGGCGCAATGCACACCGAGGGGAGTATCTTCCTTACGAGTGGCAGTGGTTACACAGCCTTCCTTGTCAGTTCGCCTAACTCCTGCATCTACACCCGCACGGCCTCAGAAATCACAACCGCAGAAGTGGTGGATGTCAACGACGTAGATGGCGACGGCAACACCAGCGAAATTATCTTCCAAGGTCAATTCATGGCGGGGAGCTTGCGGGATAATAATACGAATGCAGGAACCGTTAATATTCATTCGTACCGAGAACCGCCTGCTTTACCATATACCACTGGGAACGCAGACCCACCTAACGAAAATGTAACACTGACGCATAGTCGGGATTCTGTTATTGATGGACGTGTTCCTGCCGATATTGCCCTAAACCCAGTGGCTATCTTGACCCAAGACCGCAGTATGGCTCGTGGGGCTGACCCAACCAACCTAAGCGTACGGGCTGCCAACTGGGGGAATCAGTTTTATGTGCAGCAAGGGCGTTTTGCCAACAAGGCCCAACCCAAACCCTACGTGGATGATACGTACCGTGCTGACAACCGCTATGGTCCTAAACCCGTCTATGACGTGAGCATTCCCCCCTCTGATCCCCGGCGGCAAATTCCAGCGGGTAGCAAAGTGGGAGATCCGATTGGTAACTCAGTCCCCGGTGCCCGAGACCTACTGACTCGTAACATTGCTCCTAATGATAGCCCAAACAAGCGTACTGATTTGGGCTTGGATGGCTATTGGGAGCGGCGGGCACGCCAAGAGGGCTTACGGATTATTGTGGGTGAACGTCTTGAACTCGGCAAACCTTTAGATGCACCAGCACTTGGGAACATTGCTGATGCCGCCAACACTCAACGCCGCAATGAATTTTATCAGCATCGTACCCTCCGGGATGACCTTGCAGCCGTACAAGCCACAGCCATTTATCACTACAAGGCAGGGGGGACAACAATTAACCCTTCAATTCCTGACCCCTTAACCAATCCCTATCCGGGGCAAAACACAGGGGGCTATCAACCCATTGCGTGCCTTGCCACAACCCACCACTACGGTACCCCCCAAACTGCTCTGCGCAGCATCATGTTCAACCAGTACAGTGGCATTCAAGGCTTGCCCAGTGGTTTCCAATTTTTTGATTTCTTCACGGGGCGCGGCACAAATGGCTGGGAATTTATTCCCCCAAATTTTAATTCCCCGCAGATGGGGCAGGCGATGCAAAACCTTGTCGCCTATGCCAGTGACGGCGTAGCTGGTGCCTTTCCACCAAAACAGGAAACAGGGGGTACCCTGATTCACCCCGACCCAAATCGAACCCGTGCAGGAAACTTCTCGAACCTTGCTCGGGCTCTCGCCACTGCAGGGGATAGCCTAGCGGATGAAAGTGCAAGGCACACCGCAGGGTGTATGTTGGGGATGCTGGCGCACAGTGTGAACACTCTTCAAAATCTGAATGTTGGTAACCTCAACGCAGGGAATCAACTGCAAAACCTGGACAATGCTATCGGTAAATTAAATGATTACTATCGTCCGACTTCTGTTAGCGATAGCGTTGCTTTTAGTGATGGTGAAGTGATTCCCTTAGGTCTTGGTAATTATCCACAAATGGGAACAGGTACTGTCCAAGTCATTCGCCAAGGATTTTCTAATCCTCTGTCTTACCGAGGGGGCTATTTGGATGCCAATGCCTACATCACCGCCCTGATTCCCAATGCTCGCTGGAGTGAGCGACCTCTCCAAGAAACCAATGCTGATGTCAATGCCCGTCTGGCTCGCCTCCTTGCCCTCAAGGAACAAGTAGCCTATGAGCTTAATCCAACAGGCTACAGCTGTAGTATTCCCAATAGTTATACGCATTTGCGGAATGCTTTTTGCCTAAACCAACGGGGCTTTGTGATTGGTCAGGGGTTTTCTATGCCTTCCCCTGGTCAGAGTGTGAGTGTCAGAGTTGAAGATGCCCCCAGCTATAACTTTGACCTGCGTCCTGGTTCGGATATTAACACAAATGTCTATGTGGCCGGTGCAGGACGAATGATCTTGAGAAGCTTTACGACAGATTCCCAAGGCAAAGTACTCACAGTAACTTTAGAAAACCCCAACCAACAAGGTAATGCGCTAGCAGGCACACCGATTCCAGCAGGTGCCTCCGCTTCGATAATGACCACTGCTCTGGAAACAGGTACCATTACCCTTGCTGTTGGATTTCCGAATACCCCAAGTCTTAACGGTTCCACTGTGCTGATCACCTACACAGGGCTAGGCAGCAATCCACTCCAGCCAGGAGATATTATCGAGATTCGCCGTCCCACCAGTGGGTCAGCACCTAACCTGGGTCGCTTAGAAGGACGCTTTGTCGTGGAAAACACACCTACAACCACAACAGCAACAGTGCGCTATATTGGCGGCACAGAACGTAGTGGCTCTGGTAGTACAGACATTGCTGTAAACTCCACACTGGTTGTCCTCTCACGGCGAAGCAGTAACCCCACTGCACCTATTTTGGGGACATTTAACACCGTTATCAAATATCCTGCCTTGCGGGCGCTCTTCAACCCACCAGGGGGGGCGCCTGTAACTCCAGCGAGTATTGCTGCTACCCCACGCAGCAGCACCAGCAATTTCCTCACCCCCACTGAGAATGCTGCTGGGATTGTCGTGAATAATACCCCCTATCCCAACCGACTGAATCAAATCATTGACTTTAATGGCAATGCCCGCAATGTCGCTTTCCTCAATAACACGCTCTTTAATGGCCGTGAAGAGATGGCCGTGGGGGAGATGGATATTGACCTTGATCTACTGCGGCGCAGTCCCATTGGTGGCGATACGTGGTTGCCGATGGGGGGCATTGTCTATGCCTTCCGCGAAGATGCGGTGCGTGAAGATGCCATTGCCCGTCCTGCTGTCAGTGGGCAAAACTGGATGAATACCAACCCCAGTGGCCCCCATGATCCGATTTTGGGGGCCAATGGTATTTCCACGAAGCCGGTGGACTTCTTTGCCGATCCCATGCGGCGACCCAATGGCTTCCGTCTCTGGAATGGGCAACGCCTTGACCGCCAAGGGATCCCCGCAGATAAGAATATTGCTGGCCTGTCGTTTATCACGGATAACCCTGTCTATATTCAGGGGGACTTTAATCTCCACAGCACTAATGGCACAACGAGTAACCTAATTGAGGAATTTACCCAAACCCTTGCGGCTGACTGGAACAACTTCTATACCCGCAGCACATTAAATTATAACTTTGCCCGTCCTACGGGGGATACTTGGCGACCCACAGAAATTGTGGCGGATGCGATCACAATTCTCTCCAGTAACTTCTGCAATGGGTCTGCCAATGACTACTTTGCTCAAGCCTACAATAATAATGTTCAGTCATTGGGTAACAACTCACCTGAGAATTTGGCATTAAACTTCGTACAAAATGCGAGTTCATCTACTGATGCTCGGGTGAACAATAGTACTAGTCCTGGCCAAATTTACTTGGGTTGTGCCAATATAGCAGAACTCCGTCCCTCCTTTTTGAATGCCAATCGTCCCAATATAGACTTACCGCCCAACACAGTCTGGCTGCGGGAGAGTCCCTTTGATCCCAGTTCACCGATTTACGTGGATCGTAATGGCATTCCTTGGGCAGTAGACTATACAACCGGTCAACGCATTGGCGTTAACATATCAGGTACTGCAGCTACTGCTGTGCCTCTCACTCAATACCCAAGTGGTGGAACGGGTGAAGCTTCTCCATCACAGTTTTACAACAGCTTCTACACCTTTAATGACAACCGCACCCGTAACAGTGCTCAAGATACCCGAGTCAATGCTGTGCTCGTTAGTGCCACGGTACCCTCGCGGCCTACCCAATCCTATGGTGGCATTCACAACTTCCCGCGTTTTCTTGAAAATTGGTCAAGCTCAACGCTGACGATTCAAGGGTCATTTGTTCAACTCAACTTCTCGACCCAAGCTACTGCTCCCTTTGACCAAGACCAGTGGGAAATCTCGTCAACCATTCCCACAGATAGTGCCTGCCGTAATGTCAATACAGCTTTCAATTGCCCAGCACAATCTGTTGAGCTGATTTACTACTACAACGCTCCTACTCGCCGGTGGGGATATGATGTGGGTCTGCAACTCGCACCTGCTGGGCCTATCGCCTCACGGTTTATCTCCCCTGCTCGCCAACGCAGTGAGTACTTTACTGAGCTGTCAGCGAACGATCCCTACATCCTGCGCCTACGCTGTGCCCAACGTCCCAGTGGCATGGGCAGTGGCCGCATTGATCCGGGTGCAACCAACTGTCCTGCCTAACCTATGGAGGTGATTTCTTTATGAATCCTCGATTTGACCGGCAGCAACACGCCAATCATGGTCTCACATTGGTTGAATGTCTCATTGCCATTCTGGTAGTGAACTTGGGGGTGGCCATGTTGGCAGCACCCCTGCTGATGGTGGCAGCCACAAGGTTGCGCAATGACCGCATTAACCAAGCTACGGAGCTAGCGCGGGCAGAGGTGGATCGACTGCGGGTGATGATGGAGCAGGGGGTAGAAATTCGCAGCACGACAACCAGTTTGTTGCCTCCCCAGAGTTCTGTGTCAGCGACCATTGGCCAAGCAAATCAACTTTCGGCACAGTCACCCCCCAGTAGCCTTGAGGATTGCTCTGGCGCTTTAGGGTTGCCAACCAGCGCGACCCGAGCCTGCCGCCGTCGCCTTAACAATACGGAGTTTGCTGTCCAAGTGTATCGCGGTCAACTGACCGTCAACAGTTCTAACCTGGTGCTGGCCTACCCAGTGCAGGTGCGCGTCTATAGCGCTGAGGTCGTTCCCGTTACAACAGCAACAGTTCCTGTGGCTCAAGAACCAGCAGCGATGACCAGTTCATTGGTGGGCGCAGAGACGCGACCCTTAGCGGTGCTGACAACGGAAATCATTCGCAGTGACTCTTCAGAAGCCCTGTGTCGGTTAACCAACTGTTCCTAAGGAGATCACGCTATGAAGCTTTGGCAGTGGCGGCGGCCACAGAAAGGGCAAAAAGGCTTTACCCTCGTGGAAATTTTGGTGTCCCTGGTGATGGCCTCAGTGATTGTGGTCTCTTTGGGAGCACTCTTAGTTGATATGCTGCAAACGGAGACCCGTGAGGCGTCGTTGAACCAGTTGCGTCAAGACCTCAAGGCGGCAATGGATTTAATCAGCACCGATCTGTCGCAAGCTGTTTTTGTCTACAACGGTCACTGTTTGGCAGGAGACACCAGTGGCCAGTGCGGTGAGGGGACTCGCAGTCAAGCCCTGACGAACTTTTTGCCCGCCTTCCCTAGCACAATGCAGCCTGTGTTGGCAATGTGGATTCTGGAGCCAGTGCCCTACGACCAAAATCAACTGGGCTATGACACCTACACCATCCCCCAAAACTGCAACAATGCTTGGCCAGAGAGTCTGCGACCGGACTGCATTGCCCTGCAAAATGCGCGCCGCGCCCACACGTTAGTGGTCTATTATCTCGATACGACTCCTAGCTCCCTCTGGCAAGGTCGTGCCCGCCTGCGTCGTTATGCGTTGCGCAAATATCGTGTCTTAACAAATACCTACCTTGAACTCAACCAAGGTTATGTGGAGCCAACGGGCTCCACCAGCTTTGCCCAATGGCCGATTAACGTTAACACAAATACGAGTATGCAAAGCGCTCGACCCGAAGCCAATATGGGACGGGCAGTAGTGGTTACGGATTTTATAGACCTCAACTGGGACAACCCGAATGCCCTCATCCCTTGCCAAGGAGCTGTGGCAACGCCCTTTACCCCGGCCTATGTGCGAACCCCCTTGGCTAGTAGTGGTGTGCCCAATAGCTTCTATGCCTGTGTCCAGTCACGCGGGGCGAGCTTTAATAATGCCACATTGGTCTATCTGCGGGGGAATCCCCAAGGGATGCCGGGCATTCGTCCCCAAGATGAAGCCACTCGACCCGTTATTACAACCACAGTGCTGAGTCGCTCTGTGCATCGCAAAGTCCCCAACTTCTAGGAAGGAATCTGGTATGCAAGTGTCACGACACTCAACGCGAGGATACAGCTTTGTTGAAGTCTTGGTCGTCATTGTCCTGATTGGGGTGGTCATTGGCATCGGCACAATGAGCATTTTCCCTTTGTTGCAACGGCAACGGGTGCGGGCGGCAACGAATAATGCCCGTAATGCTTTGCGCCTTGCCCAAGCCGCCGCCAAAAAGGAAAACTTGCCTTGGGTTGTGGCTTTTCGCAATACGGATACGGGTGTGCAGTGGACAATGAACCGCGTCACTACTCCTCGCAATCAATGGACGTGGCAACCCCTGATTGAAGATGATGAGCAAGTGGTGATGGTGATGTGGGGGACAGACTTTAATAGTCCTGTCACTAACTCTGAGGGACGAGTATTGGAGTGCTGGCAAGAGGCGGCACGGGACAGCAATCAGTGTGAACTAGCCTTTGACCATCAGGGTCGGGTGATTACACCTGTTACCCCGCGGCGGATTTCCTTTAGCATCTTTGCCTATGAATTTGACTATTTGCGCTGTGTGCGGCTTTCAACGGTGTTGGGCGCGATGCGCACTGAGGAGGGGAGTGTTTGTACCGAATACATGGAATAGCTCGAACTCGCTAACCTAGAAGTAGAAGGCCGTAACCAATCTCCACTGAGGATGAGCTCCTATGCCCCAAGCCATTATTCGTTTGAAATTGCTCTTTACGCTCAATGAACAACTGGAGCGGCGCCGCCAACGGAATCGCAATAGTGGGTTATCGCTACCAGAGGTGCTGGCGGTGATGGTGATTATCGGGGTGATTGCTCTGATTGCCTTGCCTTCACTGCTCAATCAGCGCACTAAGGCTCAACTGGCTAGTGCCAAATCCACAATTGGGGCGATTAACCGTGCCCAGGAAGCCTACCGCGTGCGCCATAAGATTTTTGCAACTAAGCTATCTTTGCTGAAAATTTATGATACCAGTGGCGGCGGTTATAAAATCGAGGGCTACCATCCCCTTGTCCTCACTTATGACCAAGTCAAACATGCAGTCACCAATACCGTGCTCTATGGGGGTGGCAATCCGTGGTATGTGTCAGTGCATGCTCAGGCTATTGATCCAGCCGGTAGAGGTGTCTCTGGCTGCGTCTGGGCAAAACCCGGCCAGTTGGGTGTAACCACTGCTTCCGTGAAGGAGGGAACAACGGCGGCACCCCCCGGTGATTGCTGGGCGGCGGACGTACCGCAAGGTTCTGGTGAGCCAGTGAAGTTCTACTCGATTCAAACAACGGAGTAAATTTCTACGAGAATTCGCAGCAGGTTGCGGTAGAGATGCAAGTCTTGAGTCAGGGTATGGCACTGGCGAAGGTTGATTTTGCAATAATCAGCAAAGGTAAATGGCGGCTTTGGGCAAACTGTTGCCTCTCGTTATCTCGCCTGGGCTGGCAGTCTTGGTTGAAAATAGCGCAGGCGCAGGGCATTCATCACTACTGAGAAGGAACTAAAGGCCATTGCTGCACCGGCCACCATGGGATTGAGGAGCCAGCCGCTCAGGGGGTAAAGGATACCAGCGGCAATGGGAATGCCAGCCACATTATAGATGAAGGCAAAAAAGAGATTTTGGCGAATATTGCGGATCGTGGCGCGGCTGAGTTGTAGGGCGATGACAACGCCCTGAAGATGACCGGAAATGAGGGTGATGTCACTACTGGCGATCGCCACGTCGGTCCCCGTGCCCAGAGCAATCCCCACATCGGCTTGGGCGAGAGCGGGGGCATCATTAATGCCATCTCCCACCATGGCCACGCACTTCCCTTGATGTTGCAGTTCAGCAATGATCGCTGCCTTTTGATCGGGACGCACACTGGCAACGTAGTGCTCAATTCCCACTTGCTGAGCAATGGCCGCAGCCGTAACGGCATGATCTCCCGTCAGCAGAATCACTTCTAATCCCATGCGCTTGAGGGCAGCCACTACCGCTGGGGCTTCGGGTTTAAGGGTATCGGCAATGGCCATCAGACCTTTGACTTTCCCCTCCACGGCAATCCAAACGACGGTTTTTCCCGCTTGGGCAAGGCGCTGGGCTTGGGGCTGCCAAGGGGTGAGGTCAATGTTGTGGGCTTCTAGAAAGGCGGAGGTACCGATGAGAACCCACTGCTCTTCAACAATGCCTTGTACCCCTTGACCAATTGTGGCCACAAAATCGCGAACTGTTTGCGGCAATACCCCCTGCCCTTGGGCATACTCGACCACGGCAGCAGCAAGGGGATGTTCTGAGTGCCATTCCACACTGGCGGCAAGACGCAAAAGGGTTGGGGCATCCTCTTGTGTATAAAAGTCTGTGACGCTGGGATGACCTTGGGTCAGGGTTCCTGTTTTGTCGAGGACAAGGGTTTGAAGACGATGGGCAAGTTGGAGACTGCGGGCATCTTTAATCAAAATGCCATACTCCGCTGCTTTGCCCGTACCCACCATAATCGAGGTGGGGGTCGCCAAGCCAAGGGCACAGGGACAGGCGATGATCAAGACGCCAATGCTCGTCAATAGGGCAAGGGGGGGGTTACGGCCAATAGTGAGCCACAGCAACCCCGTGAGGAGAGCGATCGCCAGCACCGTCGGTACAAACCAAGCCGTGATCCGATCCGCCAGTTTTTGAATGGGGGCTTTTGAGGCCTGTGCCTGCTGCACTAGTTGAATCATTTGGGCTAAGAAGGTTTGCTGCCCCACCCGTGTAGCACGGATTTGTAGGCTGCCCGTTTGATTGAGAGTGGCACCAATGACTTCATCCCCCTCGTGCTTTTCCACTGGTAGGCTCTCCCCAGTCACCATGGATTCATCCACCGTCGAAGCCCCGGCCACAATCTCACCATCCACGGGAATTTTCTCGCCGGGACGCACCAGTAATAGATCCCCCACTTGCACTTCAATGAGGGGCACCTCCACGGCTTCCCCGTGACGAATCACCCGTGCCGTTTTCGGTTGCAGGGCGAGGAGTTTGCGAATAGCGGCTGCCGTTTCCCGTTTGGCGCGACTTTCGAGAAAGCGTCCCAAGAGAATCAGGGTAATGATGACGGCTGAGACTTCGTAATAGACTTCCGGTGGGTGGGCATGGAAGGCTTGGGGAAAGAGCGTCACAAAGAGAGAATAGAAAAAGGCAACACTTGTGCCCAAGGCAACTAGGGTGTCCATCGTGGCCGTGCGATAGCACAGTGCCCGCCATGCCCCTGCGTAAAAGGATTCACCACTCCAAAACTGAATGGGTGTTGTGAGCAGGAGTTGTACCCAAGGATGGTGCAGCCATGGGGGGAGCCAAGGGAGATGCCAGCCCGTCATCATGGGTAGATTCCCCAGCAGCAGTAGTAGGGTTGCACTACCGGCAAAGAGGAGTCGGCGTTTGAGACGGCGCAGTTCAGCCCGATAGGCAAATTCTTCGGCAGCGGTATCAGTCACCAAGCCCTCTTCGGGGAGTCGCTCTGGGTGGTAGCCGGCTTTGGCGATCGCCCCTTGCAGATCTGACCATGTGACGCGCTGCGGATCGTAGGTGACGGTGGCTTGGGCAGCCGCAAAATGAATTTCACAATCCACCACCCCCGCCAGCGATCGCAGGGCAGTTTCAACAACATTGGCGCAAGCGGCGCAGCGCATTCCCTGCACTTTGAAGGTGAGGTGAGTCATGATGACCTTCCCCTAAAGCACTCCCTATTGATCCTGAAGTCTCCAGTCAACTAGAGAGTCAAGGGGCTAAACCTCCACTTCTATAGTTTGGCTTTGGGAAGCCAATGCGCGGGCGATCGCCACCAATTCCTGCTCAAAGGCCAACTGCGCCCGATTCGTCCGTCCACCGATGTAGAGGAGATCGTTTTCCTGCAGCCCCCACACCTGCGAGTGGGACACATAGCTCATGATTACCCCCGCCATCAACAGGGCAAAGCCCGCATAAAACAGGGGAATCCCTGGATCTGCTTTAATTTGCAGCCCCGTACTGCCCACCAGTTCGACCAATGTCAGCGTCACACCGTTAATCTCTGTACTCATGCCCGTGCGCAAGCTGGTGAGAAACTCTCCCTTAGGGTTGTAAATCAGTACCGTGCCTTGGAGATCGCGCGCAATCAGAGAAATCCCCTCCGAGAGATCCGACTTCGTGGGCAGCCATGTGCCCCAGAGGCGACCTTTCCCCTGGGTGTCGAGTTGTGCCATTGGCAGTTGCAGCACGGGACTCTTGTTAAGGCGAAAGCGAATGGCGGCAATACTCCAGTCTGCCTGATAGAAGGTGACCCCGCCATACTTCAAGGGCCGGTTGACATGGATCGTGCCCCGCTTCACCTCTTGACCGTCGGCATCCAGTACCGACAGATCCGAGTAGAACTGGTCAATGTCACCGGCATCGGTGTAGTCAATCCAAAAGCGATTCACCTTGACTGACCAGTGCTGGGGGACCCGTGCCAACGCCCCCGCCTGAACAATGTGCTGCAGATGAAAGGTTTCACCACTGGGAATGAGTTCTTGGGCCATAAAGCCCGTGAGCGCCCCCAAAATCCCCCCCAGCAAAATCAGGATCATACTGGCATGAACCACAATCGGGCCCATGCGACCAACAATGCCTTTGCGGGCATAGAGTTGATTATCGGTTTGCCAGACGCGGTAGCCCTTTGCGCTCAGGGCAGTGGCCAGTTCCTTGAGGGAGCCTTGGGGAATCGTGGTACTGAGGGCAAGCTTTGTGAATTGACGCGGTTTTTGGTAGTACTGCCAGCGTTGGGCGGTGGTTAGGGCAGGTACCTGACGACTGACGGTACAGGCAATTAAACTGGCGCCAAAGAGCACCAACAGAGTGAGATACCAAGGGGTGCGATACACATGATCCAACCCCAGTGCCAGCAGTACCCGCCAACTGAGAAAACCAAACAGGGCAGGATCTTCGGGATAGTTGGCTTGATAGAAGCTGAGGGATTGCCCCTGCTCAATCACAGTGCCGGCAATACTGGCGATCGCAATCACGAGCAACAAGAGAATTGCTAGGCGCAAATCTCCAAGGAGAGCAAGAACACGGCGAAACACAGGGGCGTCCATCTTTAGAGTTGTTTTAGAGTGGCCAATTGACCCAGTCTTGGGGCTTCAAAAATGTGGTGTACAGTTCCGCTTCGCGGCTGTTGGGTTCCGGGGTATAGCCATATTCCCAGCGGACAAGGGGGGGTAAGGACATCAAAATAGACTCGGTGCGGCCATTGGTTTGCAGGCCGAAGATCGTGCCGCGGTCATAGACAAGGTTGAATTCTACATAGCGCCCGCGCCGATAGAGCTGAAATTGCCGCTCGCGATCGCCATACTCGAGGTGACGCCGCCGTTCGACAATTGGTAGGTAGGCCTCCAGGAAGGCTTGGCCACAGCTTTGAATAAAGGCAAAGAGGTCTTCCCACGACCGACTGCCCACAGAACCCACCTTTTGGCTATAGCGAGCTGCCTCGCCATCGGGATGGGGCCCGCGGTACAGTTCGCGATCGCTGCCATCTTGGTAGTCAAAGAAAATGCCGCCCACGCCTCGGGTTTCGCCGCGATGCTTGAGGTAAAAGTATTCATCGCACCAGCGTTTGAAGACGGGATAGTATTCGCTGTGGTGGCGATCGCAGGCAGCCTTATGTACCTGATGGAAGTGTTTGGCATCCTCGGCAAAGGGGTAGTAGGGGGTCAAATCCGCCCCACCGCCAAACCACCACACCGGCCCGGCTTCAAAGTAGCGGTAGTTCAAATGCACCGTTGGCACATAGGGATTGCGGGGATGGAGCACCATTGAGGTACCCGTGGCATAGAAGCCATGACCCGCCGCCTCTGGCCGCTGCGCCAAGATTGAAGGAGGTAACTGCTCCCCCCATACCTCCGAGAAATTAACGCCCCCCTGCTCCAGAAGCTGGCCATTTTTCATTACCCGCGATCGCCCGCCGCCGCCTTCGGGTCGTTCCCAGACGTCCTCTTGAAACTGGGCACCGCCATCGGCAGCCTCTAGGCCCTGACAAATCTGATCCTGTAGATCCTTGAGAAACGTGGCCACCCGTTGGCGCGAGTCCCTGGGCACAGCAGTGGTAGCAGAAGTTGCAACAGTCATAGTAAATATCGAAATCCTAATGAACGGTCTTGAGTGTCAAAAGTCGCTTGCAAGCGTGTCTAGGCTTTATTGTACTGTTCTGCCAGCACCTGGGCGAACTTTGCGGCAAGGGCAGCCACCCACTGTTCATCCTGCTGGGTATAGCTGCGGGGGGCATTGGTGCCGAGAATCATCACCGTTTGCTCATCCACGGGTTGGCAGATCACTCCTTGGGTATTGGGGGGCAAATAGTCAAATTCAATGCGTCCGGGGTAAAGAGCCAAATTCACTAAATAGATGGGGCGTTGGGTTTGCAGTGCTCGCTGGACAATGGCACCCGTGGCCGTCATCGGTTTCGGGCCGAGAATGCCGCGTCGCAAGAGGGGGCGATCGCCCTGCCAAATAACAATGGACTTTGTGGGCGTATTCGTCAGTAATGTGTAGGAGAGCCACGCCAGCTCTGTTTTCAGGGCAGCCTCCAGATCATCGGCAAGTTCAAATCCCTCTTCCCCTTCAAGGATCACCGCTTCCGGGGGACGGGGCTGCACCCGCTGCCAAATCAGCGTCGTCAAAATCAAGACTGCTGCAAGGATGACCCCCACGACATCGGCACGCGCTTGGGAAGGGGTCAGCATGGGGGTTAAGAGGCGATTGATGAGGAGAAGTGTGCCCCCCAACACCCCCGTTGCAAGGGGTAAATAGCGCAGAACTGGGTCATTCATCTAAAATTTTGAAAAATTTTTCAGTAGCAACGTAGCTATCTATTATTCCCCAATGTCAATCTCATGGTGGTAGGAGTGGATAGAGCAATGAAAGGACAGGGGTTCCTAAAAGCTGGCCAGCGATCGCTCGCGGTTGTTGGATTGGTGAGTTTGAGTCTTTTGGGTCGTCTCCCCTTTGCTCTCGCCACTGCTCCCCCACCTCCCCTACGCCTAGAAATCAGCCTATCGCGGCGCCAATTGACCCTCTATCAAGGACAAACTCCCCTGCGCCAGTATCCAGTGGCCGTCGGCCGACCTGGGTGGGAAACCCCCACGGGTCAATTTCAAGTTCGGGAGATGATTCGTGATCCTGCCTGGAAAAACCCCTTTACCGGGGCAGTGATTGCTGGCGGACATCCCCGCAACCCCTTGGGGCGGCGTTGGATTGGCTTTTGGAGTGATGGCACCAATTGGGTTGGATTGCATGGTACCCCCAATCCTGATTCCATTGGTCATGCGGTTTCCCACGGTTGCGTGCGTATGTACAACCGCGATATTGAGGAGCTTTTTGAAAAAATAAAGCCGGGTGTACCTGTAATTGTTGTGCGCTAAAAAGGGGCGACGAGGGCTGCGCCAAAAAAGACGACGGCGATCGCATCCACGAGACCATGAAGGAGAACGCCCGCCCAGAGGCGCTGGGTACAGGCAAAGATGAGGCAGTAAAAGAGCGAGGCCAAGGTTGCCATGACGATATACACCGCTCGGTAGGCCATGAGGGGCAGTTGAATATCGGCATTCGGCTCATTGCCTACGTGGAGAAGGCCAAAAAGAAGCGAACAAATGAGAATGGCACCCCAAGTAATGACCAGCGGCCGTTGGCGATCGCCCCCATAGTGCTGCAACCGATCCCGCACGAAAATCATCAAACCACTCCGAAAGAGCACTTCCTCAAAAATGCCCACCCGCATTGCAAAGAGTGTTACATAGACAAACACCTCCAGCGGCGAGGGGGTCAGGTTGAATTCCGCCAAGGGCAAAAAGCCCAATAGACTCCCCAAGGGCACCAGGGTCACCAAGGCCGCCAAGAACATTCCCGCCAATAAACGGGCATCGCGCCAGCGGGGTTCAAAGCTATAGCCAAAGTGCGCTCGCCCCAGCCCACTGCCGAAAATGATCACAAGAATAAACAGTTGCAGCGCCACAAAAGGGCCAAAGCGAAAGTAGGGCGTCGAGAACCAGTAGAGGCTAAAAAGCGAGACGGCAATGAAGGGAATGTCGTGTAGTCCCAATCCCGTGGGGGTTGTCCGTGGGGGGTGTCGCCGCTGCCAATCGCCCCAGGCACATAGGAACAGATAGATAGGGGTAATGATGAATCCTTCCGTGTACGCTTTGGGGAAGGCTAGCGAAATCAGCCCACTGTGGCTGAGCAACAAATAAAGCGCTGCTCCACTGATCCAAGCCCACAACACTGGTGCCGGTGTCCTATTCTGCCGCAAGAGGAAAGGAACGCGCACCATTGCCCAGACCCCCCCGAGAAAGATCAGCAAATTCAGCGCCGGCTGATCGGCAAAGATCAAGTTCGTAAGAATCGGATGCCAACGAAAGCGGGTTGCCTGCGGAAGCACCAAGCCAATGGCAATGTACAGTCCCACACTCAGGAGTAACCGTGCCTGCCACCGTTGAGCCATCTTCTCAAAATCACGCTGGCCACTTGCCCACCACAGCACTGGGAAACCACCAATGATAACGACAGCAGCGGACTCCACCAGACTTTCTAGCCATGGCCAAGGGGTTGCAGACAAATAGTGAAGATAAAGGAGTTGTGCCAAAAACCACAGCCCACAGGCAGCGATCGCCATCGGTTGCTCGCGCTTCGCAGAAAAGCGGGGTGAACGGAGAAAGGCTTGGGGTGCTCTGGTCAACCAATAACTGACCGTATTTTTAGGCTGGGTGGTGAGATGAGGCATCGGCATTCTAGAACCATCGCGATCGCAACTGCGGGCATAGCGTTATAATCAAGGCTTATTCCCAGCCCGTGGGAATTTCTTGAGACGCCTCGTTAATGTTGATTTTTGCCTATCCCGCAACTGCATTTTGCCATGACCACCCCCACCCTTGATCGTGATCGGCTGAGCCAACAACTCAAAGATTTAGAAGCCCAAGCCTTGCAGGCGATCGCTGGAGCCAGCACCCTCGATACCCTAGAGCAACTGCGTGTTGCCTACTTGGGAAAAAAAGGCCAACTCTCACAAATTCTCGCCCTTATGGGCAAGTTGCCCGCTAGCGATCGCCCCACCATCGGTACCCTCGCCAACACCCTCAAGGAAAAACTGCTCCAAGAACTAGAAGCCCGCCGCGAAACACTGCAAGCCGAAAAAATTGCTGCTCAACTGGCGGCTGAAAGCCTTGATGTAACCATGCCAGGCGTCTATCGTCCCCAAGGGCACATTCATCCCCTCAATAGCACCATTGACCGCATCCTCGATATTTTTGTGGGTCTCGGCTATACCGTTGCCAATGGCCCCGAAATGGAAAGCGACTACTACAACTTTGAGGCGCTGAATACACCTGCGGATCACCCAGCTCGCGATATGCAGGATACTTTTTACCTGCCCGATGGCAATCTCCTGCGCACCCACACCTCCTCGGTGCAGATTCGCCACATGGAACTCAATGATCCCCCCATTCGCATCGTTGCCCCCGGCCGCTGTTACCGTCGGGATACGGAGGATGCCACCCACGCGGCTGTGTTCCATCAGATTGAGATCTTGGCAGTGGATGAGGGGCTGACCTTTACAGACCTCAAGGGTACCGTCACGACGTTTCTGGCAGAACTTTTTGGCGATGTGCCCATTCGTTTCCGTGCCAGCTATTTCCCCTTTACAGAACCCTCGGCGGAGGTGGATGTGCAGTGGCAGGGACGCTGGTTAGAAGTGATGGGCTGTGGCATGGTGGATCCCGCCGTTCTCAAAAATGTCGGCTACGATCCAGAGGTTTATACGGGCTTCGCTGCTGGCTTTGGCGTAGAGCGGTTTGCCATGGTGTTGCATCAAATTGACGACATTCGCCGCTTTTACACCAGTGATCTGCGCTTTTTGCAACAGTTTTAGGAGGGCAGAACCTTGGCTGAACCCCGTCTGCTCGCTGTCCTTAACGGTAAGGGAGGCGTTGGCAAAACCACAACGGCCATCAACCTAGCAGCCACCTATGCTGAGCAGTACAAAGTGTTGTTAGTGGATACGGATCCCCAAGCCTCGGCAACGTGGTGGTTTCAGCGCAGTGGCCAATCCATGGGCTTTGATCTCGCGCAGGAGGTCAACCCAAAACTCCTCAGCCATGTGCGCAAGCTCTCTAGCTATGACCTGATTGTTGTCGACACGCCGCCGGCCTTAGCCTCCAGTGCCCTAGCGGCGGTGGTACCGATCGCCGACTATCTGGTGCTGCCCACCCCCCCCGCCCCCATTGACCTTGCCGCCCTCATTGAAACAGTGAAGCAAGTGGTGCAACCGTCTAAGGTTCCTCACCGCGTCCTGCTCACCCGCGTTGATCCCCGCTGTGTCAATGAAGCCCTCGAAGCCCAAAATACGCTCTTGCAGTTGGGGGTGGCGGCCTGTCATTCCTTTATTCGCGCCTACAAAGCCCATGAACGGGCGGCTCTCGATGGGGTTCCCATTACCCAATGGAAGGGCAAACAGGCGAAGGAAGCCCAAGCAGATTACCGTCGCGTTGCTGAAGAGTTACAACGGGACTGGCAATAGGGGCGATCGCCCCAACGGTATCCGTATCAAAAGTAACCAAAGAACCAAACGCGAATCTGTACTCTAAAATCTAGATCCGCACATAAAACTGCTTTCCCTGACATTCTCTGTGTTTGTAAATTGAGGTCAAAATAGCGTGGACACAACCGTACTCAGCCAATACCGTCAGCAAACCCAAGAACGTGCTGCCTTGGGAATTCCCCCCTTACCTCTGACGGCGGCAGAAACTTCGGCGGTCTGTGATCTGCTGCAAGACCCCCCAGCGGGAGAGGAAGAATACCTATTGCACCTGATTCGCGATCGCGTGCCCCCCGGTGTCGATGAAGCGGCCTACATTAAAGCGGGCTTTTTGACAGCGATCGCCAAAGGAGAACTCACCAGTCCCCTCATCACCCCTGTTGCAGCGGTGGAACTCTTAGGGACAATGCTGGGGGGCTACAACGTTCAATCCCTCATTGAGCTGCTGCGCCACAAGAACCCAGAACTTGCCCGTGCGGCGGCCACTGCCCTCAGCCATACCCTCTTGGTCTATGATGCCTTTCACGATGTTCAAGACCTGATGCACCAAGGGAACACCTATGCCCGGCAAGTGATGGCATCTTGGGCTAATGGTGACTGGTTTACCTGCCGTGAACCCCTTCCAGAAGCAATTACCGTCACTGTCTTCAAAGTGGCGGGTGAAACCAACACCGATGATCTTTCCCCTGCCCCCCATGCCACCACTCGCCCCGATATTCCGCTGCACGCCACGGTGATGCTGGAAAGCCGCTTGCCGGGGGCACTGCAAATCATTGCTGAGCTGAAACAAAAAGGCTATCCCCTTGCCTTTGTCGGTGATGTTGTCGGCACCGGTTCCTCCCGCAAGTCCGCCACCAACTCTGTGATTTGGCACATTGGTCGCGACATTCCCTACGTCCCCAATAAGCGCACAGGGGGCGTCTGTCTCGGTGGCAAAATTGCGCCCATTTTCTTCAACACCATGGAGGACTCCGGCGCGCTGCCCATTGAGTGCGATGTTAGCCAAATGAATATGGGGGAGGTGATCACAATCTACCCCTACCGAGGCGAAATCACCAATGACGCGGGGGAGGTGATTAGTCACTTTACTCTCAAGCCCGATACCCTCTTGGACGAAGTGCGGGCGGGGGGTCGCATTTCCCTTCTGATTGGGCGTACCCTCACCGACAAAGCGCGGGCTGCCCTTGGCCTAGAACCCAGTCCCCTCTTTACTCGTCCCAAGCCCCCTGTCGAGAGCAGTAAGGGCTATACCTTGGCGCAAAAGATTGTCGGTAAAGCCTGTGGTCTCCCCGGCGTCCGCCCCGGCACCTACTGTGAACCCGTGATGACAACGGTCGGCTCGCAGGATACGACAGGTCCAATGACCCGCGATGAACTCAAGGAGCTGGCCTGCCTTGGCTTTGGTGCCGACTTGGTATTGCAAAGTTTCTGCCATACGGCGGCCTATCCCAAGCCCGTTGACATCAAAACCCACAAAGAACTGCCGGACTTTATTACCTCGCGGGGGGGCGTCTCACTGCGACCGGGGGATGGCATTATCCACTCTTGGCTCAACCGTATGCTGCTGCCCGATACCGTAGGCACGGGGGGTGATTCCCATACCCGTTTTCCCTTGGGCATTTCGTTCCCAGCAGGTTCTGGCTTGGTCGCCTTTGCCGCGGCTTTGGGGGTGATGCCTTTGGATATGCCGGAGTCGGTGCTAGTGCGCTTCAAAGGTTCGTTGCAGCCGGGGGTGACGCTGCGGGACATTGTCAATGCCATTCCCTATGTGGCTATTCAGCAGGATAAGCTCACCATTGCCAAGGAGAATAAAAAGAATGTTTTCTCCGGACGGATCATGGAAATGGAGGGGCTGCCAGACTTGCAACTGGAGCAGGCTTTTGAACTGACCGACGCCACAGCGGAGCGATCGGCAGCAGGGTGCACGATTAAACTCAGTGAAGACACCGTGGCAACATACCTGCGATCGAACGTAGCCCTCCTGAAAAACATGGTGGCTCGGGGCTATGGCGATCCTCGTACGATCCTACGGCGGGTGAAAAAGATGGAAGCATGGCTGGCTAATCCCAGTCTTCTCGCGGCGGATGCGGATGCCGAGTATGCCGATGTGATTGAGGTCGATCTCGATCAGATCAAGGAACCCCTTGTGGCTGCCCCCAATGACCCCGACAATATCAAAACCCTCTCAGAATGTGCCGGCGATCCAGTGCAGGAGGTCTTTATTGGCTCCTGTATGACCAATATTGGCCACTACCGTGCCGCTGCCAAGGTGCTTGAAGGAGAGGGGGCTGTGAAGGTTCGCCTCTGGATTGCACCTCCCACCCGTATGGATGAGCAGCAGTTGCGCGAAGAGGGCTATTACAGTATTTTTGCTGCTGCTGGGGCACGCATGGAGATGCCGGGCTGCTCTCTGTGCATGGGCAACCAAGCCCGCGTTGCTGATAACACCACGGTTTTCTCCACCTCCACACGAAACTTTAATAACCGCATGGGCAAAGGGGCACGGGTCTATCTTGGTTCTGCAGAGCTAGCAGCAGTTTGTGCCCTACTGGGGCGCATTCCCACCCGCGAGGAGTACCTAGAGATTGTGACGCGGAAAATTGATCCCTTTGCAGCGGATCTCTATCGCTACCTGTACTTTGACCAAATTCCCGACTACGAAAACCAAGGCCGTCTCATTTCGAAGGAGGAGGAAGCGAAGCTATTAGCCAGTATTGGCGGCTAGCCCTTGATCTCAACCCAATGGGAGAAAGCGATACCGGCTTCCACAAAAAGAAAGCCGAGGATAGGCGTACTGAGCCAATAGAACCACGCAATCCGAGGATAGCCTTCGCGGCGCAGGTTTGATACCTCGAAGGTAAATGTGGCAAAGGTGGTCAAAGACCCCAAAAAACCGACGGTGATGCCATCGCTAAGCCATTGCGGTGCCCCCCAACGGGCTAAAATATGGCTCAAAAAGCCCATGAGAAAGGCACCCATGAGATTCACACTCAGGGTACCCAAGACGGGAGTGCCAAAGCGGCGATCGCTCCATAAACCGACGTAGTAGCGTGTCAAAGCGCCGGCCACGGCCCCAAGGGCGATCGCCAACAGTCCTTCAGGTGAGATCATCCCACTTCTCCCAATAGGCTAACCCCCGCAGCATGAGGCGGCTGCCCAACTCCAAGGCCAGTAATCCCAGTCCCGTACTGCCGAGCCAGTAAAAACCCTCGACTGCCGCATCCCTAATCCCCAAGAGCTTGTCGTTATCCAACTCGTAGGATGAAAAGGTTGTGTAAGAACCAATAAATCCCGTTGTTAATAGCAAGCGCAAATCGGGGTGCAGTACAAACGCGCGGGCAAAGGCAAGGGGAGCAATCACCCCCAGCAAAAAACAGCCAGTGACATTCACGATCAACGTGGCAAAGGGCACATTACCCGCAAGATAGGGTTCCAAATAGGCCTCCAGTAAGCAGCGACTCCAGGCACCGGGGATGGCTCCAAGACTAACGGCCAACGCAGGGCGCAACCGAGGATGCATCGAGATCATGAGCGTGGCTCCTCCACAATCAACACGGGTCGAGTTGAGGTCTCAAGAATACTCTGACATACAGACCCCATGAGGACACGCTTGAGACCCTTTTGACCATGTTTGCCAAGAATGATTTCAGTCACGTTGTACAGGGCGGCGGTATCCAAAATGGCTTCGGTAATCGGGCCAGCGGTCACAATGAAACGATAGCGAATGTCTGCGAGGTACTGCTTCATTTGCGCTTCGAGTGTGGCCACTGCCTTGGGGTCAGGTAGGTCCTGCACATGGAGCACAATCACTTCCGCATCGGCACGCCGCGCTAATTCCGCCGTCTTTTGGAGAACATAGGGGGTGACACTCGAAACATCCACCGGTGCTAAGAGAACAACCCGTGGTTGCAGCAGGACTTTGGTGGGATCCACCGCGCCCTTTTGCAGAAGTTTTGGCGCAAACGTGGGAATTGCCCATGCCCCCAAGGGAGCCGTAATCAGGATCGAGAGGACAGCGATCGCCAGCATCGTTTCACCCCCCGCCACCCCAGCGGATAAGGGCAAAGCACCGATCGCCGCTTGCACCGTTGCCTTTGCGGAGTTCCCCGGCAGCAAAAAGAGGCGTTCTGAGAGTGTCCAATTACTGCCAAGGGTGGAAAGATACCAACCCATGCCCCGCCCAATCAAGGTACCCACCGCTAATATCACCAAACCCACACCAAGGGAACTTTGCAATACCCCCAACTGGACACTGGCACCCAACAGCACAAAGAGAAAAATCTCTGCCACCTGCCACAGCACATCAAAGCCCCCCCGCAATTGCCGCGCTAGAGGCGCATCCATCTCAATCAAGAAAAACCCTGCACTCATAACCGCAAGGTAGCCAGAAAACAAGGGCAGGCGATCGGCCAAGCCCACTGCTCCCAAGGCCACTGCTGCTGCCACGAGGGTTGTTTGTACCCGATTTTGACTCCAGTTTTGCTTGACCAACAAAAAGACCAGCGCCCATGCCAAGCCATAGCCCACGATCAAGCCCCCCCCAATTTCAAGGAGTGCCTGCACACTCACCCCCAAGGCTGGCGGCAAAGCCCCTAGGAATCCTCCCTCATGCTCAGACCCCATCAGCAAACTAAACAGCAGCAGCACCACAACATCGGAAATGGCACTGCCCGAGAGAATCGCATCACTAATCCCCTTGTCCACACCCCAGCCCAAACTTTTTAGCCGTAGCATGCCCGGCACAATGACAGCCGGGGACTCTGGTGCCACGATCGCCCCCAGCAATAGCCCTTGGCGCAAATCAAATCCCAGTAGCAGCATGGCCACCCCGGCCACAACTGCCATTTCACACAGTGCGGGTAATACACCGAGGCGTAGCGCCACTGTGCCCTGTTGTGCCAATTTTTGGCGATCCAAGCCTAGCCCCGCCTTCATCAAAATCACCATCACCGCCACGGCCCGAAAGATGGGGGCTGCCCTTAGGACATCGGTTTGCAACAGATTCAAGACCGCAGGCCCGAGGACAATCCCCACAAGAATCATGCCGATCAAGGCCGGCGCCCCCAGTCGCCGCGCCAACTGCCCTGCCAAGAATCCCAGCAGGAGAATAAGGGCAAGGGTTTCTAGAATGGCTGACATCGCTGCAAACCTCACTGGGACACCGCACCCTACCCTATCGGATCATTAGGTTGATTTCCAATCCTCGGCGTCCCTAGCGATCGCCGCAAATCCCTTATATGCTCTATAGTGCTTGGTTATTGGCGGAGCATCAGCAAGATGACATATTGCTTGGGAATTCTCACCACGTCGGGTCTGGTGATGGCGGCAGACTCTCGCACCAATGCGGGGGTGGATTACATCTCCACCTATCAGAAGCTCTTTGATTTTTCGGTGCCGGGGGAGCGGGTGATTGTCATTTGTACCGCTGGTAACCTTTCAATTACTCAGGAAGTGCTCACGCTCATTCGCCGTGATCTCAAGGGTCAGTTGGAGCACAGTCTCAACTCGCTGCCCAATATGTACGAGGTAGCCCGCTATGTCGGTAGTAAGCTGCGGGAGGTCACCGATAGTCATCGCCCTTGGTTGGCCAAAGATAACATTGACTACCAATGCACATTTCTGGTGGGGGGGCAAATTCGTGGTGAGGAACCCTACCTCTACCTGATCTACAGTCAGGGCAATTTTCTGCAAGCGACCCCCGAAACTCCCTTTCTCCAGATTGGTGAAACAAAATATGGCAAACCGATTTTAGACCGCACGTTGCGCTTCGATACGCCGGTAGATGCGGCGGCAAAGTATGCGCTGCTCTCCCTTGATTCAACGATGAAATCCAATATTTCCGTCGGCCCCCCCCTTGATCTGATCATGTACCGCACCGATAGCTTTCAGATCTGTCACCGCGCCGAATTTGTCTTGGGTGATCCTTTTTTGTCGAAGGTGCGACAGTTCTGGGAGGCCTCCCTGCGGCGAGCACTTGAGGAAATGCCCGACATTGAATGGAATCGGCGCCAGCCTTCCCCCACGTCCTCAATGGTGCTACCAACATCGGAAACCCTTGTTGCAGAGTAGGAAAAGCCAACTATGACATCTCCTTCGTTAGCGCAGCAAGTAGCCGCTCTCGGCATTGGTCACATTCAGCGGCATCTATTCCTATGTGCCGATCAAACCAAACCCCTGTGCTGTGACAAGGCGGTGGGTTTAGAAGCATGGGAGTATTTGAAAAAACGCCTCAAGGAATTGGGCTTGGATCAACCGCGCCCAGAGGGCTGTATTTTTCGCACAAAGGCCAATTGCCTGCGGGTGTGCCAACAGGGGCCAATTTTAGTGGTCTATCCCGATGGCGTGTGGTATCACTCGGCAACGCCAGCAGTTATTGAGCGGGTGATTCAGGAACATGTGCTGAGGGGGCAGAGGGTCCAAGAGTATCTACTGGCGTCACCACCGCCCGAAAGAGCAGGCGATCGCCCCACCAATAGCCCGCATGGGTAATGCGCACAGGTGTCCCTTCCTCTAACGGTGCGCGATCGCTCTGGTGCTGGTGTGGATCAAAAGGAACACACTTTCCAACCTCACCAATCAACCGAATCCCCCACTGCTCGAGGAGTTGAAACACTGGCTTCACCAGGGGCAAAATCCGCTGGGCAGGTGCGGTGGGGTTTTGGCTAGCAGCATAGGCGGCAGTGGGCCAGAAACGCAGAAACGGCTCAAGAATCTGAAGCGCTTGGTGTTGGAGCGCCACCTCAGCAGCCGATTCGCCATAGAGCCACTGAAACAACGCCAAGGGAGTTACCCCCAGAACCTGGGCAAGGTGTTCGAGGGTTTCCAGGCGCAGTCGGTGTAGGTCGCCAGACCAAATGGCATTGGCTTGCTGGCGGGTAAATCCTTTACGGCGTAGTTGACTCTTGCGGGTAATGCCGGCCATCGCAAGGCGGGCTTGCAGACGCTGGCTCATGGTTCTAGGCGCTGCCCCGTGTTCTCATCAAAAAAGTGAAGATGCTGCGGATCAGGGCGCAAATACAGGCGATCGCCCCGCTGAATGGGCTGCTGCCCCGGCAGGCGCACCCGCAACAATTCTCCTGTCGCAGTGAGGTGAACTGCTAGCCCCGTTTCATGGCCAAGGGCTTCCACCAGATCCACTTCAACGGGCAGCGTATTCTCCGCATCAGCCGTCGCTAGCAGGAAATGCTCAGGACGAATCCCCAACCATGCCTTGGATACTGGGGGTAAGGGTTGGCGCAGGGACAACTGCCAATTGTGGTACTGAATCTTCCCTTGGTTGAGGGTCACGGCTAAAAAGTTCATCGGTGGTGAGCCAATAAACTCGGCGACAAAGCGATTGGCAGGGCGTTGATACAGGTCGCGGGGGGGGGCAATTTGCTGGATTTGGCCTTGGTGCAGCACCACAATGCGATCGCCCATCGTCATTGCTTCCGTTTGATCATGGGTCACATAAATGGTTGTGATACCCAATTGCTGCTGAAGTTGCACAATTTGGGTGCGGGTTTCAGTGCGCAGCTTGGCATCTAGGTTAGAAAGCGGTTCATCCATCAAAAAGACTTGGGGATTGCGTGCCATGGCTCGTCCGAGGGCCACCCGCTGCTTCTGACCACCGGAGAGTTGTTTGGGATAGCGATAGAGCAAGTGACTAATTTGCAACATCTCCGCAATCTGCATCACCCGCTGGTGAATCATGCGTTCGCGGGGAAAAGACAGTTGCATCCCCTGGGGGAGCGATCGCGTCCAGCGCGTTAAAGTGGCCTCGATGGGGGCGGGTAACAGACCATTCATTTGCGAGTTGCGGCGCAAACCAAAGGCCAAGTTGTCATAAACCGTGAGATGGGGATAGAGGGCATAGCTTTGAAAAACCATGGCAATGTCCCGCGCTTTGGGGGGTAAACCATTGACCACGCGATCGCCCACCCAAATTGTGCCCGTGGTTGGTTCATCCAAACCCGCAATAAGCCGCAGCAGAGTACTTTTGCCACACCCCGAAGGCCCCACCAGCACCAAAAACTCGCCCGCACCGACCCTCAAATCAATCCCCTGCAGTACCGTGACAGCATGCCCGCGCTGGCGGTCGCGATAGACCTTGGTCAGTTGTTCAAGGCGTACACCGATCACGATCGCTATCCTAGAGGGACTAATTGGCTAGAATCCCACACTGAGGCTAATCTGACAAGACACCTAGGCAAGGTGCAGATTCAGTACCGAACGGGGCGCACGGCGGACTCGGGCCCGAATCGTCGGCAGTCCGAGGCGTTGACAGGCTTCGTAGCGGTGGCACCCCGAAAAGCCATAGTATTGCCCTTCGACCTCAAGGACATCAATGGGTTCCTGCTGGCCAATTTCAGCAATGGAGGCCATCAATGCTGCGACTTTCGCAGGATCCGTTTGCCGAATCAGGGGACGACGAATGGCATTGAGGGGCAAATCGATAACTCGCATTGGCTTATCTAAACTCGTTATGACTTTATTTTAGCAGGCAATCCCCAATCGGCAACAAAACTCCCTTGAATAACTTCCTAGATTTGCAGTAAGACAATAGAGGTCGGCTTTTAGCTGCTGGTTGTGCAGTTTACATGGGTTTTTTATGGGTTTGCAACGTCGTCGCTTCCTCACCCTCGCCGCCGCTGGTATGGGGGCAGCACTTTTTCCGCAAGGATTACAGCTTCTCTATCAACGGGCAGCCCAAGGTGAACCGCTGACCACCCCCGGATTTGGCCCCTTGGTCAAGGATCCCAATGGCCTGTTGGATCTACCGGCAGGCTTTCAGTATCGGGTGTTCTCAAAGCTGGGCGATCGCCTGAGTGATGGTACTCCCGTCCCAACGCTCCATGATGGCATGGCCGCCTTCCCCGGCCCCGATGGCACGACCATCCTTGTGCGCAACCATGAGATATATCCGGGGCTACCCCGTGGCTTTCAGGGGGTTGTGGCTCCCAAGGACCGGATGTATGACCCCATTGCCCCCGGCGGCACCACTACACTCGTGGTGAGCAAAGATCGGCAACTCCTCAACCATTACGTTTCTTTGGCGGGCACCTCGCGCAATTGTAGTGGCGGCAAAACCCTTTGGGGCAGTTGGATTAGCTGCGAGGAAACGATTTCCACGCCCGAACATCCTGCCAACCAAGGCCCGGTGCAAAAACGCCACGGCTACAACTTTGAAGTACCGATCAGTGCTCAAGGACCCGTGACGCCAGTTCCCCTCAAGGCGATGGGGCGCTTTCAACATGAGGCGATCGCCATTGATCCGAAAACGAATATCGTCTATCAAACCGAGGATCGCGGCGATAGTCTCTTTTATCGCTTTATTCCCAAGGAACCCACTAACCTTGCCGCTGGTGGCCAACTCCAAGCCCTGAAAATCAAACGCTACCCGAAAATCAACACCGGTCAGGATTTTCCCCTACGCAAACCCTTCGAGGTGGAATGGGTAAATATCACCCAGCCTGACCCACCCCTAGACACCGTGCGCTATGAGGGCTACGACAAAGGGGCAGCCCGATTTGTACGCGGCGAAGGTCTTTGCTACCACAATGGCGAATTTTACTTTACAGCCACCAGTGGTGGTGAAAAGCGGCTAGGCCAAATCTGGCGATACCGCCCCGGTCGCACCGCAGCAGATGGTGGCACGATTGAGTTGTTTGTCGAGTCCCCCGGCAAAGAGGTTCTTGATTATCCCGATAACTTGACAATGGCCCCTTGGGGAGATCTCATTTGCTGCGAAGATGGCGACGATGCCATTAATCGCCTGATTGGTATCACCCCCCAAGGACAGCTATACACCTTTGCTCGCAATGCCCTCAATGATCAAGAACTGGCGGGAGTTTGCTTCTCTCCCGACGGCCAAACCCTGTTTGTCAATCTCTACCATCCGGGGATGACCTTTGCCATTTGGGGGCCGTGGGATCGGCGGGCTTAATGCCCAAAGCAAAAGGGAGCCCAGGATGACCTGACTCCCTCGTTATTTTCCTACTGACTCAACTTAACAGTTTAACCCCGTGTCATTTCTGCCTTAACTCAGCGCTACATGGGAGCGATCGTAGGTAGCACCAAAGACAGGGTTCACTTTCCCTTGGATTTGGTTCCAGTAGTGGGCTGCCGTCACTGGCATGCTGATTGCTTGTGCCATCCGCGCGAGGAGGGTTTGCTCACGGCTTTTAATCATCACATGATGTGCCATCGCCAAGAAGCGAGCCATTTCGTTAACTGTTGCCGTCATGGGCACAGAAGCCACATTATCGGCCAAGCGAGCTGCGGGAACACCGGCGGGTTGTTTGCCTTTTTGATACTTGACGCCACGATAGGTCATGACTTTTAAGGATTCTTCCGGTGGATTCGTCGCAGCAGCCACACGATAGGTACTACCGCGATATTTGGCCACGACATCCGTTGCTTGGGTGTTGATCGCTGGAGGAACGTAGTTGTATTGAACGCCGCGATAAGTAAGAGTAGTCATAATTTTCGCCCCATTTTTATTACAAGGTGGACTGATGGAGGCGCGTTCCTTCGGGATCTCTTTCCCTACTTCCGTCCCTCGCAAAGGTACAACGCTGACAATTAAACTCGGTCTGAAAAGCGTTTACTGATGTCCTGCGAGAGATGAACGATTTGTTTCTGTATCTAATTTAACAATTTCTCGACCTTAAAGCAAGCTATTCATAGAAATTTACAATACTCAGCTTACTACTCCCCTAGGGATGTCATTGGCAGAGACAACAAAAAAGGCCAACCCAAAGGATTGACCCCATTACATAATTTGTGAAATTTGTGAACGTTTATTGAGGAGTGGTTTTAGCCCTCGGCTAGGGGATAGACGCTCACGCGCTTGCGATTTTTGCCATAGCGCTCAAACGTGACCACACCCGCGATCGTTGCAAAAAGAGTATCGTCACTGCCGCGACCGACATTGACGCCGGGGTGAAACTTCGTACCCCGTTGCCGCACAAGAATATGACCGGCTTTCACCACTTCGCCACCAAAGCGCTTGACACCCAGACGCTGGGCATTGGAGTCACGACCGTTGCGGGTACTACCTGTTCCTTTCTTGTGTGCCATGTTAACCTCCTAGGGATTCACCGTTGAGACGAATCTCGTTGATCATGATGCGGGTCAGTTCTTGGCGATGGCCTTGTTTTTTGCGGGTTTTCTTTTTCGGACGCATTTTATAGACAATCACCTTGGGGCCGCGACGATGCTCCATCACCGTACCAGAGACAACCGCACCACTAACGTAGGGTTGACCCACGTGGACGTGGCTATCGGTTTGCACCAGCAACACCCGTTCTAGATCAATTGTGCCCTCTGGCTCGACGGGGAGCCGCTCCACATCGTAAAAGCGCCCGGCTTCAACGCGCAGTTGCTTGCCACCGGTCTCAATAATTGCGTATGCCATAGAAACTCAAAAACTCCTTGCCGTGCAGGTGAGGGGATGCGTGCCTCTTGGAAAACCTGTTCCGTGCAAACTCAACAGTCTTCCATCATAAAATTTATCCCCTGTGGCTGTCAAACCCCTAGCCGACCCAAGGCAGACTGCCGGTTGAACATTTGCTCAGTTCGGGGCGCTCATGGAGGGAGATTTCTTTAAACATGTCGGGATAGTAAAAAACAATGGGGGTAGTGCCGACGGTAATGACATCTTCGTGGTGGAGGAGGGTGCTGTGCCGAATCGGCAGGCCATTGAGGAACGTGCCATTGCGGCTGTGGTAATCACTAACGAAATAGAGGGGCTGCCCCTTAAAGAGAAAAGCGTTGATGACGGCATGCACCCGCGAGACGTAGATATCTTTGAGGAGAATACTGCAATCAAGTTGGCGACCAATGGTCCACTGGCGATCGGGACTGAGAATAACTTCCCGTTTCGGCAAACCACGTTCGCGAATGATCAGCCACGCTTTGGGGTAGGTTAGTGCCGACATGGGTGTCTCCCCCCCCTCTGGGATGCCCTCAGCCTAGATCGCCTAGATGACAAATGTTGCCCCCTCCCCTTGGGCTGCTTGCCAACTGCGGGCATCAAAGTATAGATCCTCAAGGGAGATACTGGCCAGGGCATCCTGCAGTTTTTGGTGGAGTCGTTGCCAGAGACTCAAGGTCACCCAATCCACTGTGCCATCTTCCGGTTGGGGAGGGTGCAAAAACAGGGGGGTCGGCGATTCTCCAACGGCAGTAAGGATATCCCGCAGGGAAATAGCGGCCGGGGGACGGGCGAGTTGATAGCCCCCATAGATGCCTCGCAGCGATCGCACCAACCCAGCCCGCCGCAATTCAATCAAGAGTTTTTCCAGATAGGGGGCAGGAATCTTTTGCCGCTCAGCAATGGCGCGCACGGAGGCAGGCCCATAGTTGGGTAACAAACTCAAGTCCAATAGAGCCTTGATACTGTAGTGGCCACGGGTGGTGAGGGTCACGCTGCTTTGCCAACGGTGGTAATGTACAGAACCGCTTCTTGCGGAGGAATGCCCAAGAGATCGTTGACCTGATCATCAAAGAAACCGCCGATGCCACTGACCCCTAGCCCCAAAGCGGTGGCAGCCAAATTGATCCGCTGTCCGAGGTGGCCAGCATCCATGTGGAGATAGCGATACGCCCGTTCCCCATAGCGAGCGATCGCCCGCTCGAGATTGGCGGTATGGAAAATCACCACTGCGGCATCGCGACCGAGGTCTTGATGGAGGCAGAGGAAATGCAACTGTTCCTGAAAGTTCTTGAAGCGAATCTGGCGTAACTCATGCTCGGCCACAGCATAGTAGTAGCAGCCCTCCTCCAGATCCTTGACCCGCGTCACGGCAATAAAGGTTTCCACCAATGTCGGGTCAAAGAAACTAGGGGCTTCGTCTAGGCCTTGATCGCGGTAGTCCTGAGGATGGTAGGCAAAGGTGAGCAGGGCGGCCAGTTGATCCACCTCAATGCCTTGGCCACTGTACTGACGGGTCGAGCGCCGCTGGAGAATGGTTTGCTGGAGAGCGGCTAGATTGGTTTCCCAGTGAATGATGGTTTTGCTGAGACTCACCCGCAGCCCAAAGGGGAAGTTGTACTTACTAGCGGGGGATTCGGTCGGCTCTTGGGCACTGGTCTCCTCGACTTTGGCCATGCTGTAGATAATGTCACTATTGGTGAGGGCACTGGCACGATGGTAAGCCTTCAGTAGCTCGCCACTGGCGATCGCCCCATAGTCATAGCAGGTGGCGGAGGCCAACACCGAGGGGAACGTGGACAAGTTTTCACCCACTTCGAGTAAATTGGCAAGGGCAACCACGGCCAACACCCCCTCCTGTTCTGGATCAAGGTAAAGCAGTTCATTCATTTGGGCATCGACAAAACCACCAATGAAGTGGGCGCGAAAGTCATTGATATTGGCGGCCAGTGCCACATTCCCTAAAAGGTGCCCAATGTCGAGGCAAATGCGGCGATAGGCGCGATCGCCATAACGCCAGGCGGAACGGTAAAAGACGGCTGTCACGATCAGCGCAATGTGTGTCCTTTCTAGCGCTGGATGCCAAAGACAAGCAGCCTGTAGGGCTGACCAGGAATAGCTTTGCCATACCTGCACAAGGGCATGGTCTTTCACTTGGTAGTTATAAATGCCAGCGGGAATGGCGGTGTCGCTGCGAGTGAGGAGATAGATTTCCGCTGGATACAGCCCCCCGGCAGAGGGTGCTGCCCGCATATAAAAGGGCTGATCGGGATAGGGAACCACCCCAGTAATGCCATAGGTACAGTACAACAACTGTGAGAGGCGCTGCCAGTGGGGGTGGGCTGCCCTTTGGTCAGGTTCTAAAAACGGCTTGAGGGAGAAAGACGGACCAAAAGGATAGGTTTTGAAGGGACTGGGCTGGCGACTAAAATCCAGCGGTGCTGCCTGTTGGGCTAAGGTCTCAGGGGCGTACTTGGTGCGTTCGTGGTAATGCTGTGCCAAGGAAAGCGGTTGAACACCCATTGTAGTGCCTCACCAAGTTAAGAAAGCATTAAAGAATGTGAACTTGGCCAATAATTTCCCATAGAGTCAAAAAGGTTTTAGGTAGAAATACTTAGTCACAGTACAACACTCTCTATACCATTATGGCCAAATTCAGCAATGAGGAACTATTGGCAGCCTACGCAGCGGGGGAACGGGATTTTCGCGGCAGCGATCTGACGGGTCTGAGTCTTTTTGACACCAATCTCAGCGATGCCGATTTTAGTGACAGTGATCTGGAGAATGCCTATCTGCCCTATTGCCAGTTGAATCGAATTCAAGCGACAGCCGCTAATCTGCGCCACAGTGAATTAGGGGATGCTCAGTTGTATCAAGCGAACCTTGCGGCAGCAGATCTTGAATGCGCCAACCTTGTCCGCACCAACCTCCGGTCGGCCAATTTGGAACGGGCAAACCTGCAAGGCGCCAATCTTCAGGGGGCGGATCTGCGCTATGCCAATTTGCGACAAGCGAATCTCCAAGGGGCCAATCTGCAACAGGCGAATTTAGAGCAGGCAGATTTAACGGCAGCACAGGTACAGCGGTGTAATTTTTTTCGGGCAAGGGGTGTTGATCTGTCGGCTGCGGTGTGCGATCGCACCACAGTTTATCCCGATGGCTATTTTTACCCCTGACTCAGGGTGATCAGGGTGACTGGATTAAGGGGATGGAGGCGGTGGCCCTGACCCAAGGGAACGGAGCGGCTGAGTTGCACCTGTAGCACTTGTGGGCTAATTTGATGGGTCTGACACCAGTGGAGAACTTGGCCTTGGTGTTCAAGAGTGGCGATCGCCAGCACGACCCGGCCGCCAGCTTTCAAGTGCGACCAACAATAGTCAAGATTGGCCAGTAACTGGGCACCACTGCCGCCAATAAACACGCGATCCGGTTGCGGCAAGCCACTGAGGCACTGGGGCGCTGCCCCTGGGATCGGGATGAGGTTGGTCAAACCAAAAGCCTTGCGGTTGCGCTCAATCAGTTGGCAGCCAATAGCCGTTTTCTCGATCGCATAGATGGTGGCTTGGGGGACCAGGCGGGCGATTTCCACAGCGACACTGCCGGTGCCGGCGCCCACATCCCAAACGGTTTCGACAGTGCTGGTGAGGGCAAGTTCCGCCAAGACCAGTACTCGCACTTCCCGCTTCGTCATCAGGCTGGGGCGATCGCCAAAGGTGAAAAATTGATCATCCCCTAAGCCAAAAACGGGCTGTTCCCGAGGGAGCAGGTGCTGAGGTTGACGCAGAAGCACCACCAAATTCAAGGGATGTACCGGCGGAAGTTCCGTCACTGGTTGGGCTAAGTCCCACGGCAGAATGGCTTCGTCTTCGCTACCCAAGGCCTGACACACCCATGCCCGATAGGACACAGGCAGGTGCAACGCTTGGTATAAGCGGCTAATGGCAGCAATATTGGCCTCGCCATCGGTATAGATGGCAATTTTCTCCACCCCCCGCTGCAACAGGGGGACCAATCCGGCTAAATCGCGACCGTGGGCACTGTAGATCACGGCATCCTGCCAAGGGAGCTTGAGCCGACTAAAGGCCAACTGCACCGCACTGAGGTGGGGATGAAACGTCAACTGATCGGGAGTAAAAACTTCAAGGAGCCAGCGTCCCAGCCCGTAAAACAGAGGATCACCACTGGTGAGGATCACCACTTGGGGGTCGGGGGTTGTTGCCAAGTGGGTTTGAATCGCCTTGAGAGTGGCATTCAAGTCTCGTAGAGACAAGCGGGGGACGTCTCCTTGGGGAATCAACTGAAGATGGCGATCGCTCCCCACCAAGAGCGTCGCTGTGCGAATCATGCCCTGAACTGTTTCCCCCAACCCTGCCAGCCCCTCTAGGCCAATGCCCACCACATGAATCGGGGTCACACTGGCTCCTCACTATAGGCCAACTCCAGCAGGGCATTCACAATCGCTGCCGCCACAGGCGATCCCCCCTTGCGACCGGCAACGCGAATTTGAGGCACGGGCAGTTGGGCAAGGGTTGCTTTTGACTCCACCACATTGACGAAGCCAACGGGGACACCAATGACACCCGCCGGCGACACACGGGTTTGTTGCAGGCGATCGCACAGGGCAAGGAGTGCCGTTGGCGCATTCCCAACCACAAACAAACCATAGGGCCACTGTTGCCAAGCGCGGATCATCCCTGCTTCACTGCGGGTTTGACCGGGAGCGGTGTGGCTGCCATCGTCGAGGGCGGTAATGATCGGATTCTGGAAGGTACGGCTGACCATCGTTTGAATGCCGACACTGACCATTGCCACATCGGTAATAATCGGCACACCTGCGCGCAGGGCTTGTATGATGTGGGCGATCGCCCCCGGCGAAATCTCGAGGAGGTTCTTAAACTCAAAATCTGCTGTGCTATGGATAATCCGCCGTAAAATTGCATAGCTTGGGGCATCAAAATCATGAGTGCCGATCTCGCGATCAATGATGGCAAAACTGGCTTGGGCAATTGGATGCAGCAGAGACACAGGACTTCTGGTAGGATAGTAGAACTGCCTAAACTTGGAGAGATGGCCGAGTGGTCGAAGGCGCAGCACTGGAAATGCTGTGTGGGGCAACTCACCGAGGGTTCGAATCCCTCTCTCTCCGTCCTATTGTTATCTTGCCACTACAGGGGGTACCCCTTGCCGCAACCAAGGGAGAGGCGGCTGCCCTAAAATAGAGAACATAAAGAATACTCCCAACGCAGTTAGGGGTTCTTTGGTCCTTAATTTCTAACCCCCGTGAGGATTCTTTACTATGCGTTTCTCCTCAATCCCTTTGATGCTAGTTGCCAGCACGCTGACTGCTGTACCTGCCTTTGCTAATTCTGCTGCCATTGGCAGGATTCAAGTGAGTCCCGACTTGCGATCGGCACTCGATCCTGCGGCAAACCCCAATGTCGCCCAACCTGCAAGTAATATAGCAGAGATTGAAAACAGCCTAGAGATTTCGCCTGTGCCTGCCCGCCCAGAACCAAGAGTCTATAGGCAGTTTGAGGAACCCCGCAATAATCGCGGTCTCAGCTTCAAAGTGGGCATCTAGGGACTCAGGGCAGCACTTTTGGCCGCGTGCAGTTGGCCATTGTGTTGATCCAGTAGGGCTTGAGCGGCAAGGGCATCCAGCCCTGTCCAGTGCATGAGCAGGGCACGTTTCACTTGGTAGTTACTGCGTTCGAGGAGATCTGCTGCTGCTGCACGATCAATCTCCGTGAGATCCGTGAGAATCCGCAGGGCACGATCCAAGAGCTTACGATTGGTGACCGCCACATCCACCATGCGGTTGCCATAGACTTTGCCCAACTGCACCATTACTCCCGTGGAAATGATATTCAGTGCCATTTTTGTTGCCGTACCGGCCTTCAAACGGGTGGATCCAGCAAGGAGTTCAGGCCCTACTAGTAGGCGAATGTCAATGTCGGCAGCCCGCTGTACCTGATCCGAAGGAACGCAGGCCATAAACACCGTAAGTGCCCCTACTGTTTGAGCCGCATCCAGTGCCCCATGAACGTAGGGAGTAGTTCCGCCAGCGGTAATACCAATCACCACATCTTGAGCAGTGATCTGGCGATCGCGCACCACGGCGGCGCCATCTTCGTAGCGATCCTCAAGGCCTTCGGAACTGCGCACAAGGGCTGCGTCACCGCCAGCGAGAATGCCTTGAACCAAATGGGGCGGCGTACAAAACGTGGGTGGACATTCCGCAGCATCCAAAACCCCCAAGCGACCACTGGTGCCGGCACCAACATAAAAGAGCCGTCCCCCTTGGCGGAGGCGGGCTGCTGTGGCGGTAATGGTTTGGGCTAAGGCCTCGCGGGCTTGGGCGATCGCCCGCAGCGTCTGGGCATCTTCCTGATTAAAGAGATCAACCAGTTCCAAGGGAGTAAGCTGATCCAGAGTCTGGCTGGCGGGATTGATCTGCTCTGTCAAGAGATGGCCACGACTAGGGAGTTCTTGGAGATTTGTCATGGCCGCGCCGAAATTTCTGCCATTTCAATCACGGTGCCGGCGTAGTCCTTGACAAGGAAATTGAGGGGGCGATCGCTCCGCACTTTGTAGCGCAACTGCCGCCGTTGAATCCGCAGCAACAGGAGGTCCAAGCACTCACGGTCAAAGCAGACATGGCGCTGACGGTTGCGTTCCCCCTTGCTGGCACCGCTAATCACGTGCAGTTGGGTATTTTTCTTGAGTTGGTACCACAGACCATCACTGGGGCTGGGGCGCTTGGGGCTGCTGTAGCTCAAGGCCGAAGGCACATAGAGGGGATCCATCGAAGCCACGCCAAGGGTTTGCTCATAGTTGTAGTAGTAGTGCAACGGCACATCGGCGATCGGCAAATGCAACTCCTGCTCGTAGAACTGCCGCGCGTGTTCTAGATCCGAAACCATGATCGTATAGACCTTGGGAGCACTGGACAAAAAGAGCCACATCGCCCCTGCGTAGCCCATCAGCAGCATGATCATGATTCCTTGGGTGGAAAATACTCCATCCCAAAGGCCATCCAGCCAAGCAAACAAAGGAGGAGTCAACAACATGCCAATATTCTAGGGAAAGCTCCTTTTATTCTAGTCAACAGACTGAATCCTCAGTTATTCTTCGGCGAAGATGTAGTCGTAGAGTTCTTCGGGCTTAGGTTCAGGACTTTCCTCGGCAAAGGCGACAGCATCATCCACAATCGCCTGTACTTTTTGCTCAATGGCACGCAGGTCTTCGTTAGTGGCCAGTTCTTGCTCCACGAGGTAGGCCCCCAGCTTTTTGATGGGATCGCGCTTCAGCCAAAATTCTTTCTCTTCTTTGGAGCGCAGTTCATCGGGATCGGCAAGGGAGTGGCCCCGGAAACGGTAGGTCAAAGCTTCAATCAGGGTAGGGCCCTCACCGGCACGGGCCCGAGCGATCGCCGCCTCAGCAACTGTACGTACCGCCAGCACATCCATGCCATCCACTTCTTCACCCACCATGCCAAAGACCTTGGCTTTCTTGTAGATTTCCGTCTCGGAACTAGCACGCTCATGAGCCATGCCGATCGCCCACTTGTTATTTTCCACCACAAAAAGAATGGGTAATTTCCAGAGTGCCGCCATATTCAAGCACTCAAAGAACTGGCCATTATTGCTGGCACCATCACCAAAGAAGCAAGCGGTGACCTGATCGGCTTTAGCATCACCCATCACCTGACGGCGGTACATCGTCTGAAATGCTGCCCCCGTTGCCACTGGAATCCCCTCAGCCACAAAGGCAAAGCCCCCCAAGAGATGATGCTTAGCGGAAAAGAGGTGCATTGAGCCGCCCCGGCCTTTACTACACCCCGTCGCCTTGCCAAAGAGTTCGGCCATCACTTCACGGGCAGGAACACCGGCACTCAGGGCATGAACGTGATCGCGATAGGTACTGCACACGTAATCATCAGGACGCATCGCCTTGATCACACCTGTAGAGACAGCCTCTTGACCGGTGTAGAGGTGGACAAAGCCAAACATCCGCCCTCGGTAGTACATTTCGGCACACTTATCTTCAAAGATGCGCCCCAGTACCATATCTTCATAAAGCATTAACCCCTGCTCACGAGTAATCGTGGTTTGGGGAATGGACAAAGAGGGCAGACTACGCTCTTGAACCATAGCAGGCAGTGATCAACCTAGGGTAAACGCCGTACCAACAGGGCAAGCCGCCGTTGGCATCACCCTATTGTACTCAAATTACAGCCCTTTTCTTAAATATAGGGCCAACAAGGGGATGCCAGCCTCTGCTAATCAAAGTAAATGAGTACCCCTGCCCCTTGCTGGTTTGCGAAAAAGTCCCGTAGATCGCAATTAGGATCGCCAAAGAAGTTGCCAAGGCTCTTGATTGCTGCGGCTCCAAAGAGAGGAGGGATAGAGGTGGGCGGCAGCCATTGCCTCTGGGTCAAAACGTTGTGCCAGGGTCGTTTCAGTGATCGATTGCAAGGCTTGATGCCAAGCATTCACCTGATGGCGATCAAGGAAACGGGGCACACTGTCCACCCTGTCTTCAGTGGTCATTTCTGTTCCTCCTTTGAGGAGATAGCACCAAGGCTCGTCACCCCCATCGGCAGTGCCGGTGAATAACCAATGCAGACCGTGCCATGCAGTTTCTAGGATGCAACTGGGTCAGTCTCCCTTTAACTCAGTGTGAACTGCTTGAAGTTCCCCCTTAAACTCCGCACGAAGTGCTTAT
>NZ_DVEH01000024.1 GCF_015295825.1 Thermosynechococcus sp. M98_K2018_005
TTCTCTATGATTACTGCTGCTGCGATTAAGCAATTTGCCCATCAGTTGGGGTTTCATCGGGTGGGGATTGTGGATTTGCGTACCTATACCCATGACCATCCTTCTGGGGTGGCTGCCCTACAACGCTGGCTAGCCCAAGGCTTCCAAGGGGAGATGGCGTGGATGGCCAATCCTCGGCGACAGGAGATTCAAGCCGTCCTGCCGGGCGCGCGATCGGTGATTTCCGTTGCCCTCAATTACTATCAGCCTGATCCACAGCCACCCCCCAAGGTGAAAATTGCCCGCTATGCGTGGGGGCGGGACTACCATCGGGTTTTGGGAAAACGCTTGCAAGCCCTAGGGCAATGGCTTCAGGGTCAGGTACCTGAAATGGACTACCGTTGGTATGTGGATACAGGCCCTGTGCAGGAGAAAGTTTGGGCAGAGCAAGCGGGAATTGGCTGGATTGGCAAGCACAGTAATGTCATTTCGCGACAGTATGGCTCGTGGATTCTTTTAGGAGAGTTAATCACCACGTTGGAGTTGACGGGCGATCGCCCCCACACCAATCACTGCGGCACCTGTACCCGTTGCTTGGTCGCTTGTCCCACCGGCGCCATTGTTGAACCTTATGTGGTGGATGCGAACCGCTGCATTGCCTACCACACGATCGAAAGCCGTGCCCCGCAAATTCCCCCCGCCATTGCCGCTCACTCAGAAGGCTGGGTTGCCGGCTGTGACATTTGCCAAGAGGTGTGTCCTTGGAATCAACGCTTTGCTCAGCCCACGGATGTGGCCGACTTTGCCCCGCGATCGCCCCTCTTGAATACTTCTCCAGAGGAATTGGCCACCCTCAGCGATGAAGCATGGGATGCACTTACCCGTGGTTCTGCCCTACGGCGAATTAAACCAGCCCAATGGCGCCGCAATGCTCAAGCGGTGCTGTCGAGCAATCGGTATGATTAGAAGTGATTGAATGCAGAGGCTCGCCTATGGTTCGACGACGCTCCACCCCTTGGATTCATCGTTGGTCGCGGTGGTTAATTGGCGGGGTTGCCCTCGCTGGCATGGTGGTGACCGCTTACCTGACAATCGCCAAGCTGACCAACCAAGAGGTCACTTGTCCCACCGATGGCTGTGACATTGTCCTCAATAGTCCTTGGGCAACCGTGTTTGGTATTCCCCTCTCCCTCATTGGGTTTGTTGCCTACACGGGGATGCTGTCCTTGGCGGCGGTGCCCCTGTTGTTGAACCAGCCGCAGCAAAAAGAACTCCGCCGCAATGCTGAAAACACCACTTGGCTGTTGCTCTTTCTGGGGGCAACGGCCATGGCTAGCTTCAGCAGTTACCTCATGTATATCTTAGTTACAGAGATTAAGGCCAGTTGTCCCTATTGCATTGCCTCGGCCGTTTTTAGCTTTACATTTTTGATCTTGACGATTATTGGTCGTGAATGGAGCGATCGCGGGCAGCTCTTTTTTAATGGTGTCATTGTTGCTGTGATTACGCTGGTGGGGGTCTTTGGCATCTACAACACCCGCATGGCCACGACGGACGGCCCCGGCATCCCCATCGTCAATACCTCAGGTCCTGCAGAAATTGCCCTCGCTCGCCATCTCACCCAAGTGGGAGCGGTCATGTATGGTGCCTATTGGTGTAGCCACTGCCACGATCAAAAGGAACTCTTTGGCAAGCAGGCGGTACGGGAACTCAACTATGTTGAATGTGACCCCAATGGTGCCAATCCCCAAGTGGAACGCTGCCGTGCCAAGGGAATTCAGGGCTATCCCACATGGGAAATTAATGATCAGCTTTATGCCGGCACGCGATCGCTAAGCGAACTCAGTCAACTCAGTCAATACAAAGGCCCGATGAACTTCAAGAACCAATAGACGCAAGGAACCACAGTGATAGAATGAAGCCAACAGGGCACTACGCAGGTTTTTATGCTTTCTATTGATACAGTGGCCGAACCCCCCAAGGCTCCTTTCGCCACACCCCCTGCCCTTGCCAACATCTTAGTGATTGAAGATGAAGACCTGATTCGGGAAACCCTTGTCCTTGCTTTGCAGGAGGAAGGCTACCATACCCTTGTGGCCAGCGATGGTTATGAGGCCCTCAATCTCATTAATATCTATCTCTTGACGGAGACTAATCCTGAAAATGTAGAGGTGCATCTGATCATCCTAGATGTCATGCTGCCGGGCATCAATGGATTAGACCTGTGCCGCTTAATTCGCCGTGAAGGCTGCACGGTTCCCATTCTCATGATCAGTGCCAAAAGCAGTGAAATTGATCGAGTGGTTGGCCTTGAAATTGGTGCCGATGACTACTTGGCCAAGCCCTTTGGCATGCGGGAAATGCTGGCGCGCTGTCGTGCCCTATTGCGGCGGACGCAAATTCAACAGGCCAGGGTGGCAACGGTTCTGCGCTTTCGCGATCTCTGTCTCTATTCCCAAGAATGCCGCGTAACCCTGCGGGGTAAGGAAGTCAATCTCTCCCCCAAAGAATACAAACTGCTCGAGCTGTTTATGCGCCACCCCCGCCGTGTTTGGCCACGGGAGCAGTTATTGGATCAGGTGTGGGGACATGACTTTATTGGCGATAGCAAAACCGTTGACGTCCACATCCGCTGGCTGCGGGAGAAAATTGAAACCGACCCTAGCCATCCCCAGTACATTCTTACGGTGCGGGGTTTTGGCTATCGCTTTGGTTGAAGATCAGTAAAACAATCGCCATCAAAGCTGCCGGTAAAAGGAGCAGTAAAGCAATTACGCCAAAAGTTGGCGGCAAGGGATAGAGGGGCGCCGCAAATTTAATCCCTAGGGAAATCAACAGTGACATAGCCAAAACCACTGATAACCACATCAGTTCTGACAGCCAAGGTGTCATGTTATTTCTCCACCCCTAGGGCAGTTTCAAGGGCAGTGGCCATGATGGCAGTGGGGGCCGGTTGGCCAATCCAGTACTCCAAGGCTGCAGCTCCCTGATGGAGAAGCATCACAAGGCCGTCGAAGGTTTGCAGTCCCCGTGCCATCGCTAATTGCAAAAGAAGGGTGGGGCGAGGTTTGTAGATGAGGTCATAGACAATGGCGGTGGCGGGCAATTTTGCCAAATCCTCGGCTGTGAGGGGGGTGGCGCTAGTATGGGGACTCATGCCAATGGGGGTGGTATTGACCACAAGGCTAACTTTTTCCAAACAAGCGGCTCGCTCTAACCAGGGGAGGGGATGGAGCGTGATCTGTGGCCAACTGGCAACAAAGGCCTCTAGCCGTTCCCCTTGGCGACCACTGATATAGATCTGCCGACAGCCCAAGTCATAACAGGCAGTGACCACGGCTCGCGCCGCACCCCCATAGCCCAAGACTAAAACAGCAATCTCCGACCACAGGTAGGATTGTTGCCGCAGTGGTGCCAAGAAGCCATGCACATCGGTATTGGTACCCACCCATCCCTTTTCACTGCGATAGACGGTGTTGACTGCCCCCACCTGCTGCGCGAGGTCGCTGACATCCGCCAAATAGGGAAGGATGGTTTCCTTGTGGGGAATGGTGACATTAAAGCCAACGACGTTCAGGGCATCTAGGCCAGCAATTGCCACCGCCAACTGCTGTGGCTTCACCCAAAAGGGCACATAGACATAGTTCAACCCCAAATACTCCAGCGCAGCATTGTGCATTGCCGGTGAGAGGGTGTGCGCAATCGGGTCGCCAATCACCCCCAGAAGCTGGGTGTGGCCGGAGATCTTCGGCATCCGCTCCTAGACAGCCTCGTGATCTTTTTCGCCGGTGCGAATGCGAATGACCTGCTCTACGGGGGTGACGAAGATCTTACCGTCGCCAATTTCGCCGGTGCGGGCAGCTGCAATAATTTTCTCCACGACCATGTCCACTTGATCGTCTTCGACGACAATCTCAACTTTTAACTTTTGTAAAAATTCCACCGTGTATTCTGAACCACGGTACCGTTCCGTTTGTCCCTTTTGCCGCCCAAAGCCGCGTACTTCGGAGACGGTCATGCCGACAATACCCGCATTGACAAGGGCGATCTTGACTTCATCCAGCTTGAAGGGACGAATAATGGCTTCTACCTTTTTCAATGTCAAACTCCTTCTTTATGGCAACGGGCTAGTCTTTATTTAGCATTGGTAAAAGAGTATAACGTGTAGCAATAACTACATTATGTCCAATCCTCGGGCGATCGCCTAATGGCAAGCTCTCGCGCTGGCTCCAGAAAATAAGCTCTAATAGGGAAGGTGATTGAGAGGGGATCAAGCATGGGGTGGCAGCGACCCGATGGCCGTCAACCACAGGAATTGCGATCGCACCAGTTTCAGCGGCATTTCACCCAATTTGCCTTAGGATCAGTACTTGCCCAAGCGGGGCAAACCCAAGTGCTGTGCACCGTTAGTCTCCAAGAAGGCGTACCCAAGTTTTTAGAAGGCACCGGCCAAGGCTGGCTGACAGCGGAGTACCGCATGCTGCCAAGTGCAACGCGGCCACGGCAAGAGCGAGAATTTCTCAAACTCTCTGGGCGCACCCAAGAAATCCAACGCCTGATTGGTCGCAGCTTACGCTCGGCTTTGAACCTATCCCTATTGGGGGAGCGCACACTGATGGTGGATGCCGATGTGCTCCAAGCCGATGCCGGCACGCGATCGCTGGCGATTACGGGGGGCTACATTGCCCTCGTGGATGCCCTTAGTGCCTTACTTCAGCAAGGAGTACTCAGTGAATCTCCCCTATGTCATCAAGTGGCAGCAGTCTCCGTGGGGCTGATTGATGGCGAACCCTATTTGGATTTGAGCTACGCTGAGGATGTGGCGGCCAGTGTGGACTTCAATGTCGTGATGACAGCCAATGGTCAATTCATTGAGGTTCAGGGCACAGCAGAGATGGGGTCTTTTGATCGGGCAACCCTCGATTGCCTTCTCGATGTCGCCACCCAAGGGATTCAAGAACTCATTGAGATTCAACAGCACGTCTTAGCCGCAAGCCATGAGTGAGCAGGCCATTTACCTCGGACACATCGTCAAGTCCAACTCCCACTGCGATTATGTGGCGCAACTAGTAGATCAATTGG
>NZ_DVEH01000043.1 GCF_015295825.1 Thermosynechococcus sp. M98_K2018_005
CGGGCTGGTTGTTCATTACACAGCCTTTATTCAGGCTATCTTCAAATTGAATTCGATAAAGAGGGATATTCCTAATAGGCGCGACCTAAGGGGGGTGTCCAAGGGGTTTCAGGTGTTGTGACTACCGACAGGAGGCTGCCAATGCCTTCAATTTCGACGCGCACGCGATCGCCCACCTGTAGTGCACCAATTCCTGCGGGTGTCCCCGTTAACACCACATCCCCCGGCAGCAGTGTCATCACATAGCTAATGAAACTCACCAACTTTGCGGGTGAGAAAACCATTTGATCAATCGTTGCTGACTGGACGGGTTGTGCAGCCTCATTAATAAATGTTTGCAACCGCGCATCACTGGGAACCTCTCGCACAATCCAAGGACCTAGGGGGCAAAATGTGTCAAAACCCTTAGCCCGCGTCCATTGCTGCTCCCGCTGCTGAAGATCTCGAGCGGTGACATCGTTAGCGATGGTGTAGCCCCAAATATGCTCAAGAGCTTCATTTTCAGGGCAGGCACGGGTACGACGACCAATGACCACCGCCAATTCCCCCTCGTAGTCCACCCGCTTTACTTGGGGTGGATACCAAATGGGACAGCCGGGGGCTTGAACCGTTGTCGGCGGTTTTAGAAAAATCAATGGCTCAGGGGGCACACTATCGCCCATTTCCGCAGCGTGCTTCACATAGTTGCGTCCGACAGCAACAATTTTTGAGGGGGAGCAGGGAGCCAAGAGTTGGTAGCTATCGGGACTGAGGACGTGGTTCGTGGGTTGGCCGTGGAGCCACGGTGCCGCATCCCAGATCATCACTTCACGATTGAGTTGCAGTGTGCCGTAATGAATCTGTCCCCCCGTGGTCTGCACCCGCACAAACCGTTCCACCATAGTGAATTAGTCCCCTTTTCTGATCCATTTACGCTGAACACTGCTGAGCGCTACTACTCAACACTGAAGCGATAGTATCCCACGCATTACTGAGTAGGAAGGCGGTATCCCGCACAGCCTTGAGAAAAGTTCCCAAGATGCCTTGCCAATCACGTGGCATCCTGTGGTGGCATGACCGAATTTCCGACCCGCCTTGGCCACCATGTCGGCAGAAAAAGCAAACGGTAGTTGGTCGTCAACCCGTGAGCCACCTGCTTGTGGCACTCATCAATCAAGTTCTGAATCCGTTCTCGCACTCTGGCCATCCGCATCCGTGGCCGCCGCTTGGCATTCACCTTGGTCATCCGCGAGACCCAGCTATCCAAGTAGAGGCGAGCAGTGCGTCCAAAGTCGCCTTTGCCAATTTCTACAAACGCATCCCCTCCCGTTAAGAACGTTCTCACACCGGAGTCGAGGGCAATGACTCCCGTTGCTGGCGTGATCTCAACAACAACAGGTTCAGGAAAAGTCGCATACCAGCGGTCTTTAATCCGCACGAATTCGGTGCCATAGTTGCACTCACGGGGGACTGGCTCGCTGGCAACAAAGCTCAATCCCTTGGTTAACCGTGGATACCCCGTGCCACTGCGATAGTTTCCCTGGTTGAACTGCAACGTATGCGTTTTATCCCGTATGCTACGAAACCTTGCATTTGGGCTGGCCTTAAAGGCTAACCACGCCTCAAAGATCGCATTTTGCCGAATGTGGCAGGGGCTATCTTTGACCCATTGCAGCAACTCAGAATTCATGATTTGGTCGCGGAGTTTGTATTTATTCCTGACCAACCCGTGTTGCCGCATATAGGCAATCCCTTGGTTGTAGCAGTATCGGGATGCTACCTGCCACTGCTTCCATAGTTTTGCCAATTCAGGCTGCGGATAAATCCTGATCTTTCTGGATTGCAGTTTTGTACTTGCGCAGTCCGTAGAGTCTGCTGCTGAAGCAGTGGAGGATGGCGAGAATATCCTCAACCAATTCTTGTTGGGGAGACAGCTCCTGATCATCGAGAACCACGATTTGACACCCGTGTCGTTGACAATACCACTGCACAAGGTCGAATCCAAATCGGTAGAGTCGGTCTTGATGAGCGACCACAATTGTTGTGACATCGCCTCGACCCACTCATTCCAATAAGGAAAGGAACTATTGACGCTTGAAGTTGAGACCACTGCCAATCTCTGCCACCACTTCGGGTCTAGGATAGAGTTCAACCAGTTTGGCAACTTGGCGATTGAGGTCGGGTTGTTGGGCGGGACTGCTAACTCTGGTATAGAGCACAACGGCTTGATTGTTTGTTTTTGCTGTTGCCCCTGTCCAAGAGTCGAGGTCGTAACGCCGCTCTGTACCAGAGGGGGTGCGGATGGCTTTGATGAGTCCTCGCTTTTGCCACCGCCGCAAGGTGTGCAGGCTGACCTTGAAATACGCACTGGCTTCTTTCGGCGTGACATATCTCGGCAGTGTACACTATTGATAACCAATGCTCAGCATTGTACAGCTATCTTTGCATTAAATTAATCCTCCTTGCCAAGAATGGCAAACTGCGGTGCTAGAATTATAAAGCCTTGCTTTTTGCATCCGTCAAAAGGCCATTTGTCCAAAAGGAGTTGACCTCAATGATGACACGGAACTACGAAACGCTTTACATTATTCGTCCTGATGTGGGCGAAGAACAACTGGAACAAACCATTAGCCAATTTCGCACTCTTTTAGAAGAACAGGGTGCGACAAAGCTTAAGGTACAAAATCGCGGTAAGCGTCGGTTTGCCTACCCGATCAAGAAACTGCGGGAGGGCTACTATATCCTGATGACCTATACTGTTGCTGGGACGGCGATCGCCCCCCTTGAGCGCGCCATGCGTCTCAACGAAAACATTCTCCGCTTCATGACGATTGTCCTCGAAGAAGAGACCGACACCGAAGACACCGAGGATGAAAATCCTGTTCTTGCCCGTGCCTAAGACAGCACACTGACTCAAGTTCACTGAAAGGGGGACATCATGGCACCATCTCCCGCTTCTTGGAAGTGCGATGGCATACCTAAAAATGGTAAATCCTACCCCAATGCCAGTGGTGCCCACTCCCCCTATGAAAACTTTGGTCCTGACTGTGATGTGTGTGGCCTACCCCGTGAGGCCATGAATCCTGCCAGTGGTAACAGTGCTACTGGCGCTGGAAAGTCGAAACTACCGCTAGTTGCTGCTGCCCTTGGGGTGGTTCTATTACTCGCGGGTGGTATTGGTTTCCTCGGCTATCGAATTTTTATTGCCAGCCGTGGCGGCAATACTTCACCCCTGACGGAAGCGACAACCAGTAACAACCAACTGGTGAGCAAAACCACCGCCCGCAACACAGCACACATTAGCCAAGGGGAGCGCATCCTGATCAGTGAGCCGAATCCCCAGCGAGCAGCCCTCAAGCAGGAAGCCGCCCTTGCCTTTGATCAGGGAGATTGGGCACAGGCGATCGCCAAGTATCAAGAACTGGTCACCCTCGATCCCAATGATCCAGAGGCACGCATTTATCTCAACAATGCCCGTGCCCGTCAAGCCGGCAACCCCATGACAATGGCCACCGTTGTTCCCATCGGCACCAGTCCCGATACCGCCAAGGAAATTCTGCGGGGGGTAGCTCAGTACCAAGAGCGCTTTAATGCCAGTGGCCCCAGTCGTGCCCTTGAAGTCGCTATTGTCAATGAAAACAGCCCCAATGGCGTGACCAGTTTGGCCGAAGATTTGATCAACAGTTCAATCCAAGGGGTACTAGGTCATGGCACCGATGCCAATAGTCGTGCCGCTCTACAAGTTTATGAGCAAGCGGGGATTGCCGCTCTTTCTCCCTTAACCACGAATGTCACCCCCCAAGGCAACGGTACAGTACAGGTCCAGACGCTATCCCTGAATGAAAAGGGGCAGCAACTCCTCAATACCTACCTTGATAATGCCGCCAATACCCTTGCCCAAGCCGCAGCGAAAAAAGTCCCTAATGCCAAAGTGGCTGTTCTCTACAACAGCGATAGCCCCTACAGTGATGAACTGAAAACTAAATTGGTTGCTGCCCTGCCTCGCTTTGGTACTCGAGTGGTGCAACAGATTGATGTGGCTGCTGCCGGCTTTAATGCCAATACAGCAATGACCACAGCACAGCAAGCGGGAGCCAATGTGGTCATTTTGGCCATGAGTCGCGCACGGGTGAATGATGCCGTTGCCCTTGCCATTGCCAATCAAACCCAAACTACCCCCGTGCCATTGTTTGGTAGTGATCAACTCTACGGCCCCGATTTATTGATCAAGGGGGATAGTGCCATTAATGGTATGATTCTGGCGGTGCCTTGGAGTACCAACCCCAGTGATCCCTTTGCTCAGCAGGCGGCACAAGCGTGGCGGGGGCAGATTAGTTGGCGCACCACTACGGCCTACGATGCGACTCAGGCTCTTGCCCAAGCGATGGTTCAAGGGGGCGATCGCGCCAGCACCCAACAACTGCTCCGCCAAGGGGTGCAAATTCAGGGGCAAACTGCCAGTGGTACTTTTGATCGAGTTCCTCTGGTTCAAGCGGCACCGGGACCCAATGGCCCTAAAGGCTCCAACTACCAGTTCAACCCCCTCAGTGGCATCTAAAGCCGGCCAACTAATGCTAAGCTATTGCCGATTGGTGTTTTAGGAATCTCCATGACTGCAAAAATTGGCATTATTGGCGGTAGTGGTCTCTACAAGATGGATGCCCTCACCGATGTCGAAGAGGTACGTCTGACTACGCCCTTTGGTGATCCTTCCGATGCCTTTATTTGCGGCAAGATTGCTGGGGTTCCTGTCGTCTTTTTGGCACGCCATGGCCGCAATCACCATCTACTGCCGACGGAGATTCCCTTTCGTGCCAACATCTATGGCTTCAAATCCCTTGGAGTCGAGTACCTGCTTTCTGCGTCTGCGGTGGGTTCCCTACAGGAACAGGTGAAACCCCTTGATATGGTGGTGCCCGATCAGTTTATTGACCGTACCCGTAACCGCATTTCCACATTCTTTGGTGATGGCATTGTGGCGCACATTGGCTTTGCCGATCCGGTGTGTCCTGCCCTTGCTGGTGTTCTCGCAGATGCGATCGCCGATCTCAACCTGCCCGATGTCACCCTTCACCGCCAAGGTACCTATGTGTGTATGGAAGGCCCTGCTTTCTCGACGCTAGCAGAGTCTAACCTGTACCGCTCGTGGGGCGGCACCGTGATTGGCATGACGAATCTACCGGAGGCCAAACTCGCTCGTGAAGCGGAGATTGCCTATGCAACGCTGGCACTCGTCACGGACTACGACTGCTGGCACCCAGAGCATGACTCAGTCACAGTGGAGATGATTATCGGCAACTTGCAGCGCAATGTCAAAAATGCCCAAGCAATTATCTGCGAAACCGTCAAACGCCTCCATGAGCATCCACCAGCCTCTAAAGCCCACCGTGCCTTAAAGAATGCTATTCTCACTCCCCTTGACAAAGTACCCGCAGCCACCAAGGAGAAACTTCATCTGCTCTTGGCCAAATATCTCTAGGTCATAGACTCTGCTGTATTCTGATCACCCTCAAAACTGATCTGCTCACACAGTTGCGGGTAGGTCGTCTTGGGACTGAGGCAGCGACAGCGGTTGAGGGCAGCGGCAAGGGCTTCCATTTTAATCGGTTTACTGATGTAGTCATCCATACCCGCTGCAAAGCAGCGTTCGCGATCGCCGGCTAGGGCATTTGCTGTCATGGCAATAATCCAAGGGCGTTGACTGGGGGGCCATTGGGCACAGATGCGTTCGGTGGTCTCGAGGCCATCCATCTTTGGCATTTGCACATCCATCAGCACAACATCGTAGGGGCGCTGTTGCAGTGCTTCAAGCACCTCGAGGCCATTGGCCGCCACATCGGCACGGTAGCCCATCCGCTTGAGAATATGCAGTGCCACCTTTTGGTTAACAGCATTGTCCTCAGCAAGGAGGATGCGCAGCGGAAAGCGACTGCCCAAGCTGGGATCAATGCTTGTTTTTGTCAGGGCAGGCTGAGTTGCGGATTCACTGCTGAGGGTCTTAATTAGGGTTTGGCGTAGGGTCAGGGGGCGAATGGGTTTGGGGACGTGAGCCGTGATCAATTCCTTGCGGTTAGCAGTTTCCAGCCAACTCAGGGGCGTGAGCAGGATAATCGGCTGTTGCCTGAAGTGCGGCTCTGATTGCAACCGCTCTGATAACTGAAGCCCGGTCATCTGGGGCATATTCAAATCAATTACTGCCAAATCCCACTGGGGAGGAGCCTCCAGAACCAGTTGGGGATCGCCATACCCAATAGGCACCATGCCCCAGTTTTGCAGTAATGTACAGAGATTCTCACGGCTAGCGGCATTGTCATCAACAACAAGGACACGCTTGCTTTCTAGAGCAGGGTGAACTGCTGGTGGTACATAGGGTTTTTGCTCTTTGACGAGGATCGTAAAGGTAAATGTTGTGCCCTGACCCTCAACACTCTCAACAAACATATCACCGCCCATTAACTCACAGAGGCGTTTGCTAATGACTAGCCCTAGGCCTGTACCGCCATACTCGCGCGTCGTGGAGGCATCCACTTGGCTAAAGGGCTTGAAGAGCCGATCCAAGCGATCGCTGGGAATGCCAATGCCCGTATCCTGGACTTGAAATTGGAGAAAATTCTTGCCCTTGTGCTTGACCACGCTCACATGGACGACGACTTGGCCTTCGGGGGTAAACTTAATCCCATTGCCCACTAAGTTAACGAGAATCTGCCGTAGCCGTGTCACGTCCCCTTTAACTTGGGCAGGGGTTTCGGGGGTACAAGTGTAAACTAACTCTAACTCCTTCTCCTCAGCTTTGCTGGCCAATAGGCTCAGGACATCCTCCACGCACTCACGCACATCAAAGGGCTGCTGCTCCAGTACCAACTTGCCCGATTCAATTTTCGAGAAGTCAAGAATGTCGTTAATAATTGCTAGGAGTGTCTCACCGGCTTGGTGTAGAGTTTGCAAAAAATCCCGTTGCTGCTCATTGAGGGGCGTATCCAAGAGCAAATTCGTAAAGCCCAAAACAGCATTCATGGGGGTGCGGATTTCATGGCTCATGGTGGCCAAAAATTCACTCTTGGCACGGTTGGCCAGTTCTGCTTGCAGGCGGGCTTGCTCGAGTTCTTGGTTTTGCTGAGCCAACAATTGTCGCTGCTGCTGTTCATGGCGCAGGAGTTCCGCTTGGGCGATCGCAATCCCCACTTGAGCTGCCACCGCCTCTAGAAGTTCGATTTCCTCAGGGGTCCACTGTCGCTGGCGATCGCACTGGTGCAGGCTAATAACACCGTTGGGCACTCCTTTATAGGACGTACGAATGGCCAGCATTGACTTGATTTCAAACTGGCAGCATAGTTTCTCTGTATTGGCAAAGAGGGGATCTTGGGTCACATCATGGGAAACAACGGCGGCATCACTTTCTAAGACCTTTTCTAAGACCTTCAAGGTGTGGGGGTTATTCTCCACGAGCACATTAACCCCCTTCATAGATGCGTAGCCCGGTTGCAGATATTCGGCCACATCAGGAATACGTGGTGGGGGCCCCGGCTCGTAGCGGTGAATTAAACAGCGACTAACCCCAAAGGCACGACCAATTTGAGTGACAGTTGTTTCAAAAACTGTCTCCGTATCGAGGCTCTGGCGAATCTGTTCAGTAATTTGATTCAGGAGTAATGCCCGCTGCATTTGCTGTTGCAGTTGCTGACGTTGGCGGGTTTCCTGTTCAAGGAGTTGTACTTGGGCGAGGCCAATCCCCACCTGTGCCGCCACACTCTTAAGCAAACTTTTAATGGCCTCCGTCCACCGCCGCTGGCGATCGCACTGGTGCAAAATGAGTAAACCATTGGCTTGATTGCGATAGGCCGTGCGCACAATCACCGCAGATTTCACACTCAGGGCTTCGCAGTACTGATGAAGGGCAATCAGGCGATTGTCGGTAGTGACATCATCGCAGCTAAAGACTTCATCAGAGGCAAAGACCGACTCCAAAAATGAACCGCGTATCTGTGCCAAATCAAGATCACACTCATTGACGGAGGGCACCCCCGGCGCACAATACTCCGCCACCAGTTCCATCGGTGAGGGGGCATTCTCTTGATACACAAATAGGAGGCAACGACTGACATTCAGGGTTGTCCCCACCTGCTGGACAGCTGTGCGACAAATGTGTTCCCGCTCGATTTGCTGGCGAATTTCCTCGGTAATGCGGTTGAGAAGCAGCGTGCGTTTTACCTGCTGTTGTAAAAAGAGTTGTGCCCGCTGCCGTTCGCTGACATCACTTTGAATGCCAATGTAGTGCGTAATTTCGCCAAATTCGTTATAAATCGGGGAGATGGCAAGCTCATTCCAAAAAGGTTGGCCGTTTTTGCGGTAGTTGCGCAGCACCACACGGCAGGATTGGCCTTTTTTAATTGCATTACGAATTGCTTCAGCCCCCGGTTGATGGCGATCGCGCCCCTGCAAAAAGCGGCAATTTTTGCCGATCACCTCCGTTGCTCGATATCCCGTCATCCGCTCAAAGGCGGGGTTCACATAGATAATTGGATTATCGGGTTGGCGGTAGTCGGTAATCACAATGCCGTTAGTACTAGCAATAATGGCTCGCTCCCGCAGTCGCAGCTCCGCCTCAATTTGCTTCTTATCAGTAATATCAACTGCTAACTCCAAAAAGCCAATCAGTTGCTCTTGGCTATCATGAATCGGGGTGACTGACAGGGACACAGGGAAGCGAGAGCCATCCCGCCGTACAAATGTCCACTCCTGTTCATCTGCCAAACCACGCCGCGCCCGGGCCACGAGAGTCTCAAACCCCGCAGGAATGGGTTCTTCCAATTGGGCACTGAGAATCTGGGCATAGCGTTCCACCTCTTGAGGATCATGGAAACGTTCTGGGGTTGCTTTACCCACCAGTTCTGAGGCAGGGTATCCCAGCCATTTCTCGGCGGCTCGATTCATCAGCGTGATGATGCCATCGGTACGGGTGGCAATAATGGCGTGATTACTACTATTGAAGACCGCCTCTTGGAGGCTGCTCATCTGCTGGATGTGGGCTAATTGTTGCTGGGTGACCTCTAAGTGATGGCGGATTTCCAGTTCACTAATGACTTGGCGAGCAAGGGTGCGCAGGGTTTGCTGTTGAAGGGGGTTTAGCTCACGCGGCTGATAGTCCACCACGCACAGGGTACCAATGCCATAGCCATCGGGAGTAATCAAGGGCATGCCCGCATAGAAGCGGATATAGGGCGGCCCTGTAACAACGGGATTATCGGCAAAGCGGGGATCCAACCGCGCATCCGGCACCACCACCAGTTCTGGCTGAAGGATCACATGGGCACAGAAGGCAATACTGCGTGGGGTTTCACAGGCATCTAGCCCCACCTTGGACTTAAACCATTGCCGCTGGCGATCAATGAGACTAATTAGGGCAATGGGGGTTTCGCAAATGGCCGCCGCTAAATTTGTAATTTCATCAAAGACAGGTTCCGGAGGCGTATCTAGGACTCGATACTGCTCAAGGGCACGTTGCCGTTCCGGTTCGTTTGCTGGCAATGGGGCAGCAGGCATAGCCCAAATGTACCGCCTTTTTGTAGGAGCAAGTCTTTCATCATTATATGAATTGCACTGGTTCTAGAGAGGATCTCCTAGGGGATGCAGAACACAACATCTATCTTCGCAGGACTTGGAGGGCAGTAACAGAACAAAAAAAGGATGTAGACTCTAGGCCTACACCCTTCATCAATCGTTATTTTCAGACTGTGGCAATTTTAGCGTGCCCAACCCTTGGCAGCTTGATCGAGCACGTAGGCAGCCACATCTTGAATTTGCTCATCGGTGAGACGACCCGCAAAAGCGGGCATGGCATTTTTGCCGTGCTGCACTTGGTAGATAATGGCATCCTCAGAGTACATGCCAAATTGCTCAAGAGCTTCTTTTTTCAGGGTTTTGTTGGCCATCACGACATTGCCGCCCCCCATGTGACAGGCTGCGCAGTTGCCGCTAAAGACTTTGGCGCCATTGGCTAAATCTGCTGCCAAGGCCGCAGGGGTGAGGCTGACAAAGAGAGCGATCGCCCAAACACAAATGAATAGCTTTTTCAACGGAGTTCTCCTTTCATGGAATGCGTCAGGGTATGGATAAAGCCCCAAAAATCAAGGGGTGCAAGGTTCACCAAAGGTCAGTGTAGCAAAGTTCCCAACCTAGGGGGCACTGTCCGGAAAGCTTTCTACGCCCCAACCGGGCGCGACGGCCGCCGCTCGCAAAATAAAAGCAGCTAAGGTCTCAAGCTGTTCCGTGGTCAACCAGTCCTCACTCACACGGCGGCAGGAATAACTCTCTTCGCTGCCATCGTAGGATCTCGGCGATCGCTGGAAAGCAACGAGGCTCGCGATCGTATCCCGTGGCGGCGTTGCCCCCTTGAGATCCTGCAGAGAGAGTGACACCAAAGGATTGGGTAAGGTGCTGCCACCAACATGACAGTTTTTGCAGTTTTCCTCAAAGAGCCGCTTGCCACGGGTCAGATCCGCTGCTGTGAAGGTTTTGGTCTCACCGCGATCATTGAAGGGCAATTCTACGCTGTCCGTTACCTTGAGGTATTGGATCACATAGTTATCTACCCTGGCGGCTGCCAGTGCCGTTGCCGGCGCGATCGCCCAGCCTAGCAGCAGAATCAAGAGACCACCGCAGAGCCAGCTGAGAGACCGTTGCCAAAAGTGAGGTTGGTACATGGGTGTTGGGAACATCCTTGTTACGAGTCATTAGTAATAAACTTTGCCACCGCCCCATTTATCACCCAAGATTTTGGGTTCGACGAGAATATGGCCGGCGATCGCCACCAAATCTTTCTCCGTCAGGTTGCGCATTTTCGGGAAAATGTCGGCACTGCGCAGACTGGGGTGCACCTCAGCAATTTCTTGCTCACCATCGTAGGTGGTGGGGTTCTTCATATAGTCCACCAGGCCTTCAATGTTATCCCGTGGCGGCGTGGCTAGGGCGAGGGTTTCCGTGCGCAAATCCAAGCTGGGGTTTGTTTTGGTAATCCCTCCCACATGGCAAGAGGCACAAGCATACTGGAAGAGGCGCTTACCCTCTAGGTATTGTTTTTCCGTCAGCGTAATCGTTTTGCCCTCGCTGTTGAGGGGGACAGTCAGGACTTCAGGGGTCAGTTCGGCGGCCAGTGCTGTGCCCGTGGTGAGTTGCCAGAGGCAGAGGCAGAGAGCGACCGCAAGCCAAACGCATTTTTTTAACATAGTTCTCCCAATAAGCAGGTCTTACGATTGCGGTGTGTCTGGTTGATCGTTGGCGGGCGCAGGGGTCGTCAAGGCCAAAATAATTGCTTTGGCATCTTCAAGGGGCAATCGTGTTTGTGGACTGGTATAGCGAATACCCAAGCGATCGCACCACGCACAGACCGTTTCGACCGACACGCCGTAGTCTGCTGCTAAATCCGCGATCGCAATGTCCACAAATCCCATGCTGCCACTCCCCGCTTGGGATCAACGACCAAGTATCATTATCATGCCATTGCGCGGCTTCTTTACCAAAAGGCGTCCGCTGCGCAAAGAGAAGTGCCGCCACAGCGTACACTGTTGATGTGGCCGTTCAGATGGAGTTTTCAATGAAACGAGTCCTGGCAATTATCCTTGGGGGCGGTGCCGGCACACGTCTCTATCCCTTGACCAAGCGTCGCGCCAAGCCTGCGGTTCCCCTTGCTGGAAAATATCGCCTCATTGATATTCCTGTGAGCAATTGCATCAACTCCGAAATCAATAACATTTACGTCCTTACCCAATTCAACTCGGCCTCCCTCAATCGTCACATTGCCCGTACCTATACCTTCCCCGGCCTAACAGGTGGCTTTGTCGAAGTCCTAGCAGCCCAACAAACCCCAGAAAATCCCAACTGGTTTCAGGGCACTGCTGATGCTGTGCGGCAATACCTGTGGCTGCTGGCCGATTGGGACGTAGATGAATACCTGATTCTTTCAGGCGATCACCTCTACCGCATGGACTATCGCCTTTTTGTGCAGCGCCACCGCGACACGGGTGCCGATATTACCCTCTCTGTGTTGCCCGTTGATGAGAAGTCCGCCTCTGGCTTTGGCTTGATTAAGGTAGATGGCACAGGCCGAGTCGTTGACTTCCGTGAAAAACCCACGGGGGATGCCCTACGGGATATGCGAGTAGACACAACCCGCTATGGCCTCAGTGCTGAGGAAGCCCATCGCAAACCCTACATTGCCTCGATGGGAATTTACGTCTTTAAGCGGCAAGTTCTCATTGATCTACTGCAACAGATGGCCAATGCCACAGACTTTGGCAAGGAAATTATCCCCGCTGCGGCTCGCTCTCATCTTGTCCAAACCTACGTTTTTAACGGCTACTGGGAAGATATTGGCACGATTGGATCCTTCTACGAAGCCAACCTTGCCCTGACCCAACAACCCCAGCCGCCCTTTAGCTTCTACGACGAAAACGCCCCCATCTACACCCGTCCCCGCTATTTGCCCCCCAGTAAGATTCTCAGTTGCACGATCACAGAGTCGATCATTAGCGAGGGCTGCATTCTTAAGGAATGCCAAGTCCACCATTCCGTTTTGGGGGTGCGATCGCGGATAGAATCGGGATGTGTCATTGACCACTCCCTTTTGATGGGAGCCGACTACTACCAAGACTCAGCACAACGCCACCAACTGGCTCTGCAACACAAAATCCCCATCGGCATTGGTGCCAACAGTGTCATTCGCAGGGCAATCGTCGATAAAAATGCCTGCATTGGCCACGATGTCAAAATCATCAACAAAGACCATGTTGAAGAATCCAACCGTGAGGATCAGGGATTTTATATTCGCAGCGGTGTCGTGGTGATTATCAAAAATGCCGTGATCCCCGATGGCACCGTTATTTAAGCCATAAGCAAATTTGAATTGGCAAGCGGGGAAAACCTGTGTAGCATAAGATAAGCGTCCAACCCTCTAGCGGAACTGCCATCTATGCCCACGATAGAGACTCGCACAGAACCCATGGTCATCAACATGGGGCCGCACCATCCCTCAATGCACGGGGTCTTGCGGTTAATGGTGACCCTTGATGGCGAAGATGTGATTGACTGCGAGCCGGTGATTGGCTACCTCCATCGCGGCATGGAGAAAATTGCCGAAAACCGCACCAACATTATGTTCATCCCCTACGTGAGTCGTTGGGACTACGCCGCCGGGATGTTTAACGAAGCGGTTACTGTCAACGCTCCCGAAAAGTTGGCCGGTATTCCCGTGCCCAAGCGTGCCAGCTATATCCGCGTGATCATGCTGGAGCTGAACCGCATTGCCAATCACCTGCTGTGGTTAGGCCCCTTCTTGGCGGATGTCGGTGCCCAGACGCCCTTTTTCTACATCTTCCGCGAGCGGGAGTACATCTACGATCTCTTTGAAGCCGCCACAGGCATGCGCTTCATTAACAACAATTACTTCCGCATAGGGGGAGTGGCCGCCGACCTCACCTATGGCTGGGTGACCAAGTGCCGCGACTTTTGCGATTACTTCCTGCCCAAGGTGGATGAATACGAGCGCCTGATCACCAACAACCCCATCTTTGTGCGCCGCTTACAGGGGGTGGGCAAAATTAGCCGTGAGGATGCCATCAACTGGGGGCTATCGGGGCCGATGCTCCGCGCCTCCGGCGTGAAGTGGGATCTGCGCAAGGTGGATCACTACGAGTGCTATGACGACTTCGACTGGGAGGTACCTGTGGCCACGGAAGGTGATTGCCTTGCCCGCTACATTGTTCGTATTCAGGAAATGCGCGAATCGGTGAAGATCATTCGCCAAGCCTTAGATGGTTTGCCCGGTGGTCCCTACGAAAACCTCGAAGCCAAGCGGATGCGCGAGGGTGCTAAGTCAGAGTGGAATGGCTTTGACTATCAGTACATTGGCAAGAAGCTGGCTCCCACCTTCAAAATTCCCAAAGGGGAGCACTATGTGCGCGTTGAATCGGGGAAAGGAGAACTAGGCATTTATCTGATTGGGGATGATAATGTCTTCCCTTGGCGCTGGAAGATTCGTCCACCGGATTTCAATAACCTGCAAGTGCTGCCCCAGTTGCTGAAGGGAATGAAAGTGGCGGATATTGTTGCTATCCTTGGCAGTATCGATGTAATTATGGGGTCCGTCGATCGCTAGGGAATTGTTGAGCCACCAGCGAGGGAGCCATGGCTGTTCAATTACCGTTCCTCACCTCCACCAACTTCAGTGGCCTCTTTAATGAGCGGTTTTGGCAAAATGCGTGGCCACTGCCGCCTCAAAACCAATTGAAGCGGGGTGCGCTGGTTCCAGATGTGGAGCTACCCGGCGTAGCGTTAAGTGAGCCTGTTCGCCTTTCAAAGGTGTGGAAAGAGCAGCCGCTCCTGTTGGTGTTTACCCGTATCTTCACAGAGCACCAATACTGCCCACTGTGCTATCCCTATCTCAAGGCCTTGAATGAAAACTATAACACCTTTCAAGGCAAGGGAGTGGCGGTTCTTGTGGTCACCAGTACCGATGCCCACCAAAGTGAGAAGGTTAAGGCGGATATGGCCTTAAAGATGCCCCTGCTCTATGACCCCAGTTGCCAAGTCTTTCGCAAATACCGCACCGGTCAAGCCTTGGGGGCACCGCTACCGGCGCAGTTTCTCATTGATCAGGAAGGCAAGCTGCGCTACAAGCATCTCTTCTCGTTTTTAGAACCCAATGCTCCCCTAGAGCGCTTGTTTCAGGAGATTGACGCCTTCGGGGCAACAGTGCCTCCAACAGAAACTCGCTAGGATAGAAGGTGTATCTTTGGGGCTGTAGCTCAGTCGGATAGAGCGAGCGCCTCCTAAGCGCTAGGCCGTGCGTTCAAATCGCACCAGTCCCGTTCTTGACCTTAGAATAAAAAGCAAATCTTTGTAACGTCAGTGTTGCATCTGTGATAGAGCGATCGCCAGTGAATTCCCTCCTAAAGGAACTTCAAGGCACGATTGATGACCTTGAGGACTACCAAAGCGCCCGTAGCTACGCAGCGGCCAAGAGTGCCCTTGAAAAATTACTGCTCGAGTGCAAAGCCACTGGCACCGAAAAAGTCTCCCTCGCTCGCGCGATCGCTGACCTCGAAGAAATGCTCGACAAGCTCCACTATGGTGTCGTGCAAATTGCCGTCTTTGGCATGGTGGGGCGGGGGAAATCCTCCCTGCTCAATGCCCTGCTGGGCGAACCCTACTTTGCCACTGGACCCATTCATGGCGTGACCCAAAAGGAAGCCAGTGCCCTTTGGCAAATTTCTGAAGCCCAGCGTGGCAATCCCATTCGCCTGATTGATACACCGGGGTTGGACGAAGTCAATGGCGCCGCACGGGAGCAACTGGCACGAGAGGTAGCAGCTCAAGCAGATTTGATTCTCTTCGTCATTGCCGGCGACTTGACCCGTCTTGAATACCAAGCCCTCAGTGAGTTGCGGCAGATAGGCAAGCCAATGATTCTGGTTTTTAACAAAGTGGATCAGTATCCAGAGGCGGATCGCGAGGCTATCTATAGCAAAATCCGTGATGAGCGCGTCAAAGAACTCCTCTCTCCCGAAGAAATTGTCATGGTAGCGGCAGCACCCCTTGTCCCCCAAGTGAACCGCGATCGCCAAGGCCGAGTACAGGTGAAAATGACCGTCGGTGCCCCCCAAGTGGAACCCCTGAAACGCAAAATCTTGGAGGTGCTAGAGCGCGAAGGCAAAGCCCTGATTGCCCTCAATTCAATGCTCTTTGCCAATAAAGTGAGTGAAGAGTTAACTCGCTACAAGCTGAAACTGCGGGATCAGGAGGCCAACCAACTAATTTGGAAGGGGGCAGTGACCAAGGCGCTGGCGATCGCCCTCAACCCCGTCACTGTGCTCGATATGGTCAGCAGTGCTGTCATTGACTTGACAACGATTCAACTGCTCTCGCGGCTCTACGATATTGAACTTACAGACGCAGGCGCCAAGGAACTGCTCCAAACCATTGCCCTTGCCATGGGCAGCATTAGTTTAGGCGAATTTGCCGTCAATTTGGGCCTCAGTTCCCTCAAGGGCCTGTTGGGATTGGCTACACCCATGAGCGGTGGCATTGCCCTTGGCCCTTACCTCTCAGTCGCCATGACCCAGGCGGGGATTGCTGGCGTTTCCTCCTATACGATGGGGCAAGTAGCCAAAACCTATTTTGCCAACGGCGCAGGCTGGGGTGCTGTAGGACCCAAAACTGTTGTTCAGCAAATCCTCAGTCAACTGGATCAGCGCCATATCCTCAATCGGCTGAAGCTGGAAATTCAGGAGCAGTTGTACCCAAGTTGAGTGAGCCTTGAGCAAGACGGGCTGTTCCATAGGCGGCCTCAGTGTGGAATGAAATGACCACCGGCACCCCTAGGTATCGCTGGCGCAGCGCTAACCATGCTGGATTACGGGCACCCCCCCCAGCCGTCCAGATGCGTTTCAGGGGTGAGGCACCCAAACGCTGCAATTGGGCATAGCCTTGGGCTTCAATGCGACTGAGACTTTCAAGGAGTCCCTGTAAAAAGAGGCGAGGGTCGGCGGGTCGCGGTTCTAGGCAAGGCTCGAGGTCAGGATCATTGATGGGAAAGCGTTCACCCCGCTTGAGCAGGGGATAGTAGTCCAAGCCCGTGGGTTGACTGACATCTATTTGGACACTGAGGCGCTCTAGTTCCTCTTGGCTAAAAAACTGGGCTAAAATCGCCGCACCACAGTTGGAGGCGCCCCCCACCAGCCAGCGATCGCCCAGGCGATGACTATAGATGCCTGCTGTCAAATCCTCTACCCTAGAGGCACTCAAGAGCTTCAGCACAAGGGTTGACCCCAAAGATGTCACCGCTTCACCCAGCTCAGAGGCGCCACTAGCCAAGAAGGCGGCAATGCTATCGGTGGTACCGGCACACACCTCACACGTTGGAGACAAGCCTAAATCGGTGGCTGTGACCTTTCCTAGAACCGTACCGGGGGGAACGACCTTAGGGAGCAGAGACTGCAAGGGGGCAAGCGTCGGGTGGCTAAACCAGTCGGGGTAAGCTTCCTTGGCCGCGTCATAGCCCAACTTCAGGGCATTGTGCCAGTCGGAAATGCCCAGTTGACCATGGAGCAAAAAGGCCAGCCAATCGGCTTGGTGTACCAAAACAGCGTTGACGGTGGGGTAGTGGGTCTGGAGCCACAACAGCTTAACTAGACTACTGGTGGCACCCAGGACAAGGTGATCCGTGGTTAAAATCTGCCGCAGCGTTTGAACATGATCCTGGGCGCGATCGTCGTTGTAGAGGAGAACGGGTGAGCAGGGCTGCCCCTGAGCATCACAGAGGAAAACGGTGCTAGAGGTGGCATCAATGGCAATCCGCTGAATTTGCTGACGGATAGCACTTGGAATATCTAAAATCAACGCCCGCAGCGTTGCTGCCCATTCTTGGGGTTGATCGGGCTGGTGCAACGGACGACGGGCGGTGGCGAGAATATTGCCTTCCGGATCGAGGGCGATCGCCCGCGCCCCCGAGGTACCAAAATCAATCCCCAAGGTGGTACTCATGCCAATAATTAATTATTTATTGCAGCAGCGCAAAAAGCTCACTATCCAGCTCATAACCAAACATGGCAGCCATTCCCTTAATCTTTTCAGCCGCAGGATACCCCTGCCCCTGAAGCCACTGCCAAAGGGTAAACACCTTGGCCATGACAAAAATATCAAGGGCTTGGGGGTTGAAGATAATGCCCTGCTGTGGATGAAATTCGTGGGGCACGAGCATTGCCCCATAACGCACTAGTTCTCCCGCTGACCAATCCAGTAAATAGGGTAGCCATGGGTAGCAGACATCAGCACGAATGAACCAAAGGCGCACGGGTGGCAATTCCGAAAGTTCTAGATCAGGTTCATCCGCTGGGCGGGGATAGTTAATCGTAAAACGCAGCGCTTGGTGATGATCTAGAAGCCGCTGCTCTGCCATCAGGGGGTCAAGGACATGTTGCAGGGGGGATAAGTCCAGACGATCAATCTGATCTGGGGCTAACTCGATCGCGATCGCCACTCTTTATCTCTCCCCAGCAGCCTAAAGAACCTGCTGGACTTCAGCAATCTCTGGAATGGATTCCTTTAACTTGCGCTCAATACCCATGCGCAGCGTCATCGTCGAACTAGGGCAAGAACCACAGGCACCCTGTAAGCGCAGTCGTACCACAGGCCCTTCAATTTCCACAAGTTCGACATTACCGCCATCGGCCATTAAATAAGGGCGGAGTTCATCAAGGACTTTTTCGACGTTTTCTTGACTCAATTCAAGGGTTGCAGCCATGGTTACTGTTTTTGGCATATCCTTCACATTAATCTTCAGTTTAGCATTTAGCGGGGCGATCGCCCTTTGGGAATTCCAAGGGGTGCCAATGGATCTGGCTCTAGGGAAATCTGCTCAACAGTGTTAGGAACGGCAACGCTCAAGGATACAATAATAGCTTGGTGAACTGCACGGTAGGACATGATTTCCAGTAATGATTTTCGCCCCGGTGTAAGTATTGAGTTGGATGGTGCTGTCTGGCGAGTCGTCGAATTTTTGCACGTCAAACCCGGTAAAGGCTCAGCCTTTGTGCGAACAAAGCTAAAGAATGTGCAAACGGGCAACGTGATTGAGCGCACCTTCCGCGCCGGCGAGACCGTTCCCCAAGCCACTCTTGAAAAACGCACCATGCAGCATACCTACAAAGATGGCGAAGACTATGTCTTTATGGACATGGAAAGCTATGAGGAGGCTCGCCTCACGCCCGCACAAATCGGCGATCGCGCCAAGTATCTCAAAGAAGGGATGGAAGTCAATATCGTCAAATGGGGTGAGCAAGTCCTTGAGGTGGAGCTACCCAACTCCGTTGTTTTAGAAGTGGTGCAAACCGATCCGGGGGTTAAAGGGGATACTGCCACTGGTGGCTCGAAACCCGCTATTGTCGAAACCGGTGCCCAAGTCATGGTACCGTTATTTATCTCCGTAGGCGAGCGGATTCGCATTGATACTCGCTCAGATACGTATCTTGGCCGCGAATAGGAGTAATGGGTGTGGAGCTTGACCTCAACCAAGTACGCGAATTGCTACTAATGTTTGATCAAACCAGCGTCACCGAACTCAACCTTAAGAGTGGCGAACTGGAACTTCAACTCCGCAAGCGTGAGCAGATCAGTGGCAGCACCCCCGTGGTTGTGGCTCCAGCTCCTGCATCAACCGTCACGCCCACACCTGTGTCCCCTCCAGCCGTGACCCCCGATCCGGAACCAACGCCACCCCCCGCCAACCGTAAAACCGTGGACATTGTGGCGCCAATGGTAGGCACCTTTTATCGTGCCCCCGCTCCCGATGAACCCCCCTTTGTCGAAGTGGGCGATACCGTCAGAAAAGGCCAAGTGGTTTGCATCATTGAAGCCATGAAGCTGATGAATGAAATTGAAGCCGAAGTGAATGGCCAAGTGGTGGAAATTCTGGTGCAAAATGCTGAACCAATTGAGTATGGTCAAACCTTAATGCGCATTTTACCTAACTAAATCAACAGCGTTCTTTCGTCAAAGAGAGGCAGGTCCTAATTGCAAAGATATGTTAAGCATTGAGGAGTTTAAGGCCAAGAATTCAATGCTTTCAAGCCTTTGCGCTCTTGCCGAGACCCTAATTGAAAAACTAGAATTTAGAAACATTTACCACCACTGCCTGACGAGGTTGGCCTGTGCAAGCAACTGGAGCATACATTCTTATTGATACCCTATGCCGTCACGGCGTTAAGCATATTTTTGGCTATCCTGGTGGAGCAATTTTACCGATTTACGATGAACTGTACCGTGCTGAGTCAAAGGGAATCATTCAGCACATTCTGGTGCGCCACGAACAGGGGGCAGCCCATGCCGCTGACGGCTACGCTCGTGCCACAGGTCAAGTGGGGGTGTGTTTTGGTACTTCAGGGCCGGGGGCGACGAACTTAGTTACAGGCATTGCCACAGCCCACATGGATTCAATTCCACTGCTGGTGATCACAGGTCAGGTGCCCCGCTCCGCCATTGGTACCGATGCCTTTCAGGAAACCGATATCTTTGGCATTACGCTGCCGATTGTCAAGCACTCCTATGTGGTGCGCGAAGCCAAGGATATGGCACGGATTGTTGCGGAGGCCATTTACATTGCCACCACTGGCCGGCCAGGACCTGTGCTCGTGGATATTCCCAAGGATGTCGGCCTAGAAGTCTGTGAGTATGAACCGATCGAGCCGGGGCAGGTCAAGCTGCGGGGCTATCGTCCCACGATTCGCGGCAATGCCCGTCAAATTGCCCAAGCGGTTCAATTGATTCGTGCGGCCAAGCGACCCTTGCTCTATGTGGGGGGCGGTGCGATTACAGCGGGTGCTCACGAGGAGGTGCTTAGGTTAGCCGAGCTATTCCAGATTCCTGTGACAACAACGCTCATGGGTAAGGGGGCGTTTCCTGAGTCCCATCCCCTCTCTGTGGGTATGTTGGGGATGCATGGCACCGCCTATGCCAACTTTGCCGTCAGTGAATGTGATCTATTGATTGCCGTGGGGGCGCGGTTTGACGATCGCGTGACTGGTAAGCTGGATGAATTTGCCTCCCGCGCTAAGGTGATTCACATTGACATTGATCCTGCCGAAGTGGGCAAAAACCGCGTGCCTGATGTGCCGATTGTTGGCAGCGTTAAACCAGTGCTCCAGCAACTCCTCAAGCACATTGAAGACAGTGGTGAAGCCGTTGAACCCGCCACCCAAGCGTGGCTCGAGCGCATCAAGGTCTGGAAAGAGGACTATCCCCTCGTCGTGCCGCAGCCCAGTGGTGAACTCTCGCCCCAAGAGGTGATTGTTGCCTTTGGTCGCCATGCACCTGATGCCTACTACACGACTGATGTGGGTCAGCACCAGATGTGGGCGGCGCAATTCCTGAAAAATGGCCCTCGGCGTTGGATTTCCAGTGCCGGCTTGGGCACGATGGGCTTTGGCATGCCCGCAGCAATGGGGGTGAAGGTGGCACTACCCGATCAACAGGTGATCTGTATTAGTGGCGATGCCAGTTTTCAAATGAATTCCCAAGAGTTGGCCACATTGGCTCAGTATGGTATTGCTGTCAAGACGGTCATTATTAACAATTTTTGGCAGGGAATGGTGCGCCAGTGGCAGCAGGCCTTTTACGAGGCGCGTTATTCCCATTCCAATATGGCCAAGGGGATGCCCGATTTTGTGAAATTGGCGGAGGCCTACGGGGTTAAGGGGTTGCGGGTGAGCGATCGCCACGATTTGGATGCGATTGTCCAAGAAGTCTTGGCCTACGATGGCCCAGTGCTACTGGATGCCCATGTTACCCGCGATGAAAATTGCTACCCGATGGTTGCCCCCGGCAAGGCCAACTCGCAAATGCTGGGGCTGCCGGAACGCAAGGTGCTCGAAAAGGCTGCCGAATTGATCTACTGCGCCAACTGTGGGGCAAAAACTATCTCTAGCCATCGCTTCTGTCCGGAGTGCGGCAGTAAGCTCTAGAAGGCCTCCCCCCTTGACTTCATAAGGGATCCGCTTATACTGTGACCAATCCTTTTGGGTGATCGTGTGTTTATGTCGGAGTCCCTTGCTGCCTACGCTGACGCCCACGGCATTACCTATTTTCTGATCTCATTTACTGATTTATTGGGCGTACAACGCGCGAAACTGGTTCCCGCAGCGGTGGTGGATCGCATGGCCGCAGGACAAGCGGGGTTTGCAGGATTTGCGGCTTGGCTAGAGATGACCCCCGCCGATGCCGATGTCCTTGCAGTCGGCGATCGCCAGTGCGTGTTTCCCTTGCCTTGGAAGCCGGAGGTGGCATGGATGCCGGCCAATTTACTCCAAGGGGATAACACCCCCCTGAAACAAACCCCCCGTTGGGTGCTACAACAGGTGCTGCAGCAGGCGACAGACTTAGGCTTTCGTCCCCGCACAGGTGTTGAGTGTGAGTTTATGCTCCTGAGTGCGGACGGTCAGAGCCTTTCCGATGCAGCCGATACTCAGGCGAAGCCCTGCTATGACCAACTGAGCCTGATGCGCCGCTTTGAGGTGATCCGCGATATTTGCGATGGGATGCAGACCCTCGGCTGGCAACCCTACCAAAATGACCATGAAGACGCCAACGGCCAATTTGAAATGAATTGGCTTTTTGATGATGCCTTGGTAACCAGCGATCGCCACGCCTTCTTTAAGTACATGGTCAAAAGTATTGCTGAACTCCACGGCTACCGTGCCACATTTATGCCCAAGCCCTTTGAGCACCTGACGGGTAATGGCTGCCACATGCACCTCTCCCTTTGGGATCTGGAGGGGAAGATGAATCTCTTTCATGATGATCAGGGGGAGTTGGGGCTATCGGCTATCGCCTACCACTTCATTGCCGGTGTCTTGGCCCACGGTGAAGCCCTCTGTGCCTTTACCTCTCCAACCGTCAATTCCTATCGTCGTCTCAGTGCCCCTGTGACTCTTTCTGGTGCCACTTGGTCTCCCAGCACCCTGACCTACACCCGCAATAACCGCACCCATGCGATTCGGATTCCCGATTCTGGACGCTTTGAACTGCGCCTAGCCGATGGCGCCGCGAACCCCTACTTGCTCACGGCAGCCGTGATTGCCGCTGGCTTGGATGGCATTGTTAACAAGCTTGAGCCGGGGCCACGCTACGACAACAATAGCTACACCGACCCGCTGCCGCAGGGAACTGCCAAGGAAGTGCCGCAAAATCTGATGTTGGCCTTAGAAGCCCTGGATCGGGATCCCCTCTTTCGCGAGCGCCTCGGCAGTGAGTGTGTGGATGCCTACCTCAAACTCAAATCCCGAGAATGGGAAGAGTTTCGTCATCGAGTGACCCCCTGGGAGCGCGAAACCACCCTTGACTGTTAAGCCTTCGGGCAAGTCTGGCCAAAGAATCGCCTCGGCAGGGGCTGGCGAAAATGAAAGAGGATTGTACTTTGGCGGCGATCGCGGGGTTCCGGCGCCCGTTCCCACAGCGTCTCAAAGGAGAAAAAGGACACCCCCAGTCCCGATCGCAGCGCAGCTTCTACCTTGGCATCCACCAGTTCAATGGGCACAGGGCTGGTACGTAGCCCCGTGAGGACACCAACGGCAGTGGGAATTTTGGCTTGGGCGTGGAGCATCTCCGGCTGAGTCAACTGCTGCACAAAGCTGGGAAGATTGTAGCGATAGACTTGCACAATCACTTCATCAAGGAGTCCGAGGGCGACCCACTGCGGCCAATCTTGGAGAAATGTTTGGTAGGCGGTGGGCAATGTGGTCGGTGAGACGGAAAAAATGGCATTGGGAAATTCTTGCTTTACCTGCTGCCGCAACGTTTGCACAAAGGCAGTGAGTTTGTCGGCACGCCAGCGCATCCAGTCCGGATCACGGGGATTATCGGGAACGGGCTTTTGCGTTTCCCGCTGATAGAGGGCACGGGTGTAGGGATCGTAGCCAAACTCCACGGGCAGGCTGAGGTGGTCATCAAACTGTACACCATCCACTGGATACTGCCGCAGCACCTCAAGGACAATACTCGTGAGAAAGGCTTGTACCTGCGGATGAAAGGGATTGAGCCACGCCACTTCCCCGGCCGCCGTTAAGCGAGTGGTTTGACCATTGACCCCTTGGGTGAGCCAGTCCGGATGGCCAAGGGCGAGTTCTGAGGTTTCTGGCACCATGAAGCCAAATTCGAACCAAGGAATGACCAACAGATTGCGGCAGTGCGCCTGCTGTGTGAGTTCCCCGAGAATGTCGTAGTCTTGGATTCCCCGCAGTACAAAGGGCTGAATTCCCAGATTCCTTGCCGTGGCACTGGGGAAACTGACATAGCCAGAGTTCCAAACAACGGGGTAGAGGGTGTTGAAGTTCAGCCGCTGTAAATCATTGAGGGTTGCTTCCAACCGAGGGCGATCGCGCAGGATCGGTAAATCATTGGTTGTCAGCCAGACGCCGCGAATCAGCGTTGAGTTTTGCGCCTGTACTGGCCAAATCGTCCAACACAAACTCCAACAGAAGAGAAAGAACAACAGCCAAACGCGACGATGCAGCATAGGTTACAACGCCACTGGACGGAGATGTCCTGACTCTAGGAGCAAAATTTGCGTACAGACTGTGCGTAAAAATGCAGGGTCATGGCTAACGATGATGCCGGAGGTGGTATCCGCCTGCAAAAACTCGATCAACGTGCCACAACTCCGCTGATCCAAAAAGGCCGTGGGTTCATCATAGAGAATCAACTGCGGCTGCATGGCTAAAATGCCCGCGATCGCCACCATGCGTTGTTCTCCTCCCGACAGTTGATGGGGCACACGATCGGCCAAATGCTGAGTGCCGGTCATGGCCAAGGCTTGATGCACTCGCTGCCGCACCTCTGCGGTCGGACAGCCCAAGTTTTCAGGACCAAAGGCGACATCCTCGGCTACGGTAGCCCCAATTAACTGATCCGCTGGATGTTGCAGCACAACCCCCACTGCTGGTTGAAACTGTCCAGCCACCACTGACTGCCCCAAGCAGGTGATCGTTCCCCGCTGTGGCTTGAGAACAGCAGCACAGAGAAGCAGGAGTGTGGTTTTGCCCGAACCATTGTCACCAATGATGCCAAGGCGATCGCCCCTTTGCACCGTGAGATTAATCCCTTGGAGTAGTGAGGGGGTTGACCCATAGCCAAAATGGAGATCCCTGATTTCCAGCAGGGCAGTCACAGTTTAGAGCGTCAGTGCTTGGGGATTGGTTTCAATCAGTTTCGCCAAATCCTGAAGGAAAGCAGCAGCATCGGCACCATAGATCACGCGGTGATCACAGGTGATATTCACCTTCATCTGCCGTTTTACCCCCAGCAGGCCATCCTCTGTGGCAACCACCGTCGGGCGGGACGCCCCCACCGCCATAATAGCCCCTTGACCGGGCGTGAGAATGGCATCAAAGGAGTCAACGCCAAACATCCCGAGGTTTGAGAGGCTAAAGGTGCCCGTGCTGTACTCATCGGGTTGCAGTTGCTTGGCGCGTGCCCGCTCCACTAAGTCTTTCCAAGTGCGCGAGAGGCTGTAGATGTCAATTTGATCAGCGTTCTTCAGCACCGGTGTAATCAGACCCCCCCCCGGCATCGCCACAGCCACAGCAATGTTAATGTCGCGACGGTATTGAATCCCTTGCTCCGTGTAATAGGCATTCATAATTGGGTGTTTTTGCAATGTCAAGGCGATCGCCTTGGCAAGGAGTGCTGTCATTGTCACCCCTTTTGATTTGATTTGCTGGTACAGCCGATCCAAGGCATCCGTTGTAATCGTGTAGGCCACATGAAAGTCGGGAATGCCAAGGCTGGCCACCATATTCCGCACAACGGCATTTTGTAGCGTTGTCAGGGGCACCAAATCCTCCTTGGCCCCAACCGGAGCAGTAGCGGCTGTGGGGACAGGGGGTGTTGCTCCTGGTGCGACGGCGGTTGCAGGCGCAGCAATCAAGGCTTCCACATCGCCGGCGGTAATCCGACCATTGGGGCCAGTGCCCTTGAGGGTTTGCAAATCAATGTTGTGTTCCTTAGCCAATTTGCGGGCACGGGGGGAAGCAATCACTCGCCCAGGAGTTGCAGCGACAGGGCTGGCGGGAGCAGACACTGCCACAGGAGCCGTTGCGGAGCCATTACTCGTGGCTGCAGCGGGAGTCGAGGCCGTTGCCGTAGAACTCGTAGCCACCCCAAGGGACTTGGCCTTTGCCTCTGCTTCAGCAATTTCTGCTTCTGTTTCTGCTACGAGGCCAATGGTGGAACCGACGGGTGCCACTTCGCCAGCAGGCACGGTAATCACCGCCAAATAACCGTCGTAGAAGGACTCCACATCCATATCGGCCTTGTCGGATTCCACAATCAGCACGGTTTCCCCTTTGGCCACCTTATCCCCGGGAGATTTCACCCAAGAGACAATTTTCCCTTCGGTCATGGTGGAGCTGAGGGCGGGCATGAACAGTTCACGAATCATAGAGGCTGCTATCCTTGGTTGGCAATCGAGAGGGAGTCAAATTCACCAAAAAATGAAAGGTAAAAGCTTAGAGCGTGCCGCGAATTTCTTCGATGACGCCATTGCGCAGGAGAATCTCCACCTGCATTTTTTGGATCAGGTTGTCTCCTTTGGTGACATAGAAAAAATTATCCACTTGACCTTGATCCACTTCCTGACCCATTTCTAGGCGTTGCACCTGATCCAATTGTTGAAGAATCAGATTTTTTTGCTGCAACAGTTGTGACTTTTGGTTGTTGGCTTGCCCTTGAACCTCTTGAATGCGGGCAGAGACCACATCCGCTGCTTCATTACTTTTGCGCAGTTCGTCAATCACTTGCTGCAATTGAAAATCCAACTGTTGAATTTGGTTATCCACTTGATTTAGTTGTGCCTGAAGCTGCCTTTGGGCATCGTCTTTCCACTCGGGAGTGACGATTGCTTTCACCATAATTTGGCGCCGCAAGAGCAGTTTAGTATCCATAGGGTCTGTCATGGAGATTACTCAAACATGGCGTTAATCATATCGCGGTAGCGATCGCTCACGACATGACGGCGAATTTTTAGGGTTTGGGTCAAAAGACCATTCTCTATCGTAAAGGGTTCGAGGACAAAGCGAAATGTGGCAATGCGATCATTTGGGCTATAGCCAGGGCGATTTTGCACTTCCCGCAGCAGTTCTTGGCGGTAGAGATCAATAATCACTTTGCTCTCTAGCGTCACCAGTTCACCCGTGCCCGCCGCTGCCGGTCGGTTCGGCAACTCCAGTCGGTAACCCTTGGCAACCACCCACTGCTCCAGAGCGTCTAAATTGGGCACAATTAGGGCACCAAGGGCTTTTTGATCCTGTCCCACCAGCATAATTTGATCAATATAGGCGCTGCGGACACAGGCATCCTCAATGGGCTGCGGTTCAATATTTTCACCGTTGCTGAGAACAATCGTGTCCTTCTGCCGCCCCGTCAGCACCAGATCCCCATTGGGGGTGAGGTAGCCCAAGTCCCCAGTGTCAAACCAGCCTTCAGCATCCAGCACTTTGGCAGTGGCCTCCGGTTTGTTATAGTAGCCGCGCATCACCTGTGGCCCTTTGGCCATCACCAGTCCTTTTTGGCCAAACTCAACGGGGGCTTTAGTTTCTGGATCCACAATCTTAATCGCGGTATCGGGAATAGGACGACCAGCGGATCCCCGAAGATTCGCCCAAGAGCGGCGAGCGGTCAGGACCACAGCCGTTTCTGTAAGGCCATAGCCCACCAGTACTTCTAGGTTAATGACTTCATAGAATGTGTCCAAATGGGGGGCAAGGGCACCGCCACCACTAATCACCTGTTTAATCTCACCGCCCGTGGCTTCACGAATTTTGCTATAGACGCGCTTCTCCCCCAGTTCGTAGAGGGGCTTGAGGAAAAAGGTTTGCAGACGGGCAACAAATTTTTGCCAACCGCTGGGATGGGGGTTGGTCAGACTGAGACCAGTGAGCAGTCGCCGTTGCAGGACATATTGCTGGCCAACACTGAGGAAAAACCGGGCAAGACGCCGCTTTGTGGCCGGGGCATCGCGCAGTTGCTTTTGCACCCCTTCATAAAATCCTTCCCAGATACGGGGTACGGCAATCATGTAGTGGGGCTTACACCGTTTTAAGTCGTTCTTGAAGTGACGGAGGTTAGTATAGGTTTGGCTACAGCCACAGGCAAAGAGAAAGTACTCGACCACCCGTTCGTAGGCATGCCAAATGGGCAAGATACTAAGGATGCGATCGCCCACCTGGGGTTGCACAATTGCCCAGAGATTGACGATTTGACTCAGCAGCCCCCCATGGGTAACCATCACGCCCTTGGGTTGACCCGTGGTACCAGAGGTGTACATCAGAGTTGCCAAGTCATTGGGGGTAATGGCTACTGCTCGCACTGTGCCATATTGGCCTTCCGTAAAGACTTGACCAAAGTTCAAGAGCCGCAGGGGAAAATGCGCCAGTTCTGGGGGTTCTGCACTTAGGAGGACAACGGTTTGCACCCGTGTCTCTGCTAAACCCTCTTGAAGTTTGTGCAAGGTGGCCAAGTTTTCAATCAGCAGCAGGGTTGAACCACTATCGCGCAAAATGTAGAGAAGTTCTTGAGCCTCTGCGGTACCACTGCGCACCACATTAATGGCACCGGCCATCATACTGCCTTGATCGGCAATCAGCCAGCGGGGACTATTGTCAGCAAATAAGGCCACGCGATCGCCAGGAGCGACACCCAGCGCTTGTAGGCCAGCAGCAAAACGTTGAATGCGTTGATAGAGTTCACTGTAGGTAATGCGAGTCGGAGGGTCTTCGTAGGGAGCATCAAGAGCCACCACGTCCCCATGACGTTGTGCCAATAGGGGCCAAATCTCCGGCAGCGACTGGAGTGTTTTGTAGGGCAAAAAGTGATCGGGTAAGGGCGCATCTTGGGGTAGCCCGCCGGGGGGAGTGTAGGTGTAGGCGGCACTCGTCATTGGTTTGGCTCCAGATGCAACACCTAAAATAATAAGCCCTCAATCGGACACCTCATTCAGCTTTAATGATTTCAATATGAGATCATGAAGACTGGTTGCCTCAAACACAGCGCTATGGTGCCCTTTGTCCTTGCCTCGGCGTCCCCTGCCCGCCGCCAATTGCTGCAACAAATTGGTATTGATCCAATCATTCAACCCAGTTACTTTGATGAGTCAGTGATTCAGGCAACAACGCCGACAGAACTGGTGCGGCTACTGGCACGGTGTAAAGCAGAAACGGTGGCTCAGAGTCATTCAGCTCCCGCCTTAATTTTGGGCTGTGATTCTGTCTTAGTTCTTGGCGGTGAAATTCATGGTAAACCAGCCTCGCCAGAGGTGGCGATCGCCCGCTGGCAACAAATGCGCGGTCAAACGGGAGAATTGCTGACAGGCCATGCCTTGATTGATTTGGCACAGGGGCGCACCTGTGTTGAGGTGGAGTCCACCCAAGTCGTTTTTGCCGATATTAGCGATGCCGAAATCGCCACCTATGTCGCTTCTGGTGAACCCCTTGCCTGTGCTGGTGGTTTTGCCCTCGATGGCCAAGGTGGTGCCTTTGTCGAGAAAATTGTCGGGACTCCTAGTAATGTCATTGGCTTGAGCTTGCCCCTACTGCGGCGGATGCTGCTGAGCTTGGGATACACCCTTGGCGATGTGCAAGGGAAGAAATGAAAAACTGGCCTAGACAAGTCTAAATACTTAGGGTATGCTAAGAGATTGCGAGTTAAGGAACTGTCATGAACGCCCAAGACATTATTCGCTCGATTGAAGCGGAGCACATGAAGGCTGACTTGCCCGTGATTCATGTGGGCGATCGCGTTCGGGTCGGAGTCAAAATTCAAGAAGGCGGTAAAGAGCGTGTCCAACCCTACGAAGGGGATGTAATTGCCATGCGCAACACGGGCATTAACCGCACCATTACTGTGCGCCGTGTCTTTCAAGGAGTGGGCGTTGAGCGCGTCTTTTTGCTACATTCGCCACGAATTGATAGTATAAAAGTAATCCAGCGGGGTAAAGTCCGCCGTGCTAAACTCTACTACCTGCGCAACCTTATGGGTAAAGCTTCGCGCATCAAAGCACGGTTTGATCGCTCTCTGTAAACAGCCTTGCGTCCTTAGTTCAGTTGGTAGAACGTCGGTCTCCAAAACCGGATGTCGGGGGTTCGAGTCCTCCAGGGCGCGTTAATTAAATCAATACTACAACTGTCTCAAGTCTCAAGAGAGCTAAAGATCGACCGTGCCCAGCGATTTGGCATACAAGTTTCCACCATTAGTTAGGCCCTCAACCAGAGGGGCATCACCCGAAAAAAATAGATGCGTATCAACGGCAGCTCCAGAAATGGGTAGAGAGCCATGGGGAGGAAACGGTGGTGTGTATCGATTATTGTACTGAATAATATTTCATCCTTTATTGGAATAGCTACACTGATGTGTGACCAAAGTAACAAAGTTGCGCAGAAGTTGCAAGCCGACCTTACCCGACTTTTCAGGGTGAAATTGACAAGCAAAGACGTTGTTGCGGGCGATCGCGGCTGTAACAGTTTGCTGACCATGACGGACGGTTGCAGCCACTAGCTCTGGATTATCAGGGGCCACAAAGTAGGAGTGGACAAAATATACCCAAGGGGTTGGCGGTAAATCCTGCCAGAGGGGACAGGCGGATTGGGTCAAGGTCAGTTGGTTCCAGCCCATGTGGGGGATTGTGAGGCCGGGTTCAGACTGAAAGCGTTTGACTTTACCTGCAAAAATACCAAGGCCGGGTTCTGTTCCCTCTTCACTGCCTTCAAAGAGGACTTGCAGGCCAAGGCAAATCCCCAAAAAGGGCATCCCCTGCTGAATCACCTGCTGAATGACAGGCACCAGTTCCCGCTCGTGGAGATGAGTCATGGCTGGGTCAAAGGCACCCACACCGGGGAGTACTACAGCATCAGCAGCTAAAATGTCACGGGGGCGATCGCTCACTAGGGGCGTTGCCCCCACCACATCAAGGGCTTTACTAACGGAATGCAGATTGCCCATATCGTAGTCAATGATGGCGATCGCTGGTGCGCTCACAGGAGACTTCCCCAAAAAGTAACCCTACTTATTCTACAGGGGTGTTCATCGCCGCTTGCCGTGCATCCCGCACAATGCGAATCCCTCCCCAAAGAACGAGGCTGGCAATGCCAAAGCCCACCATCAAATCGGGATAAGGGGATTGAAAGAGGGCGACCAGTCCGCCGGCAATCATTACACTGACATTAGCAATCACGTCATTTTGGGTAAAAATCCAACTGGCGCGCATGTGCACCTCCCCTTGCCGATGTTTGGCAATTAAGTAAAGGCAGTAGCCATTGGCCACCAGTCCAAGGAAAGCGATCGCCATCATCCAATCAGCCTCTGGCGCACTACCTGCTGTAAAGCGACGGATCACGTCCCCCAAAATTAAAACTGCAAGGGTCATCTGAAAAAGACCACTCAGAACTGCCGCACGGGTTTTGTGCCTTGGAGAACGCCCCGCAGCATAGAGGGAGAGGCCATAGACCAGAGCATCGGCAAGCATATCAAGAGAATCAGCAATCAACGCTGTGGAATGAGCCAGGATGCCGCTACCCAACTCCACAAGAAACATCGCTAAATTCACAAGAAGTACGATGCGCAGGGTTTTACGCTCCGCTGCATTTTTTACTTCAATGTGGCAACCACAATCGGACATTTGCTTTTCCCAAATACGTTTTAGAATAGCTCCTCCCCCAAGGAAGGCACTCAAAATTGAAAGATTAACTTTGATACCCTCCAATGCCAGTGGTTGTTGATGCAAGTCGCAATGACGAAGCGTGTGATGCCATCATTAGCCTAGATCGGCGCTGCAATCTGCTGTACGTTGTCTTCATTGAGCGTGAAGATATTATTTAATATTATTCAGATCATCTCGGCTCGCAGAGCAACGCGCCGGGAACAGGAATACAGAGTGACACAACATTGTCTGCATTAATTGCAAGCCTCAAGCGTCATGGTGTCAGCGATGCAGTCCTTCAAGACGCACTCCAGGAAGGGATTGGCAGTTAGTTGGGATAATTCTCTAGTAACGATTGGGTGAATAGCTCTGAATGACAACTGCAACTCGCATAGAATACGATTCCTTGGGTGCCATTGAGGTGCCAGCGGACTGCTATTGGGGTGCCCAGACGGCGCGTTCCCTCAAATATTTTCCTATTGGTAGCCTGCGGATGCCCCTAGAGGTGATCCATGCCATGGCACGGCTAAAAAAGGCGGCAGCGATCGCCAACCGCGATTTAGGGGTTTTAGCTGCGGATAAGGCGGCATGGATTATTCAAGCTGCCACTGAAGTCATTGAGGGACGCTGGGATGATCAGTTTCCCCTCTCCATTTGGCAGACGGGCAGCGGTACCCAAACCAATATGAATGTGAATGAGGTGATTGCCAACCGTGCCATTGAACTGGCAGGGGGCACTAAGGGGAGCAAAACTCCGATCCACCCCAATGACCATGTGAACTGTAGCCAGTCTTCTAATGACACCTTTCCGACGGCAATGCATGTTGCCACAGTGATTGAGCTTCAGGAGCGACTGCTGCCGATGCTGCGGCACTTACTGGCGGTATTGCAGGAAAAAGTGACGGCCTTTGCTGACATTATTAAAATTGGGCGCACTCACTTGATGGATGCGGTGCCTCTAACCCTTGGTCAAGAATTCTCGGGTTATGCCAGTCAAATCGCTGCCTGTCAAGCCCATATTGAGTACACATTACAGCATCTCTATCCCCTCGCCATTGGTGGTACAGCAGTGGGTACGGGTCTCAATGCCCCCCCCGGCTTTGGCGATCGCGTGGCAGCGGAATTGGCAGCTATGACGGGGTATCCCTTTTGCAAGGCAGAAAATCCCTTTGCCGCCTTGGCAGCCCATGATCCCTTGGTGATGCTCAGTGGTGCCCTAAAAACATTGGCCGCAGCAATGATGAAAATGGCCAATGATATTCGTTGGTTGGCCTCAGGCCCCCGTTGTGGTTTAGGAGAACTGATCTTACCTGCCAATGAACCGGGGTCGTCGATTATGCCGGGCAAGGTCAACCCCACCCAATGCGAAGCCCTGACGATGGTGTGTGTGCAGGTGATGGGCAATGATGCCGCAGTGGGGATAGCCGGCAGCCAAGGAAATTTTGAACTGAATGTTTTTAAGCCCCTGATCATTCACAATGTGCTGCGCTCGATTGAACTTCTGAGTGATGCCGGTGAAGCCTTTACCCAGTTTTGCCTTGTGGGCATTGAACCCAATCGGGAGCAAATTCAGCGCCATCTGCAGCGATCGCTGATGTTGGTGACGGCCTTGAACCCCCACATTGGCTACGACAAGGCAGCAGCAGTCGCGAAAAAAGCCTACAGCGAAGGTCAAACCCTGAAGGAAGCAGCGGTGGCATTGGGGTACCTCACGGCTGAGGAGTTTGATCAGTGGGTGCGGCCAGAGTTGATGCTAGGCGAAAAGGGCACCAGTTGACCCCGCAGGGATTGCTGCCAAAAGGGCGTATTGCTGGCGCGCGATCGCAGGCTTTGGTGCGTCACTGTCCAGATCACGGTTGGATCAAAGAGAACAAAGTGGCGACTGTGCAGTTCGAGGCGGGGTGGCTCAATGCCCAAAATCCGCGCCGGTGCCGTACTGAGGGCGTGCCACAGATCAACGGCACTCAGGTATTCCTTGGCAACGAGCTCCTGCCAGAGGGCGGGTAGGGCTAATTCGAGGCCAATGGCACCGGGGAGTGCCTCGGCAAAGGAAACCATTTTTTCTTCATAGAGCAAGGGGGTGTGGTCAATGGCGATCGCCTCAATGACCCCCGTTTTGAGTCCTTCAATCAGCGCTTGGCGATCGCGGGCCGTCCCTAGGGGTGGCTCAAGGCGGAGATTTGGATCGTAACTAACTAAATCCTCAACCCCAAAGACCAAATGTAGCCACGACACACTGGCACTGACCCCTGCGGGCTTGTCCTTAGCGAGAATCTCGACACTGCGAGCGGTTGACAGACGCATGAGGTGAATTGGGGTTGAGACGGTGCGTGCCAATTCCAAAATCGCCAATAGGGGAATGGTTTCACAGCAGACGAGTTGCTCCACCAATCCCAGACGAGTGGCTACGCCACTTTGCCGCGCCACCCCATTTGCCGCCAAGGCCGGATCAAAGGGCCAAAGGGCAACGGGTTTTCCAAAGGGTTGGAGATAGGTTAGTGCCCGCTGCACCAAGGGCCAATGGGTCAACCCTCGGTCATCACAAAAGCCAACCACGCCACTGGCCGCCAGTTCGGCTAAATCCGTCAGTGCCGTCCCCTTGCATCCTTGGGTGAGTGCACCCCAAACCCGTACCTGTGACCAAGCGGTGGGCGGTATCTGCCGTTGTAATGCTTGCCAAAGGGCAGGATCATCAATCACGGGTTCCGTGGTGGGCAATAGGGTTAAATGCTGCACCCCTCCGGCAGCAGCAGCCGCCAAAAGGCTGTCTAGGGTTTCTCGCGCTTCATAGCCCGGCTGACCACTGTGGCTGTAGAGATCCACCAAGGGTGGTGCCAAAACCCAATCACTGGCTGGGATGATTTCTACATCAGCGGGCACCTCCGCCGGAGCGATCGCCACCAGTTGATCCTCTGCAAGCAGCACATCCGCGCGTTGATCTTGGCGGTTGACCGGATCTAGCAGCCGCACCTGTTGCAACAGTCGCCACACCATGGACTACAAGGCTCCTGCCGCCGTCCGATCCAGCACGCCCCCCAAATGGGTGGTGATATTCACTGCCTGCAATCGCGGCAGACCGCCCTTGAGGGGATAGTCAATCACCGTAACGCTGCCATTCCCCTGCTTAAAGAGCCAGAAGTTTTCAATGCCCAAGCCAACAATGTGGCAGAGCAAGATCTTATTAGTAGCATCGTGAGCCACAACCAAAACATTGTGGGGGGTGGGAGCATTGGTTTGCCAGCGTTTCAGCCACTCTTCCCACGCCTTAACGACGCGATCGTGCACCTGTTGGAGGTTTTCCCCATTGGGCATTTGCACAAGGGCAGGGGTTGTCCGCCAGCGTTCCAGTTCCCCCGGATAGGCTGCCTCCACCTCCAGTTCAAACTTGCCCTCCCAATCACCATGGCTAATCTCCGCAAGGGCTGGTTCTAGCTCTAGCTGCACACTAGGGTGGTACTGCAAAATCGCCAAAGCCGTATCCTTGGGACGCAGTAGAGGACTACTCAAGGCATGGTGAAAGGGCACCTCCTTGAGGAACTCGGCCACCGCCGCCGCTTGGGCACGGCCATTTTCATTGAGGGGCACATCTATTTGCCCTTGGAAGCGTCCCTCGCGATTCCAATCCGTTTCACCGTGGCGGACGAGAAAGATGCGCAGCGTTTGCTCCTTGAAGCGGGGCTGTGGAAAGGGATCATTGAGATGGCTCGTGAGATTAAGAGCCTCCAGTTGGGCCGGTTGCCGCAAGCCGTTGCTGAAATTTAAGACACTAATGCCGCCATTGGCCTGCTGGAGCCGCAAATAGCCCTTGACCCCCAAGCCGAGACCCGTGCAAATCAGGGCACGGTTCATACCGCTGTGACCGACAATGACAATCGTTTCATTTTCGTGAGCCGTCAGCAGTGCTTCTAAGACCATGCCCGCGCGATCGTAGAGATCTAATAGCGGGAAAAACTCCTCGGTTTGACCACTCTCCGTGGTGATTTTCATCATCAAGGTTTCTGGGGCTTCCTGCCAGCGCCGATAGTCCTCTGGAAACCGTGCCTTCACTTCAGCAAAGGGCAGATCTTCCCAAGCAGGCAGCGCAATCTCTTTGAGTAAATCAAGGGAATGGGGTGGCTTGAGTTGCGGATCTTGGAGCTGAGCATGGATGCCCTCTGCGGTTTCCTTTGCCCGTTTCAGGGGACTGGTGTAAATCTTGCGGATGGGAATGCCCCGCAGGGCGAGACCCACTTGGGCTGCCATCCAACGACCGCGTTCCGTGAGCGAAGAGGCATCACTGTGACCTTGCACCCGCTCTTGGACATTAAACGTGCTTTCACCGTGGCGGACAATAATGACTCGGGTACTCAGAGGTTTCTCCTTAGCGATTGACAGACAACAAGCTTGGCCGTCCCACTATGCCATAAAGACTGTACCAGAAACCGTGGCTTCGAGAGCGAAAGATTCAGGAATCGGCGGGCATCATCCCCCTGGACATCAGATAAAAATCAAAAAACCGACCGCAGGGGCGATCGGCAAGTATTAAAGACCTATTCGCTGATGGGTCAGAGGCTACTTCTTAGTGATCCGAGGAGGCTCACGGAAGAAGATGGCAAAGAAGAACAACGCGATAATGCAGGCAAAGATGAAAACGTAGGTGATGGTTTCCATAGTAGTCCCCTAGGAATGACTAGACAGCTTCTTTGCGACGAGTGGTGACATCGCCCACTTTTTGGTAGAAGCCCCATTCCACTTGCTCCGGCGACAGTTCGGGATCAATCCCAGAGAAGACATCGCGGAACAGCGTACGGGCACCATGCCAAATGTGACCAAAGAAGAAGAGCAAAGCAAACACCGCATGGCCGAAGGTAAACCAGCCACGGGGACTGGTGCGGAAAATCCCGTCGGAGTTGAGGGTGTCCTTGTCGAATTCAAAGATCTCACCGAAGATAGCTTTACGGGCATAGCTCTTGACGGTGGGTGGATCGGTGAAGGTTTGGCCGTTCAATTCACCACCGTAGAAGCTGACGGTAACGCCTTGTTGCTCAAAGCTATATTTCGCCTCAGCACGACGGAAGGGAATGTCGGCTTTGACAACGCCATTCTTGTCGGTGAGAATGACGGGGAAGCTTTCAAAGAAGTTGGGCATGCGACGAACAAAGAGTTCTTCACCCTCTTTGTTACGGAAGACAGCATGGCCTTTCCAAGCTTGGGCAATCCCATCCCCTTTGTTCATCGGGCCAGTACGGAAGAGACCACCTTTCGCGGGGTTATTGCCAATGTAATCGTAGAAGGCCAGTTTCTCTGGGATGGCTGACCAAGCCTCTTCAAGCGTGGCGCCACTGGCGAGGGAGGCCTGCACGCGGCGGTTAATTTCCTGTTGGAAGTAGCCACTGTCCCACTGATAGCGAGTCGGCCCAAAGAGTTCAATGGGCGTGGTGGCACTGCCATACCACATCGTGCCGGCAACGACAAAGGCAGCAAAGAAGACAGCGGCAATACTGCTGGAGAGTACCGTTTCGATATTCCCCATGCGCAGAGCTTTGTAAAGCCGTTGGGGTGGACGCACCAGCAGGTGGAATAAACCAGCAATAATACCGACAATGCCTGCGGCGATATGGTGAGCAACCACACCACCGGGGTTGTAGGGATTAAAGCCATCGGGTCCCCATTCGGGGGCAACAGGCTGAACACTGCCCGTCAAGCCATAGGGGTCAGAGACCCACATCCCAGGACCAAAGAGGCCCGTCAGGTGAAAAGCACCAAAGCCAAAGCAGAGTAAACCGGCAAGGAACAGGTGAATGCCAAACATTTTCGGCAAGTCGAGGGCAGGCTCACCGGTGCGAGGATCGCGGAAGAGTTCGAGATCCCAATAGACCCAGTGCCAGCAGGCCGCCAAGAACAACAGACCTGACAGGACGATGTGAGCTAGGGCAACCCCCTCAAAGCTCCAGAAACCGGGGTCAATCCCCGTTTCGCCAGTAATACTCCAACCGCTCCAAGACCCCGTGACCCCCAACCGTGCCATGAAGGGCAACACAAACATTCCCTGTCGCCACATTGGGTTGAGAACTGGATCACTGGGATCAAAAATAGCTAGCTCATAAAGAGCCATCGACCCTGCCCAACCGGCGACCAATGCCGTGTGCATCAGGTGGGCCGCAATCAACCGCCCTGGATCGTTGATCAGGACAGTGTGGACTCGGTACCAGGGTAGTCCCATTGACTACGCTCCTCCTATACAAAAATTTAGCGTTTGCATGAACAAATTTTATTAAGCAGCCGGATCACGGTAACAACCGCTTCCCTACTAAGAGTTTAACGGCCAATTTACCCGTAACTTCAGCTACGGTTGGGCAGTTTTTCTGCCAAAATGAGAATGTATTAAGAATGGTAACTAGCGTAGGTTCCTATGGCAAGCAAAACTGAATTTGTGGCCACAAATATTAAGTTTGTTAACGAAAACAAAGAAATTATTGCTGCCAACGGTGCGAATCTGCGCTTAAAAGCAATGGAAGCGGGGGTTGACCTCTACACCCTCAAGGGCAAGCTCTTTAATTGTGGGGGCTATGGTCAGTGTGGCACCTGTATGGTTGAGATTGTCGAGGGCATGGAAAATCTCTCCCCTCGCACGCCAGTGGAAGAACGCAAGCTCCGCCGTAAGCCAGAGAATTATCGCTTGGCTTGCCAAACCCTTGTCAATGGACCAGTGTGTGTGAAGACAAAGCCCAAAGGCTAGATCATCAGACAGCCCTTTCCAGAGCCTGTAGGACCCTGCCAGCCTGCTCTAGCCATTTGAGTAACTGAGAATCATCAATGCTTTGGTGCATACTGAGGAGGTCTTGCAGGGAGTCGGGCGATCGCCCCGTTGCTATTTGCCACGCTTGAATGAGTTCTGCATCCCTAGGCAGATGGTGAGGATTGGTGGCAAGGCCGAGTTGATTGGCCAAATCATAGCGGAAGCGATCTTGAAGCTGTTCTAGGACAAACTGCCGCTGCCGTGCCCGCTGCAGAACGCCTGCGAGGGCTTCAATGTAGGCAGCACTATTACTGGCGACAGGTTCTTTTTCCAATAGGGGCGGGCCAAAATGTTGACTTTGCTGCCATAGCAAAAAGAGAAGCAAGAGGGCGAATTGTAGCCCCACAGCCAACCAAGGGGTACGACTAAAGTAGTCGAAGAGGGTTTGAGGCACTGTCTCACTGACCCCCTCCTCTGGAGTGCGTTGGCGGTAGCCGTGCAGCCATTCATCAAAGTATATCGTTGCCCCCGGTTCAGCCACCTCCTGCAAGAGCTGAGCCACAACCGCAAAGTTGGCAAGGCCCGTTTCGCCGCCATAGACATTGGCTACCAACCAAGGATAGACGCCAAGGACGCGCTGTTCATGGTTATGGAGACTGTGGGTGTATTTGAGATAGACAATCAAACCGTGATCATCCTTGAGGAGGGGGCGATCGCCCTGCTGGAAAGGAACGCGGCGGCGCGTTTCAATCAAGACATTGCCCTGAGGCGTTGAGAGCCGTTCCTCAAAGGGGGCGGCGGTGGGTTCACCATGCCAGTAGAAGCGCACTAGCGTATTGCCCTGAGCCAGCCACTCCTCAAGGGACGGTGGCCAGCCGATGGGGCGACCACTAATCTGAATAAGAATGTGCCCTTTGCCCTTGAGGTTGTTATAGTTCCGCTGCCAGCGCTCCACCCGAAACTCCTGCTGCTCTAGGTAGGTATAAAACTGCTGGGTGCCCCAAGGGGAGGAATCAAAGGAGGAGCCAGCGCGGCTACTGGGAGCCACCACCAAAATCAGGAGGCCAACCACCAACAGCACAAGGACAGCGAAGCCGAGGAAGAACCACTGGCGACGGTTGATCGCGATCATTGCTGGCGCTCCCGCAGGAAGGGTTCCACCTCAAAATAGGCGGCTTGACAGGTGGCTAGGGTTTGGGCATCCACCGCCTCGGCCCCATAGTAACTGCGGCTGTGAACTTGAAAGAGGTGCTGAATACTCCGCCGCACGGCTGGCGATCGCTCCCCCAGTTGAAAGAGCCGCTCCAATTCCCGCAGGTAGTCGCTATTGGTCCAGTGGGTCTGAAGCCGCAGCCAGCCCGCCTCCTGCAACCGATAGAGCAAAGCCATGTAAAGAGCACGGCAGGCCCCCCGGTAGTCCCCCGCCAATTGTAGGTTTTGGGCGAGTTCTAACCATTCCCGTACGGGTTTGGGTCGCTCCTCATGGGTAGAAACGAGTGTTGCTGAGGAGGATCGCGATCGTCCCTGCCACCATCGCCACAGACTGCGCCCTAGAAAATACAGGGCGAATCCAAGGCCAACCAGCAAGACCCCCTGAAAGAACCAGCGTAGCCATGCCTCTAAGGAGGGGGAGTCCTCCCAAAACGGCTCCGTTTGCTGGCGAAAGAGTTGGAGAAAGGTGTACTCAAGGGATTCAGCCAATTGTCGCCACTGGCGATCGCCCTGCCAGCGCAGATCATCGAAAAAGGTCACTGCCGCTAGACCAGACTACGTCTCCGATTGTCGCACAAAGAGCACGGGGCACTCGGCATAGACCCGCACATAGTCAGACAGGGAAGTGCCCAAAAGGCGATCCAAGTCGGGTAAACTGCGAGCGATCGACGGACGCCGATCCGGGGAACCCAGAACGAGGAGATCGGCATTGGTATCAGCAGCAATGCGGCAGATTTCTTCAGCGGGCTTGCCAGTGGTCAGGACACACTGGTATTCCACACCCCGCTGCTTGGCCACTGTTGCCGCTTCCGCAAGAATTGGATCTTTTTCAGCAGCCGTGCGGGGGGTATCGGCATGACCCTTGAGGTCGGGATTGACATGGGCAAGAATGAGTTTGCCACCCTTGATCCCCTCCATCAGGCGCACGGCTAAGTGTAAGGAGGCTTTGGCTGCGGCAGAATTATTGAGCGCTACCATGATGCGGTTGATTTTCTTCACAAAGAGGTCATCGCGCACCAGCAACATCGGTCGGGAAGACAGTTGAAACACATACTGGCTGACGGAGTTTTCGAGAATGGATTGCAGGCGCTTGAGTCCCCGCGATCCCATGATGATCAAATCGGCATTGATTTCATCGGCCACGTGCAACACGGTATCCTTAGGATCCCCCTCCCGCAGCATGGTATTGACACTAATCACTGGGTCAAGGTGCAGTCGGGCAACGGCTTCCGCTAGGAGTTTGGCACCCGCTTGACGTTGTTCGGCCATCTCCTCGGCAGTAATTTTCGGTGGAATCACGTGCAAAACAGTGACGGCAGCCCGTTGAATCGCTGGCAACTCCATCAGCGACTTGAGCATTTGTTCGGATTGTCCAGTTCCTGAGTCTGCCAATAGAATATTTTCAATCATAAATCTTAAACTCCCAACATCTGGTGAGCATCACGGCACGGATGGCCACTACAGCCCTTTTCCCAAGGATGGCACACGCTGAAAACAGTCAAAACCGCTGGAGGATAGGATGCTCTCCTCATTCGTACACGCCATATCTTAGAAAAGGGCTGTATGACGATCTTAGGTCTGGGTTAGGGGCCTCTTGGTGGAACGCTACAAATCTAAATCTTAGGCATTGGCGAGGGGTGCGATCGCTGGTGGTGCTTTTGATACACTAGGCAAGAGACCGTTCAAGGAGGCTCTATGCCGCGATCGCAACGGAACGACAATTTTATTGACAAAACCTTTACGGTCATGGCTGACCTCATTCTCAAGGTTTTGCCCACCAGTTCGCAGTCAAAAACCGCCTTTGCCTATTATCGCGATGGCATGTCTGCCCAAGCGGACGGGGAATATGCTGAGGCATTAGAGAACTACCAAGCAGCCCTAGAACTCGAGGAAGACCCCAACGATCGCAGCTACATCCTCTACAACATTGGCCTGATCCACGCCAGTAATGGTGATCATGAAAAAGCCCTAGAGTATTATCACCAAGCCCTTGAACTCAATCCCCGCATGCCCCAAGCCCTCAATAATATTGCGGTGATCTACCACTACTTGGGGACACAGGCAGAAGAGCAGCAGCGCTCGGAGGAGGCTGAACAACTCTTTGATCGCGCCGCAGACTACTGGAAACGAGCGATTCAACTGGCGCCCAATAACTATATCGAGGCGCAAAACTGGCTGAAGACCACGGGTCGCTCCAGTATGGATGTTTATTTCTAAGGGATCACGCATGGCAACAAAAGTCATTACCGCAGAGGATGTGCGCAAGGTCGCTCACTTGGCTCGCCTCGCTGTCGATGAAAGTGAAATTGAAGCGCTGACACAGCAACTAGATAGCATCCTTGACTATGTGAACCAATTGAGTGAACTGGATGTCACCGATATTCCGCCGACAACCCGTGCGATTGAAGTCAGTAATGTGACCCGTCCCGATGTGTTGGAACCTTGGCCGAATCGGGAGGATCTACTGGCGATCGCCCCGGATCGCGAGGATGACTTTTTCCGTGTGCCCAAAATCATGTAAGGCATCAGGCTGTGCAGCGGCGTCAATCCCACCATTTGCAACTGGACTTATTTCCCTTCCTTTCGATCTTGGCCTGTACCATTGGCACGCTAATCCTGCTTGTGGTGGTGATTAGTGCCAGTAGTCTTGGGCGAGAACGCACCAATGTGCAAATTTTGGCACGGGAAAATGCCCAAAATGGGGAACGTACCCCCCGCTATTTGGAGTGTCGTCGCGAGGGGGTCATCATCCATCCCCAAAAGGTGCTGGTGCCCAAAGCAGACCTCACGAAGCCCACTTCCACACTGGCCATTTTGTTGGCCAACCTCCGTCGTCGGAGCGATCGCGAGTACATTATCATTGCTGTGCGCCCCGATGGCTTTGACTGCTTTGAGGAAGTGCGCTACCAGGCGGAACGTGCAGGGGTGGCCCTGGGCTATGAACCCTTTAATGCTGAGTGGGAGTTGTGTGTGCCTGCTCCGGGGCGCAGCAATTGTTCCTAATCTACCCAAGCATAGTGGCGGGGCTTAGATTGAGCAGTCTCGGTGAGAAAAGCCCTCAAGGGATATGCACCCCCCCAGAAAATTTGCGATCGCCCCGCAAGACCCTCCTAATTAAGAGGTGCCTTTGTCCTTAGAAATCGCTGATGCTCAGGGTGAATTGTTGAGAGGTTTCTTAGTGCCCCCCGTCGCGATCGCCTCCCTACTCTTTGGCTTTGCCACCAATATGGATAACTTTAGCGTGGCCGTTAGCTATGGCCTGCGCCGCTATCGTATGAGTGGGCTGGGTAATGTCCTGATTGCGGCTCTTTCTGGTAGCAGTACCTTTTTGGCCATGGGGTTGGGTGGGTGGGTGCAGCAGTATGTGCCGTTGATTTGGGCACAGCGGCTTGGCAGTGGTTTACTGATAGTCATGGGGGCATCGGCACTGGGGGGAGTCTTGCTCAACTTGAATCATCCGTCTAAAACCACAAAGCCGAACTTATTACCAATTCTTGACTATGCCTACGACTTCACGCTCTACCAGTCGCTGCTGTTGGGTTTGGCATTGACCCTGACAAACTTTGCCACAGGGGTAGCTGCGGGCTTGGCGCGCCTACCAATTTTTGATGCCGTGATAGCGAGTACAGTAACCAGTTGGGTCTGCATTGGCAGTGGCTTTTGGTTGGGGCAGCAACTCCGCGAACAAACCCCCTTGCGCTTTGGCCCCTATTTAGAGGGCTTGGCGAGTCTTTTTCTCATAGCGGTGGGTATCCTCAAGTGGTTTGAGTCTCCCTAGGGCGATCGCCAGAGTACATCGGCCATCCGACACACTTGCACCATTGCCGCCACATCATGGACGCGCACCATCTCGACCCCTTGGGCAATGGCATGACAGCAGACCGCTGCGGTACCCCAAACCCGGTCTTTAGGATTAGGCAGGTTCAGCACGTCGCCAATGAAGCGTTTGCGCGATGGCCCCAGCAGGAGAGGATAGCCAAGGCTGTGAAATTGCCGCAGTTCTCGTAAAAGGGTGAGATTCTGGGGCGTGGTTTTGGCAAAACCAATGCCGGGATCAATCATCAGGTGTTCGGGGGGAATGCCGCTGGCGATCGCTCGCTGCGTTTGTTCCTGAAAATAGCTAAGCAAATTGCCAATCAAATCTTCGTAGTCAGTTAATTGCTGCATGGTGGCTGGGGTTCCCCGCCGATGCATGAGGATATAGGGCACCCCCAATGCTGCTACCGTGGCAAACATTTCCGGATCCGCCTGCCCGCCTGAGACATCGTTAACGATATTGGCACCTGCTGCCACCGCTGCCCGAGCAACCACCGCATGGGTCGTATCAATGGAAATGGGAATCTGCGACTGCTGACGGATGCCCTCAATCACGGGCAACACCCGCGCTAACTCGGCACTAATTGGCACTTCACTGGCGCCCGGCCGGGTGGACTCGCCGCCGACATCAATGACATCAACCCCTGCTGCTACCATTTCGAGGGCATGGGCAACGGCACTAGCGGGATTAAAAAAGTCACCGCCATCGCTAAAACTGTCGGGGGTGATATTTAAGATCCCCATAATGTAGGTGCGCTCTCCCCAAACAAAGGCGCGATCGCCCACGTACCAGCCCTTCATGCACCCGCCTCTCCTTGCCGTTTAGCGTGCAGCTTTAAGAGAATTGCTTGGTGTACCGGCTGCGTAATGGGATAGAGGTAGGCCAAAACAATGCCAATAATGAGCAAAAAGGTCGGTAGCGGCCCAATAGTAATGCGGATTGCCAACAGTGCCGAGGCAGGCTGAACGGGGCGCGGCTCATCGGCAACGCTGGAGAGGTAGCCTGCCCACTGCAAGGCCTGACCCACTAGAAACAGTCCCAAGGCAAGACCAATTTTTTGCAGTAGCACCATAAAGGCATAGAAGACCCCCTCCCGCCGCTGGCCACTATTGAGTTCGTCGAGATCAATCACATCGGGAATCATTGACCAAGGGACAAGGTAGGCCGTCGAAACCCCAAACCCCGCCAGAATCGCGCACACATACACCAGCGTTGTTTGCCCCGGCTGCAATAAAAACAAGCCGGCCTGAGCCATAATCCACAGTGCCATGCCCATGTAATACACCGCCTTTTTACCAATACGCCGACTCACAGCACTCCAGACAAAGAGCATGATCATCGCTGTCGATTGAACCGCCAGTGCCACTTGCGTATATTCGGCAGGGGACATTTGCAACCAATCGCCAATAAAAAAGGGAATCAGCGAGGCAGTAATTTGCACCGCCAGCCAAGAACAGAGGTAAATCCCCATCACGAATAGGAAAGGCCGATTGCTAAAGACCAAGCGCAGTTGCGTCCTCAGGGGTAAAGGGTGTTGGCTGGGGGTATGCCGTTCAAACTCCCGTACCCGTTGCCGTGTGCCCCAGACACACCAATAGATGGGCAGCACAGATAATACGGCGGCAATGCCCCCTAGAACAATGTACTGAGTTTTGGGTTCCTTAATGACTTGGAAGAGAAATTGCGCCAACAGCAGCGAGCCAATACTGCCACCAATGGAAAAGGCAAAGCGAAAACTATTCAGACTGGTGCGTTCGTTGTAGTCCTCCGTGAGTTCTGGTGTTAGGGTGCTGTAGGGCAGATTGACTGCGGTGTAAAACGTGCTAAAGAGGAGACCCATGAGAACGTAATAGCCAAAGAGCAACCCTTGATTCGTCGTCGGTACCCACCAGTTCAAGAAAAAGCAAATGCCAAAGGGAAGGGCTGCTGAGATCATCCAAATGTGGCGGCGTCCCCACTTGCCCACAGGGGTGCGATCGCTCAGGTAGCCGATGATCGGATCATTGATGGCATCCCAGATTTTGCCAATCATCAACACACTGCCTGCCAAGCCAGCATTGAGTCCAGCCACATTGGTCAAGAACACCATCAGGAAAAACACCTGTAAATTGGCAGTGATAGCAGTTCCGAGATCACCAGCACCGAAGGCTAATTTTGTCCAGAGGGAGAGGGGCGCCCGGACACTGGCGGCGGAACTTTCGCTAGAGGGGTCTACTGACATTAGGATTTTTCCATTATTTTGGAGATGACGTGTAGATGACGATTGTGATTCTTTTTGAGCGTGCTTTACCCGGCTGTTGCTGAGGAGCCCGCTGGGGTGCTAGAGGCATTATTGGCCACTGAAACTGCCCATTGATTTGCCCATTCTAAAATGCGCTGCACTTCTTCAGGCGTTTTCCCTTGGCAGTAGAGGCGCAGCAGCGGTTCGGTGCCACTAAAGCGAATCAGCAACCAACTGCCATTGGCCAGCTGAAATTTGTAGCCGTCAATGGTGTCCCAATGGCTGACGGGCATATCTAGAATCTGGGTGAAGGGATGCTCAGCTAGCATCGTCTCCAGTTTTTGCCGCTGCGCGGAGGACGTCAGGGTGAGATCAAGGCGATCGTAGGCACTGTAAAAGTTCGTGGTTGCCTGCAACTGCTGATAGTATTCCCCTACGCTGAAGCCAGATGTTACCAGGGCTTGTAGTAGGTACAATGCTGAGAGTAAGGCATCTCGCTCGGGAAGATGGTGGCCATAGCCAATCCCACCGGATTCTTCACCCCCTAAGAGAATGGTTTCTCCAGCGAGCATGCGATCGCCAATGTACTTAAAGCCAATGGGCGTTTCAATCACCGCTAAACCATGGTGGGCGGCCACTCGCGCCACCAGATCAGAACTGCTAATGGATTTGATCACGGCCCCTCGGTAGCTACTGTGTTGTGCCAGATGATCAATCAAGATGGGAATAATTTCTTGGGCAGTGTACAGCACCCCCTCGCCATCAATGACTGCTAGGCGATCGGCATCACCATCAAAGACTAAACACACTGTCGGGGTAGCACTGTGTTGTTGCCGCAGCTGCTCTTGGGTTGTGGCTAAATAACGGCCAATCGGTTCAGGAGCACCCCCCCCAAAGAGGGGATCGCGATCGCGCCGAAACTCCGATATGGGAATCTCCAATAACCGCTCTAATCCACCGGCGGCGACCCCATGCATGACATCGGCACAGACTTGCAGCTTACCGGTGGCGATCGCCTCACGAATGGGTCTTGGATCAACATGGGTGCGCAAGGCTGCACAATAGCTGGGCCACGGATCAAAGGCTTGATAGTCTGTTTTGGCCTCACCCACGGGTGGCGGGTCTCCCTGAGCTAACTGCGCTTCAATGGCTTGGGTGACGGTCGTGGGTACGGAGCCGCCAAAGGCGCCCTTCACCTTCAGTCCCGCATAGATACCGGGATTGTGACTTGCCGTCATTACCAAGCCGCCAATAGCTCCCTCTGCTTTGACGGCCCAACTAAAGGCGGGGGTCGGTGCCGCACAATTGGAAAGCCACACCTCATAGCCTTGGCTCGCCAGTAATTGAGCAACGGCTGCGGCCAACTGTTCCGCTAAAAACCGGCGATCGTAGCCCACAATGATGCGAGGCGTTGTGCCCTTGCCATAGGTTTGATGGAGCACTGCCGCCGCTGCCTTGGCTGCCCGCAGCAGACGGTTAAAAGTAAACTCAGCGCCAATGATGCCCCGCCAGCCATCGGTACCAAAGCGAATGGGGGCATCCTCAGGAATCAAAACCTGATCTAGGCGAAGGACAGAAGCAACCATAGAACCCAAGACCCAAGAACCCCTTTGAACATATCATGCTGCCAGACAGCTCTTTTCTAAAGGGGAAAGGAGGATGATATAATTATTGCGAATTGTTAATTAGGCGATGGGCACTGCTGCTAGGTGCCTTTTGGCGATGACTGATCTCTAGTAGCCTAAACCTGCATCACCTTTAGAGAGGTATTGAGCACTATGGCATTTGTACAAGAACCCCTTCCCTTTGATCCGGGTGCCCTTGAACCCTATGGGATGTCTGCGAAAACCTTTGAATTTCACTATGGCAAGCACCATAAAGCCTACGTGGACAACCTGAATAAACTGACTCAAGATACTGAACTGGCTGACAAATCCCTTGAAGATGTTATTCGCATAACCTATGGCGATGCTGCCAAGGTGGGCATCTTCAACAACGCAGCTCAAGTGTGGAATCACACCTTCTTCTGGAATAGCCTCAAGCCCGGTGGCGGTGGCGCTCCTACAGGTGATGTGGCCGCTCGGATCAACAGTGCCTTTGGTAGCTACGACGAGTTCAAGTCTCAGTTCAAAAATGCGGCAGCGACCCAGTTTGGTAGTGGTTGGGCATGGCTGGTGCTCGAAGCGGGTACGCTGAAAGTGACCAAAACCCCCAATGCCGAAAATCCTTTGGTTCATGGGCAAGTGCCTCTGCTGACCCTTGACGTGTGGGAGCACGCCTACTATCTCGACTACCAAAACCGTCGTCCCGACTTCATTGATAACTTCCTTAACCAACTGGTGAACTGGGACTTTGTTGCTAAAAATCTAGCGGCTGCCTAAGATTCCCAATTTTTATTTTTTATTCCGCTCTTACTGAATTACTTCACTGATTTCCCTGATCCCCGTTCTGATCGAGCGGGGCTTTTTTTTGCTGAGCCATGATCATGATTCAGCCACAACGGTAGGATATGGTTAAGTTAAAGTTAAGATAAAAGTAGCCTTAGTTAATAAACGTTAAATTTAATAGTGGTATTCCTTTGGGCGTTGAGCAGGGAGGGGGTCTTATGGAAACCCTAGGGCATGTCGCATACGCCGCTTTTGAAAAGTACTACCGCAAAATTAGCAAACACGAGCCGGGGGTGATTCGCGATCGCGATGTTGAGGCAATTCACCAGATGCGGGTAGGTCTGCGCCGCCTGCGAACGGCTCTGGAGGTCTTTTGCAATACAGTGCGTTTGCCCAAGGGGGTTTCGATTCAGCGGGTGCGGGCGATCGCCGGCAGTCTTAGTCCCGTACGGGATTTGGATGTGATGATGCTGGCGCTTAAGGAGCAGTATTACCCTCACCTACCTCGCCCTGAGCAACAACAACTGGCAAAACTCATTAAAAAACTCGAAAAGCAACGGACAGAACTGCTGCAAAAAGCCCTGCAACTGCTGCGGAGCGATCGCTATCGCAAATTGCAACAGGGGCTAGAAGAATGGCTAGCTGCCCCTCAGTATCGTGAGATTGCCAACTTGCCAACGGAACTGATTGCCCCAGATATTTTGTTGCCCTTGGTGTGTCAACTGCTGCTGCATCCGGGGTGGCAAGTGGCCATTGAATGGCAGGGCGATCGCCCCCTCTTTCTTGCGGTTAGCAACCCGCCCCAGTGGCTGCAAACAGCGGGTGAAGAACTCCACGATCTCCGCAAGCAAACCAAGCGAGTCCGCTATCAGATGGAACTCTTTAGCAGTGTCTATGGAGACGCCTTCACCGAACAGGTGGACGCCTTTGCTCAGCTGCAAGAACTCTTAGGTACACTTCACGATGGCGTTGTCCTCTATGACTTTTTCCGTACTGAACTCGGACTCAACCTCCGCCAAGCCTCTCCTTGCCTCGCAGAAATGATTGCCCTTGAGCAAACACGCCAGTGGCAAACTTGGCGGTGTGTCCAGCAGGAATACCTCAGCCCCGAAAAACGCCATCAAGTGCGCTCCTTGCTCCTGATGCCCCCCCTGACAATGGGGGCCAATGGTAACTCCCCTAGTCATTTGATGATCTCCTCTACCAACTGACAGCGATCGGGCAGTAATGGTAACAATTGATTTTCAGTTGTCCTAAGGCGATCGCCCCGTATGCGACGATAAAAAGAAACCCCCTGCCAGTCGAGGAGAGCAAGAAACGAATGAGTGTTATCGAGCAACAATCCTTAAGAGTCGGTCTGCGGGTGCGCGTTAAGACCCCTACCATCGTCTATCACCATCCCGATCACCGTAACGAACCCTTTGACATTCAGGGCATGGAAGGAGAGATTTTCGCCATTCTCAGCGACTGGCAAGGCCGTCCCATTAGTCCCAACTACCCGATTCAGGTGCGGTTTAGTCCCAAGTTCATTGCCCATTTGCACCCCGATGAGCTGGAAGTGATTTAGGTACGCTCTATATGCCTCCCCGTTGGCCGCGCAAGCCTGATCGTCGTGATCCGAGCTATCGCCGCTTGGACGATCGCATGAATTTTGCTGTTCATGTTGCCCTGTTTGCTGCTTTTAACTCCGGTGGCTGGTTTTGGCATCAGGTGCAACCCATGGCAGTGCCCTTTATGCCGACGGTAACGCTGGTGTGGTTAACGTTATTGGCAGTCCATGCTCTCTATGTGTTCGCGATCGCCCGTTATTGAGAAATTATCCCCTTGAACGCAGTGGTGCTGAG
>NZ_DVEH01000042.1 GCF_015295825.1 Thermosynechococcus sp. M98_K2018_005
CACCGCGAAGGTCAGGGATTCGAGTTCCCTACTCTCCATCGTTTTGCGCCGTTATTCCAAGCTGATTCCAAGCTGATATCAGCAACTTGGGGTGAGTATGCACTGGCATAGGAAGTTTTTTTGATTTTCCATCAAATGTTCTGCCAAAGGCGCGATCGCGAGGCGCCCTGCAACTGCTCATGGGTTTCGCGCAATAGCCGGGGAATCTCCAAGCCACTGGGACAGCGGGGCAAACAATCGCCACATTCAGTACAGCGATTGGCGGGTTGACCGGGAAACCAATGCCCAGCACGACCAAACATCCCATAGCGATACTTACCAAATTCTGTCATGTCGTAGGCGACGGCCAAGTTGTGAAGCCGCAACACCTCAGGAATATGAATCTCCTCGGGGCAGGGTAAACAGGCATAACATTGTTGACATAAATCGGTGCCTAGGGTTGCCTGCATCACTGCCTGCAGGCGATCGCCCACAGCTTCCTCTTCAGCGCTAAGGGGTGCCACCTGATCGGCCACGGCCAGGGGAAAGGCCAACTCGGCAACGGTGGCAGGTCCAATACTCAAGGTCGTGATAGCAGGCTGACTCAGCAACCAGCGATAGCTCCAATGGAGAGGGTGAAAAGGCGCACAGAGGTCTTGGAGCCGTTGGGAAGGCTGATAGAGTTGTCCTCCTTTATCGGCTGGGGAGATGATGAAAATGCCCATATCCCGCTCAGCGGCAGCGGCGATCGCCGGGGCATTGCGTTGCTGAAAGTAGGTGTAATGCAGATTGACGAAGTCAAATTGATTGCTGGCGATCGCCTGCAAAATTACAGACAACGATCCATGACTGGAAAAGCCCAAAGCACCAATCACCCCCTTTGCTTGCAACTGCCGCAGCATTGCCATCCCGTCAGTGCTCAGCCATGCGAGATGCTCAGGGGTGTTTAGGCCATGGAGGGCGACACCGTCTAACCGTGAGACTTGGAGACGCTCAAGGGATTGAGCAATTTGCTGCTGGACGTGATCCCCATCCCCCTGGGGCAAGAGTTTGGTGGTGATAAAAACGGCGGGCTGACCCACTGCCTTGAGGGCACGACCAATATAGGCTTCACTGGCACCGTAGGCGGCGGCGGTTTCAATGTGGTTAATGCCGTGGGCGATCGCCCCCTCGATGACCGCCTGCATAACCTCTGGACTGCCCAAGGCACGCATGGTTCCAAGGGAAAAAACCGAGAGGCTCAACCCCGTGCGACCAAAGCGGCGGTAGCGCATCCTAGCCTGCGGAGGAATCCTCTTCCATTCCCCGTGCCTGCTGAATAAAATCTTCGGGGCGAATCGAATCTAAAAAACGGCGAAAGGCTTGGCGTTCTTCCTCGTCAGCATCGCGATCGACGGGAATCGAGGCATCGGCAACAACCGCTTCCATCACCCAAATCGGGCAATCACAGCGCAGAGCAAGGGCAATGGCATCGCTAGGACGAGCATCAATCTCTTTACGAGTTTCTCCTTGGCGCAGCGTCAGCACCGCGTAGTAGGTATTGTCTTCGAGGGAGTGGATCACCACCCGTTCTAGGGTCATATTCCATTCGTTGAGAATATTGACCATCAGATCATGGGTCATCGGTCGCGGTGCCCGCTGATTTTCCAAGGCCATTAAAATTGCCCGCGCCTCATTATCACCAATCCAGATGGGCAATGCTCGCCGTCCAGCACCGTCTTTGAGCAACACAATTGGGGTGCGACGGTTAGTGGCATCGAGGGCAATCCCAGCAACAGTCATTTCAATCATGGCCACCTCAGCGAGCGCAATGGCGGTGCATTCCCTATCTATTATTAACATACAGTCCTTCTCACCAAGATGGCACACCCCCACCACTGTAAGACTCCCGAGAGGGGAAGTATCGTACGAGCGGCGTGAAGGCCTTCCTTTGGACTCTATACCTGAGAAAAAGGCTGGCAGAGAACTATTCATGGGCAGTTGCAACTAGACACTTTTTTGACACTCGCTTCTCGGTACACTAAAGTTATTCTTCTTCTTGGCATTTAGACGGCTATGGTTGCTTCCCCGATCCCGATCTGCATTACGTTGGGTACGCGCCCGGAGGCAATCAAATTGGCACCGGTCATTCAAGCCTTCCAGCGATCGCCCCTTTTTGAACCCTACGTTGTCCTCACGGGGCAGCACCGCGAGATGGTGGATCAAGTGATGACTTTGTTTGACCTGCGGGCAGATCGGGACTTGGCGATTATGCAGCCAAAGCAAACCCTGACCGAAATTACCTGTCGTGCTCTCCAAGGCCTCGAGCAGCTCTATCAAGAACTCCTGCCCCATCTTGTTTTGGTACAGGGGGATACAACAACCGCCTTTGCCGCTACCCTTGCCGCCTTTTATCAGCAGATTCCTGTCGGTCATGTGGAAGCCGGCTTGCGCACCGACGATCTCTATAACCCCTATCCAGAAGAAGCCAACCGCCGCCTTATTTCCCAATTAGCGCAGTTGCATTTTGCCCCTACGGAACAAGCCGTCAAGAATCTTCAGGCTGACGGGGTCACGGGTAGCATTCACTTGACGGGCAATACCGTGATTGATGCTCTGCTGCAAGTGGCTGATCGCCAGCCGGTGTGCCATGTCCCCGGCCTTGACTGGCAACAGTATCGCGTGATCCTCGCCACCGTTCACCGACGGGAAAACTGGGGTGCCCCCCTAGAAGATATTGCCAATGGCTTCCTGAAAATCTTAAACACGATTCCCGATACCGCTTTGCTCTTGCCCCTGCACCGCAATCCCACCGTGCGTGAACCCCTCAAAGCCTATTTGGGGCATCATCCCCGCGTTTTTCTCACGGAGCCACTGGACTATCCTGCCCTTGTGGCAGCGATTAAGGGAGCAACGCTCCTGCTGACGGATTCCGGTGGTCTCCAAGAGGAAGCCCCTAGCCTCGGTAAGCCAGTACTGGTGTTGCGGGAAACCACTGAACGGCCGGAAGCGGTCACGGCTGGCACTGCTAAACTGGTGGGCACGTTTGCGGATACGATTGCAGCGGCAGCAATTGAATTGCTCACGAATCCAGTGGCCTACAACCGCATGGCAACGGCGATTAATCCCTTTGGCGATGGTCATGCTAGCGATCGCATCCTTGAGATTGTGACCCAGTTTTTTGCCCAGCAAACAAAGTAAGGAGCCACGGTCATCTGAGGATAGCAATGACAATGTTCTGGGCAGGAATTTTGGTCACAAGTTGGCTGGGCTTGGTGCTGTTAACGGCAGAACTGATCCACGCTTGGTTTCCCAATGCCAAGGAATGGTCACGGAAAGTGGTTCACATTGGTGCGGGTCAAGTAATTCTCATTGCCTATGCCCTAGGGGTACCCACGAGTTGGGGAATTGTGGCCGCAGCGATCGCTGGCATGGTCACGCTGCTTTCTTACCGCCTGCCGATTTTTCCCAGTATTAGTGGCGTGGGGCGACAAAGCTGGGGCACCTTCTTTTATGCGGTGAGTATTGGCACATTAATGGTGCTCTTTTGGGACACGCTGCCGGAACTGGCGGTTCTGGGAATTTTAGTGATGGCTTGGGGAGATGGCTTGGCTGCCCTTGTGGGGATTAACTGGGGACGCCATCCGCTGCCACGAACCAGTAAAAGCTGGGAAGGAACCCTGACCATGTTCTGTGTGAGTACCTTGGTGGCGGCTCTATCCCTCACCCCCATTGCCGCCTTGGAATTCCCCTGGATTGCCCCCTTGGTGGGTCTGGGTGCGACCCTTTTGGAACTGATTGCTTGGCGAGGGGTTGATAATCTCACAGTTCCGATCGGTAGCGCTTTGCTTGCCTATGGGTTACTCAATTTGAATTGATGTTAGGAAGGGTCTTTTCAATAAACTGGCGGGCGATCGCGATCGCGTCTCCATTAATTTCATGGGCCATGGGTAGGGCATGAAACGCTCCCTTCACTCCTGCGGCTTGCAGGGCTTGCCAACTGGCTTGGGCACTGGCAAAGGGTACCACAGGATCCGCTGTGCCATGGATCATCAACACGGGCGGTGAGGTGGCTGTCACCACTGGCGGGCGAACCAAATAGCCACTAAAGACCAATAATCCTGCCAAGGGCAATGTTAACCCCACAGCCAATGTCAGTGCTCCCCCTTGGGAAAATCCCCCTAAAATTGTGCGGCTGAGATCAATGGGCAAGCTGGCAATCCACTCCTGCAGTGCTGCTTCACTGGTGGCTAGATCCGTTGCCTGCTCATCGAGGAGTAATGAGCCACTGAGGGCATTGTGCTGATTCAGGTCATACCACATCCGCCCTTGGGGGACGTAAGGATGGGGAAAGGGGGCTTCCGCCGCATAGGTTTGGGCGTGGGGAGCCAGCAACGATCCAAGGGAAATGAGATCTGCGGCATTGGCACCCCAGCCGTGGAGCAATAGAAGGCTGTGATCTGCCGCGATCGGCGGATCGGGAAAGGTGAGAAATTGGAGGGTTGTCATGCTAGACGGGGTTGAGTTCCTTGGGCGGCGCCGCCACACTGGGATAGGCGAGACTCGATTCAATCATCTCCCGCCCCTCGGTGGACACATAGTCAAAGAAGGCCTGAGCCACCACCGACAGTTGTTTGCCCGCAGGATAGACCAGATGCCAGTGCCGCTGAATCGGGAAATGTTCGACATCGAGAATCGTCAACTGGCTGGACTCGCGATCGAGGGCTAAGCAGTGGTGAGAGAGGACAGAAATTCCCAAGCCGCCGGCGATCGCCTGCTTAATGGACTCGTTACTTCCCAGCTCAAGGCGGATATTGATCGGTACACCGTGCTCCGCAAAGAGCTTCTCCACCGCTTGGCGAGTGCCTGACCCTTGCTCCCGCATAATAAAGGGTTCTCCCGCCAGTTCTTGAATCGGGATTTTACTGCGGCCACTGAGGCGATGGTGACTGGGGGCAACCACCACTAAGGGATTATCCAAAAAGCGGTGGCACTCCACATCTACGTTCTCCGGTGGGCAACTGGGAATATAGAGATCGTCCATATTGCCTCGGATACGCTCCACCACCTGTTCATGGTTGGTGACCGTCAGGGCAACATCAATCCCCGGATAGCGCTGGCAAAATGGCCCCAGCAGCCGAGGAATCACATATTTGGCGGTGGTAATGACACACAGCCGCAAGTGTCCCTGCTTGAGACCCTTGAGATTGGCAATAGCCATTTCAAACCGCTCAAGGCGCTCAAAGATGTCTTGACAGGTGGCCAGCAGTTCCTTGCCGGCTTCGGTGAGATAGAGCCGCTTGCCCACTTGCTCAAAGAGGGGCATACCAACGGCACGGGTCAACTGCTTCATTTGAATCGAAACGGTGGGCTGCGTCAGAAAGAGTTCCTCGGCAGCGCGGGTAAAACTTCCGTGGCGAGCAGTGACCTCAAAAACCTTAAGCTGATGTAGGGTTGCTTGTTTCAAACCCATTCTCCTTTCGTCAGCGATAGAGCTACATAGATGAAATTCTATCAAATTTCGCGCCACGATAACGAAATGTGAAGAATCTCAAGGCAAGAATGATGATCAAAGGGCACTTAAATCAGGTAGTGAGCGATCGCCTGCGGGGGGGAAAACACCTCTGGAACGAATGGCGGCGAGCTTATCCTCAGCTTACTGTAGATTTGAGTGAAATGAATCTGACGGGCATGGATCTGCGGGGCTATGACCTCCGGGGCTGCAATCTCAGCCGTGCCTGTCTGCGAGAGGTGAACCTTGCCCACGGGGATTTGCGCTTTGCTAACCTCTATGAGGCGGATCTGACAGCGGCTAACCTCGATGATGCCGATTGCCGAGGAGCGTTGTTCTTAAAAGTGGCGGGCGATCGCGCCACTGCCCAGCGGGCAAATTTTCAACTGGCCAACTTGCAATATGCTCGGTTGACCTATGCCGATTTCTCTTGGGTCACCCTTGAGCAGGCGGATTGTCGCCACAGCAATTGGTGTCAAGCAGATCTCAGTCATGCCCGCGCCGCTGCCAGTGATTTTTCCTTTGCGCTGCTGATGGCAGCCAGTCTCAATGAGGCCACGCTGCGTTTTGCGCAACTGGTGCAGGCTTGTCTTGAGGGAGTTCAAGCCTATCGCTGTAACTTCTATGCGGCCAACCTAGCCTACGCAGGTCTAACGCGGGGCTATTTCTCCCATGCCCTTTTTGTGCGCGCCAACCTCAACCATGCCATCTGTCGCTGGGCGAATTTTCGCCATGCCAATCTCCAGCAAAGCCAGTGCGAGCAAACGGACTTTCACTACAGCCTCTACGTTAGCTAGTGGTTCATCTTAAGCTTCTGACTGGAGTAGCGCCACCGCATAGGCCGCAATGCCCTCTTCACGCCCCACCGGCCCTAGTTTTTCATTGGTGGTGGCTTTGATACTAATCTGGTCGCGATCAATCCCTAGGGTGGTTGCAAGGCGATCGCGCATCTGGTCGAGGTAGGGTTTCAACTTTGGACGCTCCGCCACCACTACTGCATCAATGTTGCCCACTTGCCAACCCCGCTCTGCAATCAGTGCCGCCACTTTCGCCAATAAGACTTGGCTATCTGCCCCTGCCCACTGCGGATCACTGGGGGGAAAGTAATGGCCAATATCGCCAAGGCTGAGGGCCCCCAAAAGGGCGTCCATAATTGCGTGGGTGAGGACATCGGCATCACTATGTCCCAAGAGTCCCAAGGCGTGTTCTAGCTTGACACCGCCTAAAATCAGCGGCCGCTCGGGCACCAATTGATGGATGTCGTAGCCATTGCCAATGCGAATTTTCATACTTGCTGCACAAGACAACGCAGGGGCGATCGCCAATGCCACCGCCCTCTATTGTTGCAGAGTCTTCTACCTTGGCCAACCTAGATATTCACTTCACTCAGTTGGCGGCACATATAGTCAAAGGGCTGTTCAACAATGCTGGTGTCTTCAATGCCAGCGGCGGCGACGCGATCGCGCACAATCTCTTTCATAATTTGAATGCCGCGCACCGTTGGGCCAATGGGCACCCCAAGGGAGTTGTAGGTTTCCCGCAGACCTTCGAGGACACGCTCGTTGAGGACATCCACATCCCCGGCCACAATGGCGTAGGTGGCATAGCGTAGGTAGTAGTCCATATCCCGCAGGCAGGTGGCGTAGCGGCGTGTGGTGTAGGCATTACCGCCGGGTTGAATCAGTTCGGGCTGCTCTGTGAAGAGGGCAGAACCCGCTTCCTTAACAATGGCTGCGGCATCGGCATTGATCACTGCCGCCGCTTTAACCCGTACCGCACCGGAATTAAAGTAGGAACGCAAACGGTCAACAGCATCGCGATCAAGGTAGCGACCGGTGGAGTCATAGTTTTTAATCAGTGTGGTGACGGCATCACGCATAGGTTTTTCTTACTCCTAGAACTGGTAAAACTAGCGTCAACCCGAACGCCAGCCGAAATTGCGCGGATTTAAAATCGTACTTAGCTTATCACGGTAGGGTTTCTCCCCCTTCGCTCCCGTTTACGGACTGTTGCGAACTATTACAAAAGTTCATAATTTTAGGGGTGCCCCACCAGGCGATCGCGCAAACGCTTAATTTGATCGCGGTAGCGAGCGGCCTCCTCAAAGGCCAATTCTTGGGCAGCCGCCTTCATTTTCGCCTCAAGGTCTTGGATCAGTTGGGGGATGTCCTCTAGGCTCAGTTCCTGTAAGGTTTGGGAAGATAAGAGGGGCACCGACTCGGCATTGAGGCGGCGAGAGACATCCAAAAAGGCCAAGATGGCATTGCTGGTTTTCTTAACAATGGGCTGGGGAGTAATGCCGTGGGCTTGGTTGTAGGCCAGTTGAATGGCGCGGCGGCGCGCCGTTTCTTGGATGGCTTTTTGCATACTGTCGGTGAGGGTGTCGGCATAGAGAATGGCCTGTCCACGTACGTGCCGTGCAGCGCGGCCAATGGTTTGAATCAGCGATCGCTCCGCCCGCAGGAAACCTTCTTTATCCGCATCGAGAATTGCCACCAAGGACACCTCTGGTAAATCCAGTCCCTCCCGCAACAGGTTGACACCAATCAACACATCAAAGTCCCCTTGGCGTAGGGCTTCGAGAATTTCAATGCGCTCAATGGCATTGATTTCTGAGTGCAGATAGCGCACTCGTACCCCCCGTTCTTGGAAGTATTCCGTGAGATCCTCGGCCATTCGTTTCGTGAGAGTGGTCACCAGTACCCGCTCTTGGCGATCGCACCGCAGGCGAATCTCCCCATAGAGATCATCCACCTGTCCTTGGGTGGGACGGACAAAAATTTCTGGATCCACGACCCCCGTCGGCCGAATAATTTGCTCGACAACGTGTCCTTCAGACACCGCCAATTCCCAATCGCCGGGGGTTGCCGAAACAAAGATACACTGCTTCACCTTTTGCCAAAATTCCTCTGCCCTCAAGGGGCGATTATCCGCCGCACTGGGCAATCGAAAGCCGTGATCAATTAGCACTTTTTTCCGCGCTTGGTCACCATTAAACATCCCACGAATTTGCGGCACCGTTACGTGGGACTCATCCACCACCAAGAGCCAATCCTCAGGAAAATAATCAATCAGACACTCCGGCGGTTCCCCCGCTGCCCGGCCTGCGAGATGGCGTGAGTAGTTCTCCACGCCGTTGCAGTAGCCGACCTGCCGCAGCATTTCCAAATCATAGCGGGTGCGTTGACTCAGGCGCTGTGCCTCAAGAAATTTATTTTGGGCTTCGAGGTGAGCCACTTGGGCTTGGAGTTCTGCTTCGATGGCGGCACAGGCTGCTTCAAGGCGTTCGGCAGGGGTGACAAAGTGCTTCGCAGGATAGATATTCAGGCGTTCCACACGCTGCAACGTTTCCCCTGTCAGCGGATCGACATAGCGAATCGCTTCAATTTCATCCCCAAAGAACTCGACGCGAATGATGCGATCCTCATAGGCAGGGCCAATCTCAAGCACATCCCCCTTCACGCGGAAGCGCCCCCGCCCCAGTTCGACATCGTTGCGAGTGTATTGAATGGTGGCCAATTGTCGCAGTAGTTGCCGCAGATCCGTTTCACTGCCCACCTCTAGGGGAATCGCTGCTTTGAGGTACTCCGCTGGAATACCCAAGCCGTAGATGCAACTAATCGAGGCAACCACAATCACATCCCGCCGTTCAAAGAGGGAGCGAGTGGCTGAGTGCCGCAGCATGTCAATTTCCTCGTTAATCGAAGCACTTTTTTCGATGTAGGTATCGGTAACGGGAATGTAGGCCTCGGGCTGATAGTAGTCGTAGTAGGAGATAAAGTACTCCACGGCATTTTCTGGAAAGAATGAGCGCAGTTCATTGCACAGTTGCGCCGCAAGGGTTTTGTTGTGGGCTAGCACAAGGGTCGGGCGGCCCAGGGCCTCGATAACGCGGGCGATCGTGTGGGTTTTGCCCGTGCCCGTTGCCCCCAGCAATGTTTGGAAGCGATGTCCCGCCTGTACGCCGGCAACTAGCTTTTGAATCGCTTGGGGTTGATCCCCTGTGGGTTCAAAGGGAGCGTGAATACGAAAGGGAGTGCTGGTCATTGCCCAATTTCTAAAGAATTCTTGCCTAGCTTTTAGGGTAGTCGAGCGACAGAGGAGCGAGCCGCGCAAAATCTTCTTCAGGAACATTGAACAGGCTTGAAACTGTCAAAACCGCATCCCCGCGAATTTTAAACACCAGCCCTAAGATTTGGTATTTTAAATAACAGTTTCTCGTGTATTGTAACAATTAATTACGCCAAATCTAAAGAATTGGTAAAAGCTTTGGCGGCCCCAAAAATATCAGCAGTATTGTAGGGAAGCAAGATACCTCCTAACTGCGTCTTTGACCCTACCCGCTTGGCGTAGGGTTTCTTTTTGCGGGAATTTCGCTAAAATCTGTGAATTCCCTACCCTGATGGCCATGGCTGGTGAAGTCATTGAAATTCTCAGTGCCGATGATCTACGGCGCACTGTCACGCGCTTAGCCTCCCAAGTAGTAGAGAAGGCTCGCGATGCCCTCGAAAAATTAGTGTTGCTGGGGATTCATACCCGTGGGGTTCCCCTCGCCAAGCTCTTGGGGCAACAAGTTGAACAACTGGAAGGGGTGAGCCTCCCCATTGGTGAGTTGGATATCACGTTTTATCGCGATGACCTGGATCGTATTGGCCCGCGCACACCCCGTCAGACCCTGATTCCCGTAGATCTCTCTGGACGGATGGTGGTCTTGGTGGATGATGTGATTTTTAGTGGCCGCACCATTCGCTCTGCCCTCAATGCCGTCCATGATTACGGTCGCCCCAGTGCCATTTGGTTATTAGTACTCATTGATCGCGGGCACCGAGAATTGCCGATTCACCCCGACTTTACTGGCAAAGTGCTGCCCACGGCTCGCGATGAAGTGGTCAAGGTACTCTTGCAGGGGATTGATCAGCGGGATGGGGTAGAGCTATGGAAACCCTCTTAATCTTGGGAAGAAGATACAGGAAACCCAATGCTGTTCATCTCAAAAAAAGAAGCATTCTTTCAAATGAAGGATATATGGCTATTCAATGCCAATAGCCTTGATGCTGATTTATTTACTGAACCTTTTATTGACCTGATTGTGACTTCCCCGCCCTACAATGTGGGTCTTGAATATCGCTCAGTCAAAGAGGATGTTCCCTACAGCGATTATCTAGAATTTCGCGGCGGACGGCTTGGGGATCGTGGATGTCGCCCTCAGCGCCCTATGTGATTGCGCCTGTGGAGTTAATTGTGGTGTTGGACAAAGAGGAGTGGCGGCGCAAGAATGAATTTATAGAATCTTTATTTTTACGGTTTTTGTTAACCAAGCGATAGACCCGTCATGCCACTCCTTTGTAACTGCTTAAGGCGTGATTCTGCCCTTTCCTAAGCCATCGCGGAGATCAACGGAGAGGGGGGGATTCGAACCCCCGTTAGGTGTTACCCTAAACTTGATTTCGAGTCAAGCGCATTCAACCACTCTGCCACCTCTCCAAGGATCTCCAATCATAGCAAAGGTGAATGCCAAAGGCACACTTGGCGATCGCTCCCCCTCAAGGGAATTCTGGCGGCAAACCCCTTTACGATAAAAGTATTCAGTCAACTTAAAACTACGACGGCATGGATATTAAACAGGGTTTTGTGGGCACCGTCGGGCAGACGCCGCTGATTCGCCTCAACTACTTTAGTGACCTTACGGGCTGTGAAATTCTCGGCAAGGCAGAGTTCCTCAACCCCGGTGGCTCTGTCAAGGATCGAGCTGCCCTCTACATTATTGAAGATGCTGAAAAAAAAGGCCTTCTCAAACCCGGCGGTACGGTGGTCGAAGGGACAGCAGGCAATACCGGCATTGGCCTAGCCCACATCTGCAATGCCAAGGGCTACAAGTGTCTGATTGTGATTCCCAATACCCAATCCCAAGAAAAAATTGACCTGTTGCGTACCCTAGGTGCCGAGGTGCGCCCCGTTCCCGCTGTGCCCTACAAAGACCCCAATAACTACGTGAAGCTCTCTGGCCGTATTGCTGCTGAGATGGAGAATGCCATCTGGGCGAACCAGTTCGATAACCTTGCCAATCGCCAAGCCCACTACGAAACCACCGGCCCTGAAATTTGGGAGCAGACTGATGGCCGCATTGATGCGTGGGTAGCAGCCACTGGCACTGGGGGGACCTATGCGGGTGTGGCTCTGTTTCTCAAGGAAAAAAATCCCGCTATTCGCACTGTGATTGCTGATCCCATGGGCAGTGCCATCTATAGCTATGCGAAAACGGGCACGCTATGTAGTACCGGTAGTTCAATCACTGAAGGCATTGGCAATAGCCGCATTACAGCAAATTTAGCAGGCGCTCCCATTGATGATGCGATTCAAATTGAGGACCAAGAGTGCCTTGAGATCATTTATCAACTGCTGCACTACGATGGCCTCTTTATGGGTGGCTCCGTGGGCATTAACGTGGGGGCAGCGGTACGCCTAGCCAAGGAACTCGGCCCCGGTCACACAATTGTTACCGTGCTGTGCGATGGGGGTTCCCGCTATCAATCACGGCTCTTTAATCCAGAGTGGCTGGCCAGCAAAGGGCTACGGGTGCCAGAGATTAAAAAATGTTAAGCCTTGGGAACAATGTCTAAAATAGAGGGGTCAAAGGGGGGCAAGTAGCCGCTAGGCGTGGGTGTGGATTTTACGCGAAGCATTAGCCGTGAAAAAACAACGTTGGTTTCTCCTCTTTGCCAGCTTGGTCTGTGGGGTGGCGATCGCCCTCCATCCTGTGGCTGCACAGGCACAAACTCTCTGGCAGCGGTTACTGTTGCAGGGGATTCAGGTCATCCAACTATCAAATATTTCGCCCCGCCAAGAGGTGGCCTTGGGGCAACAAATCCATGAGCAGATGCTCCGCCAAGGGATGCGCCTTGTGCAGAATTCGGCTGCGCAAAACTATGTGAATAGCATTGGTAATCGCTTGGTCAATGTCGGCGAACGTCGAGGTGTGCCCTACCAGTTTCACATCATCCAAGACCGCCAAGTGAATGCCTATGCAACAATGGGGGGCTTTGTCTATGTCACCACCGGGCTGATGCTTCGGGCAGAAAATGAGGCGGAACTAGCCAGCGTCATTGCCCACGAAATTGGCCATATTGATCAGCGCCATGTGATTCGTCAACTGCAACAAATGGCGATCGCCCAAGGGTTAATGACCGCTGCGGGCTTGGATCGCGATCGCGGGCTACAAATGGCCATGGAACTTGCCTTTCGGCGTCCCCGCAGTCGTGAGCAGGAACTAGAAGCCGATCGCTATGGGCTGGGGCTATTGGCTCGCAGCAACTACGATCCACGGGCGATGGTGACATTTCTCCAGAAATTGCAACGGGAGGGAGGGGCACCGCCAACGATTTTGAGTACGCACCCTGCGCCTCGCGATCGCCAGTTGATTGCCGAAAATTTAATCCGCTCTGGCCTGAGCAATGAATGCGTGGTTACCCCCCAACCCCTGTGTGGCACCGATACCTGGGCCTATCAGCAACAACTGCGCTCGTTCTAATCTCGTCTAACGGGTCTTGCGCCAGCGCGCATAGCGCCCCAAGGCCGTCAGTGGAAAGTGCTGCTGGTAGTAGTGGTACTTCAAGTAAAAGTGACAGGGAAAGCCCGTGCCAGTGAAGTAATCCTCGTGCCATGTGCCATCGGCGCGCTGCGTCTGGAGAAGGTAGGCAATCCCCTTTTCAATGGCCTCTGTGGCATAGTCCCCTGTGGCATCGCCAGCGGCCAAAAGGCCAATAATTGCCCAAGCGGTTTGGGAAGCGGTGCTATCCCCTTTGCCCTTGAGGGAAGGGTCGTTGTAGCTCCAGCAGGTTTCACCCCAACCACCATTGGCATTTTGACACTGCACCAACCACTCAGCGGCACGGCGAATGCGCCAGCGATCGTAGCGAGGGGCAACAAGGGAGAGGGCTGCCAAAACCCCACTCGTGCCATAGAGGTAGTTCACCCCCCAGCGGCCAAACCAACAGCCTTCCGGTTCCTGCTCATTGCGCAAGTAAGCAAGGGCGCGATCGAGGGCACCCCTATCAAAGGCCAACTGACACCGCCCCACCATCTCCAGTACCCGTGCCGTGACATCAGCAGTATTGGGGTCAATCATTGCCTTGAGATCGCCATAGGGAATGGCATTGAGCCAATCTTGGTCGTTGTCCACATCAAAGGCCGCCCAGCCCCCCGGCCGACACTGCATTGAGGCAATCCAAGCCACTGCCCGTTCAATCGCTCGCCGTTTTAGGTTTTCATCGGGTAGGGTCACGGCATGGAGCGCCATCACTACTACCGCTGTATCGTCCACATCGGGGTAGAAGCGATTCTCAAATTCAAAGGCCCATCCCCCCGGCTGACCTTTTTTGTTTTTTACGTGCCAATCCCCATAGTCAAGGATTTGCTTGGAGAGCAGCCATTCGCCAGCTTTGACAAGGGCGGGATGATCGGGAGCAACACCTGAATCCACCATAGCGCGCATTACCAAGGCGGTATCCCAAACCGGAGAGACACAGGGCTGCACGCGATACTCGGTCTCTGTTTCAATGGCAAAGCGATCCACTGCTGCCATTCCTCGCTGCACAATGGGGTCATCCACAGCATAGTCAAGGGCACGCAACGCCAATAGGGAGTTGAGCATTGCCGGAATAATGCCACCCCAGTCGCCACTAGCTTCTTGACGCTCTAGTACCCATTCTTCGGCCGCCTTTAGCCCCTGTTCCCTAAGGGGATTAATGTTCAGGGTTTCAAAGAGTTTGAAAACGCGATCAAGGCCAATAAAGACATCACTCCAGTCGCCTTGGCGGGGCAGTTCCCAGACCACATTTGCCCGCCCTTCGGCATAGAGTTCATCGAGGGTAATGGGCGGATCCATCGCATAAACGGGCTTGCGATCCATGACAATCAACAGCGGCACCGTGCTGCTGCGTGCCCAACTGGACATTTCATAAATAGTAAAGGGGCTACCCTCTGGCAAGAGCATGATCCAAGGGGGCAGGGAGGGAATCCCGCGCCAGTCGTAGCAGCCAATGAGGGCAAGGTGCAGTTTGGTAAAGATGCGAGTTTTGCTAATGCCGCCGCGCGCAAGGATAAATTGCCGTGCCTTCACCAAGGCTGGATCCGTTGCGGGGACGCCCAAGAGCCGCAATCCCATGTAGGCTTCCACGCTGGTGCTGAGATCGCCACCATCGCCATAAAATAGCTCCCAACCGCCGTGATCCCGCTGATGGTTGCGCAAATACTGTTCCGCTTTGGCCAAGGGTAGCCGCTGTTCGGTGCCCCAGATTTTGTGCAGGAGAATCACCTCTGCGGTCATGGTCACATTGGATTCTAATTCCGCCCACCAGTAGCCCTCGGCATATTGCTGTGCAAAGAGAAAGTCTTGGCTGGCGCGAATCGCCTGTTGGAGTTGCTTTGGGTCAATGGCAGCGGCAATTGGAGTTTGCATGATTCCTCGGCTGTTAGACTCTTGGTTAGTTTAGCGGGGGCGATCGCTCCCTCGCAAGCGGCACAGACTTGGGTTAGGATCAAGACTATGTCTCTCCGTCAACACCAGCATCCCCTAATTCAGCGGCTCGCCGATCGCATTGAGCAGATTTGGCAGAGTGCTTTGCCCTTAGTCCCCTATACCCTGCCTGAGGATCTCGGTTATGTCGAGGGCAAATTGGAAGGGGAGCGGCTCACAATTGAGAACCATTGCTACCAAGCGCCGCCCTTTCGCAAACTTCACCTTGAACTGGCGCGGGTGGGAGAAAGCCTCGATATTTTGCACTGTGTTATGTTTCCAGAGCCGCGCTACGATCTGCCAATGTTTGGCTGTGACCTTGTGGGTGGCCGGGGGCAAATTAGTGCCGCGATTGTGGATCTCTCTCCTGTGACGGGTCAGTTGCCCGCTGCCTATATATCGGCCTTAAGTGCTTTGCCGACAGTCACCTTCAGTCAACCCCGTGAATTGCCCCCTTGGGGACATATCTTCTCGCCCTTTTGCATTTTTATTCGGCCACAGGGAGACACTGAGGAACAGCAATTTCTCGATCGCATTGGTGAGTACCTCACGCTCCACTGTCAACTTAGCCAGCAAGCTGTGCCCACGGATCAGCCAGAAGCCATCATTGCCGGACAACGGCAGTATTGCCACCAGCAACAGCAGAACGATAAAACCCGCCGTGTTCTTGAGAAAGCCTTTGGTAGCGCTTGGGCAGAACGCTATATGACCACCGTTCTCTTTGATTCTCTTTGACTTGTCCCCTGCTGCCTAGAACCCTTGGAGGACTCTCTCCCCGATGAACTGCATCAACCAGTGGATCAGTGAGGTTAACAGAATATCTGGAGGAAATCTTAAACTGTTCTGTTGATTTGGGAACGCCCCAATCTTCTTTACGGTCAACCCTTAGGGAGGAGGTATTAAAGGAGGCTATTCGTGCCTTCTAGGGAGCTACGAGAAGGTCCACAAGACATTTTGGATGAGATTAATGAAATTCAAGTGATGGTTGCTGATCTTAAATTTGAGGAGTTTTGCCAAGATCAGTGTACTGTAACAGCAGTCCTCTATAGTTTAGCTGTCATTGGGGAAGCTGCTGAGCTATATCCGCAAATTCCGGGGCGATAAATGCGAGCCATGCGCAGCATGACAATACATGAGTGTTTTCAAGTCGATCGATCCATTGTTTGGGAAACAGTGCAGTCTGATTTACTTGCTTTGTATAGTAGCTTGAAGGAATTGATAGGGTGCTGACCCCATCTGACAATGTGGCACTGGCAAACCACTGACCTTGGGCGCTTTCTTACCTGCGATCTCTTGCAGGGGGTTTCCCATGGCTTCTTTACTCGCGATTGGCAAGGACAAGACCTCAGCACCCTCACCGCAGCCCTAGGAACGACAGCAACCCCCCTGCGGACACAACAGGTGCATGGCGATCGCGTTGCTTTGGCAGCAGAAGTTTTGGCCAGTGATGAACGATTGGAAGCGGATGCTCTTGTGGCCACAGCGTCTGATCAAGCCCTCTGGGTGTGTAGTGCTGATTGTGTCCCCTTGCTTATTGCCGATGTGGCGAGTGGACGGGTTGCGGCGATTCATGCGGGGTGGCGGGGGACAGCCATCCAAATCTCTAAGGTCACGCTCCAGCAGATGCAAGCATTCGGCAGTGATCTTGCCAATTTACGGATTGCCATGGGGCCTGCCATTCGCGGTGAGGTCTATCAAGTGGGGCTGAATGTTGCCCGTGCCTTGGCGCAAACCATTCTTGAGGGGGTGACGGAAACCACTGACCGCGATGATCTTTACCAGCGTTTTGCGGCCCTAGACCCAGAGATGATTTTTCTTGATCCAGACCCTGAGCGACTACGAGTGGATGTCGCTCGCGTGAATCGTTTGCAGTTGCTGCAATTGGGGCTAAGGGACGAGCAAATTGCCCTGTGTCCCCACTGTACGTTTCGCGATGCTGAGTGCTTTTTTTCCTATCGCCGTGAACACCTCAAGCAGGTGCAGTGGTCGGGAATTGTTAGTCGGTTAGTATGATTGGCGTTGCCACGGGAGAATCCATTGCGCGATTGTGGAGCGATCGCCACTGCCAGCACCACGACTTTCCTGCCCTAGTCTGTGTTCTTGGCTTTACGGAAACGGCATGCATTCCCGGGATCTCGGCGGCGGGTCAAACCCCCAGCGATCGCCGAACCACAGCCCTAGCCGATGGTGAGTTCCTGCTGCGAGGCATTCAACCCCACTATCACTATCCGCTGCCACCCCTAACGGCGGGTGCTTCCCCTGCGCTGATTAGTCGTGCCCTCATTGAGGCTTTAGGGTTGCCCCTCTACGTTTTTGATGCGGGCTTACCTCTGCCGCGTCTGCCAGAGATGATCGACTTGGGGGGTGCACCGGCTCGCTGCCTAACCACGGGTGAAGCGATGACAGCCCAAACCGTAGCACACCTCTGGGAACAGGGATGGTCTTGGGGAGCCAAGCTCAGCAGCCAATATCCGTGGCTGATCATTGCTGAGTGTGTAGTGGGCGGCACAACCACTGCCCTTGCCCTCTGTGAAAGTTTGGGGATTATCGCTCGCGATTGTGTAGGCAGTAGCCATCGCCAGAGTAACCATGCACAAAAGTGGCAACTCGTGCAACAGGGGCTTGCCCACATTCCTGCTAATGCGGCTCCTTTCACTTGTGTAGCAGCGATTGGCGATCCAATGCAGGTGGTGGTTGCAGCTATGGCCCTGCGGGCGAGTCAAACCTGTGGCGTTTTGCTGGCGGGGGGGTCACAAATGATGGCGGTCTATGCCTTTGCACGGGCGATCGCCCAGTGGCGTCAGCTTCCTTGGTGTCCCGCACAAATCGTGGTGGGCACAACCCGGTGGCTGATTGAAGATCAAACGGCTCAGATTCACCGCTTGGCAGAGCGTGTCCAGTGTCCGCTCATTTACACGCAACTTGATTTCAGCACATCCCGTCATCCTGCCCTGCGTGCCTATGAACAGGGGTTTGTTAAGGAAGGGGTTGGTGCGGGGGGGTGTGCCATTGCTGCCCATCTGCTGGCGGGCTGGAGCAATTCAGACATGGTGCATATTATTGACAGGTTGGGCGATCGCTGGTCTAAAGGGAGGTGATCGCGACTTTGATTGGGGAAAAGGGGCAATTTACTGGGGATTCAGCCACTCGATACTGCCCGGAAGCTGTCTTAAAATAGGAGTTTCGACCAAGATGAGGCATCGCTACGCCCCCGGCGACGGTACACCGGATATTTGCCTTGATGTTTTTTCAGCGCCTCTGTCGGTGGGGTCACTTGAACAGCGCGATCAACATTCTTTTGGACAAACTCTATCAGTAGGGACTCATTCCCCTTGGTCAGCCAACAGTCCCAGTGCTCATGGATATCCGCAGCTTCGCTCGCGTGGTGAACTTGGAATCCCTGCTTGCGGGCAAGCTCTAAGAAGGCGTCCTCTGCTTTGAGACCGCGTTTGAGATTTTCGCCGTGCCCGTGGTTGGGTCTCATTGCCCACTTTCGGCTCGGCCATCTGCTCTCGGCGGTTCACTCATCGCCAACTGACAGGCCGCAAGGCTGGCACTGCTGTACATCTGCTCTAGGGTGGCCATTAGCTGCGCCACTTCACTGGGAACCTCATGGGGAAAGGGGGGTAACACCGAAAGCACCCCATGGGGTTGACCACTGGGGACAAGCACCACTAACTCTGGGGGGAGGGGCTGGCGATATTGGCAAAAGGAAGCATCGGTTTTCGGTGGCTCATAGAGAGGTGGGGGGGTGGGCACCACAGAGGGGGTAGTAGCCGTTGCCCGATAGTGGCGCAGGCGTTGGAGAATCTCGTCTTTGGTTTTGCCTCGCAACTGAAAGAGTAAAAACGGGTCTTCGTTGAAGTATTGCCCTAGCAAGTAATAGACTGCGCCAATATGTTTGCAGGGATTGACGGGGTCAGGGCAATTGCAGCGGCTATGGATGTCGAACTTGGTAAAGGGAAATAAACTCAGTCCGGCTTGGGTAAAGACTTCTTCAATACTGGGGGGCAGTTCTCCCGCCAGGAGCTTCGCGGCATAGAAGGCTTTTTGTGCCATGCCGTCAATGGCATATTGCCACTGCTCTTCACTAAAGGCATCCAAATGCAGTTTGACGTGATAAGGTTCGGGAGCCGTGCCTTGAACTTGGGCATGGACTTGGTTGCCCTTGAATTCCAAGGTGAGAACCCGTCCTTCACGGACATAATTGCGTGCCCGCTCTAGCCGTCGGCGCCAGCCAAAAGACTCTAGCACACCAATCCAGCGTTCACTCCACCAATGTTGACGCCCTTGAGCACTGTCGCGATCGCTCGCTGCTACCTCAACGACGGGTTCAGAGGCTACCGTTGTCGCCGTGACATCAAGCGTTGCAGGAGATGACTGCTGCTTTTGCTTTTGTTTAAGACTGGCTGCTTTGCGGGTAATTTTGAGAATCTGGGGCTGTTTCATGGGGCATATCCCACGGCTATTCTTTCTATCATAGGCTGCTGGCTTAGAGGATGAGGTCAATCTCCCAAGTGGTAATGTCCCATGTTTGCAATACATACTTGTCCTGGTGGTGGCGAATCAGCCAAAGGTGGCGATCGCCCGTAAAGCCGAGGCCATCGATCTCCTGCTCACTTTCAGCCGTACCGACAATTTCGCCACTGTGGGTCACTAAATTCAAACTATGGCGATCCGCCACCACATAGCCCCAAGGCGTAGCACAGAGAAATTGGGGACGAAACCGCAGCCCCAAGCGTTGAATCCGCCAAGGCCGCAAATGGAGGAGCATCAATAAAGGTTGCTGCGGATGATCTTCAAAGGCCGCTAGTTGCCACGGCTGGCGCTGGGCAGGGGTAAACCATGTCAGGTGGGCAGGCAGTTGGGTGTATAGCCGCCAGTGTCCTCGGCGGTCAAAGAGTTGAAAATGGGTAATGGTATGCTCCGTCTCAGGATGTTGCGATCGACCAATCACCACTCCATAGCGACGATTGAGGAGAAGGGTATCCACAAAAGTCCGTCCATGCCATTGACAACGGAGAGTCCGCTGCCCTTGACCATTGATCAGTTGGACATGAAGTTGTAATTCCGCTGCTGCACTATCAATCTGGGTTTCTGCACACCAGTAACCAGTGGCATCAATAGCTAATTGGTTCAGAGTAGAGCGAAGATGACAGTCTAGGGGGATAAGCTGGTCATGGATGCAGAAAAGCTGCGGGGGCAGCACATTGATTCGCAGCCAAGCACTCACTTCACCGCCATAGAGTTGCATGGGCAGCGGTGGTAGCGGCCATTGGCCCGTCGCTTCGGGTACAGTCTCCCTAGCTTGCCAAGCCCAGAGGCGATCGCCCACCACCCCGTAGAACTTTGTGGCTGTACTGGCAACCTGTTGGGGCGGTAGCGGCAAAGAAGAGCCTTGGGGTTCCCCCAGCCAAACCGCCGCCGGTGCCCTAGAAAACAGTAGCGGCTGCTCATGACGCTCTGCTTCAATAACCTCTAGGGCTAGTTGCACCGCCATTGTCATTTCCGCTGCACTTTTATAGCGGCGCTGCGGTAATTTATCCAACGCCTTAGCAATAATGCTCCGCACCAGAAAAGGCAGTCCCTCAGGAAGGGTATAGGGTCGGCTAAGGTGGGCAGCCATGAGTTCAGCAGGTGTGCCGTGGAAGGGGCGATCGCCAACAATCATCTCGTACATGAGAATCCCCACTGCATAGAGATCCGAAGCGGGCATCGTCTGACCATAGAAACGCTCCGGTGCCATATAGGCAGGGGATCCCGTTTGACCGCTGCCCTTAACCTCCTCAATGAGGCGTGCGACACCAAAATCGGACACCTTTGCCTGCCAGCCCGTGGCAGTCACCTCCAGTAGGATATTTTCTGGTTTGAGATCGCAGTGGAGAATGCCGCGATGATGGGCATAGGTCAAAGCTGCCAGCACATCCAAGGTGAGGCGCAAAGCCGTTGTCAGCGGTAAGGCCTGTTCTTGCTCTAGGAGCGATCGCAAGGTCCCTCCGGCACAATAATCGATTACCAAACTGCGGCTCACTTGGGGGCTATGGTGCACGCGAATATAGTCAATCGCCTGACAGCCCACCACATGGGGATGCTGAAGCGTCAGGAGAAAATTCAACTCCCGCAAAAAGCCACGGGTCAGCAATTGCCGCTCGCTGAGCACCTTAATTGCCACCAGTTCACCCGACTCGCGATTGACCGCCAGATAAACTTGTCCGTACTGGCCTTGACCGGCTAGATCCACCAGTCGGTAACGGGAGGTTTGGGCAGCACGAGCCGTGGCCAACAACGAGCCTCAACCTTCAACGAAAAACATTTCTCAGCATGATTCGCGATCGCGCCCCTGTCAATGCCGGGTCAGCAGCAAAATGAACTATCCCCTAGGAGAAGAGGATTTCTAAGGGCACCTCTTTGTTGTCCTGTTCAATACTCCCCACTTCATGGATGCGCTTGGCCAGATCCCGTGCCCGCTGATAACTGCTAATGTCCCCTTGTTCAAAGAACAGCTTCGCCGCTGTGCGCAAATCCTCTACTGCTCCCTTGCGATCGCCAAGGGTCGAGCGGGCAACGCCGCGATTGTGGTAGGCCTTGGCATAGTTCTCATTAATGCGAATGGCTTCGGAGTAGTCAAGAATCGCCGCTTCAGCATCCCCTAGACGCTGATGGGTCAGACCGCGATTGTAGTAGGCCTTGGCATAGCTGGGATCCACTTGGATCACTTGGGTATTTTTCTCGATTTCCCGCAAGCAAGCCAGCACTTCTTCAATTTGTTTTTGCTCGGTGCCGAGAATGCGGGTGTAGTCGTGGAGATCCCGTGTCCCTTGGTTGAGTTGCATGACCTGTTTCTGCACATCCTCAAGGCGATCGCGCACCTGACTGAGGGCAAGGGTGAGGTTGCCTACCTCTGACTGCTGCTGCCCTTGGGACGCCACTAGTTCAGCAATTTTCGCCTCCTGTTGCTGCACAAGGGCTTGGAACTGGTCATCCCGTTTTTTGCGGCTCACTAAGTTTAAGCCCACTGCCAACGAAAGGGGCAAAGGGGCGATCGCTGTCAAAATGGCCTGCTGGGTCGCAGCCGCCGCCACCGACAACACAACCGTTAACCCCGTTGCGCCCCATTCTAGGGATGCTCGCCCCCTGCGAGAGGGCGCGTCATGGGAATTCAAACTACGGTCTTCCATAAATGGTGCCTCCCTGAGGATGAAAATGAAGTGGTTGGTTAGGCATCCGACGTATTGGCAAGATATTGCCCCACCTGCACTTGGGTATCTTTCAACTGTGTAATCATCGTGCGGGTAATGAGTTTGCCCGCTTCTACCAAGACGCGGCCATCAAGGGGGTGCAAAATATCCTGCTCAGCCCGCCGTCCAATCAGAGACTCAATATCTTCAACCGCGTTGACATACATTCCCGAGGGTAGCTCCACCACCACCCCCGGCCCCAGTACCCGTGCCTGACAGGCCAAGCGAGAGGTGGCATTCGCCGTTGTAATCACCTCAAGGGTGCGTTGCTCACGCTTATTGATCGGGGAGAGGCTCTCCATCCCCTCTTTGATATAGACATGGCAGGTGGCACACATCCCGCGCCCGCCACACTCCTTGAGCACATGGAGTTCAGAGTCCAATAGAGCAGACAGCAAATTGTCATTGGTATTAATTGTGGTTTCCCGCGAGATGGGTTCAAGTTTGACAACTTTGGCCACTGCTCTTTTCTCCTTTTAATTTAATTTATTTTAATGACCCGTAGAGAGTTACTTTAGGATCATACTCAAGCGGCTTGAGTGCGACATAGCCGCTCCATAATCGTGTCATGATCCTGTCCCTCTTGCAGCCAAGCCTTAGCCGGTTCGACCCGCTCCCGCAAGCCCAAGACAAAGAGGTTATTGGTTGCCCCTAAGGTTTCACAGGCAGTTTGCACACAGTGGAGATTGCGACCGGTTAATTGGCTAAAGAAGGATTCTAAAATCCCCGCCTCGGCAGCGCATTGGGGCTGACCCGTATTTTTGGGAGCCGCCGCCGCAAAGGGGGAGTCCCAGGTTTTTACCACCAAAAAGCCCTGTTGGTAGAAGCTCACGTCGAGATCAATCGTGCCCCAGCCGTGGGTCTTCCAGCATTCCTTGAGGCACTGGAGAAACTCCACCATTTCCATTTCCGCAAGGGGACGGCGATAGTACTCGCTGACCTCCTCGACAAAGCGGCGATAAAAGTTCTTACCCCACCAGCGACCACAGTTAAAGAGCACGACCCCACAGGCCTGCCCCACTTCTTGATCGAGACCGGCATAGATGGCTTGGAGCAAAATATCGGGTAGGGCAATCAGACGGGCACCTTTGCGGTTTTCAATCAGACCCGTTTCAAAATCCCCCTGTACATAAGCATCGGCAGCGTAGTAATTGCCGGGGATGATGGGGTCTTTGACTAAATCAGCAACGGAGATCATAGGACATCCTCATTCGTAGGCATAACAAGCACTTTCAGCAGACTTCCAACCCTAACCTAGGCGTGGACAGAAACCACCGCTGGCAAGCCCACAAGGGTCGCTTGGGCGTGATCCAACAGCGGCAAAATCAAGTCCTGCTCGGCGGCGGTGAGCATTTCCTGGAGGCGGGCACTGAGAAGCTCGTGGCAACTGCTCCATAGAGTTTGGGTTTGGTGGGCGTTGACCACTTCCGTGAGCCACTCGAGGAGCCGATGCTGCAAAAACTCCGGATTATTCAGGAGCATTGCCATGGCGGCATAGCGTAGTAGGGCGATCGCCTGACGCAACACTTGCTCAAGGGTTTGGGGATTTTCGGTGGGGTATTTCTTTTGCAGGGCGTCGGCCACGGGCTGAAAGATTTCAATTTCATGATCCCGCAGAAATTCGTAGGTGCTCAACCGCTGCTGCAGCGACTCGATGTGGTGGCGGAAGACTTTGATGTCCACATTGCTGAGGTAGTTTTCTTCGGCTTTGTAGTAGAGATTCATTAACTCGGTGTGCATAGAGGTCTCCTAAAACAGGTTGGATAAATCTAAGAGGGTGACTTCGGGTTCGACGGGGACAGGGGGTGGCGCTTCCACTTTGCTCACTTGGGCAATCACAGGTTGGCCTGCCCAAGGCAAATTGGCACAGAAGTCTTTGACCGATAGGCGCCAGAGGCACAGACTCGGCTCGAGGGAAATGGCCTGATCCGGACGGCCTTCCCAATTGAGTTGGCGGAAGAAGGTTTCTACCGACCAAGCAGCCCAAGGGGTGGCAGGGGCAGCAACGGGAGGAGCCACCATTTCCTCCTCTGGGGGGGGTGCGATCGCAGGCAAGATGACCCCAATCCCTTCCCAGTTCATGTGACCAAAGAAGTCCTTGACACGGTAGCTGGGCCATTCTGTGGGACTCGTGGCGGCGATCGCCCCTTTGACCTCAAGCCCAAGCCAATTGACCCGCTGCCAAAATTCGCCAACTTTCAGGGATTGCCAATTGAGTATCACAGCTTTCGCCACCGGCTGCTGCCGCACCAAGCCCAGCCAGTTCAGTTCCTCAAAGAATTCAGCAACGGTTTGCTGTTGCCAATTACCGTTTAGGTTTTTCATAGACCAGTTCTCCACTGCGGAGCCGTTTTTCAATATCTTTGGCGGAGGCTCCTTCGTTTTGCCAGAAGGCAGCGGCATCAATGCGATCCTGCTTGCCGAGCAGGAACTTGCAGTAGGTTTCTCCCATAGCGTAGCACTGGATTTCAATACAACTGAGTTCTTTTTGAATCAGGCCGCTAAAGAAACCAGCAAAGAGGCCAGCATAGAGATGGCACACGGGTCGGCCAACGTCCCCTAAGGTACGCGCCACAACCGAATCAAAGATATTAATGAACATGAAGCCATGTTTTTGCTCACTGAGATCCACTTCCCAGTTGCCCCAGCCTTGGGTTGTGCAGGGCCACCACCAAGCTTCGAGGACATAGGGGAGCCGCATTTGCTTGATCCCCTGCTCGTAGCCATATTCCGTGGGAAACCACTCTTGGAAAAAGCGGGCATCGCGGCGTCCCCATTCTTCACCAATTTTGTACATGACGACGCTGGAGGCAGGGCCAACTTCCTCTTCAAGGCCCTCAATGAGGCCAATGATGAAGTCTTCGGTAACTAGGAGGTTACGGGCATTGTTCCAATCGGTGTAGGTACCGCGATCGCTATCGAATTGAAAGAAGTCCCAAAAAGCGTAGTGATGGTGGCGTTTCGGGTATTTTTTGCGCAGGAGATGGTTCACACCGTAGCGATCGCCAGCGGCGGCTTGGGGTCGGGAACTGGTTATGGTCATAGGGCGACTCCATCAAATAGCGTCAAGAATATCGACAAAGACAATTGGGAACTCAAGTCAAAAAAGCATAGAAGCAATCATTCAGCAAAAAACAATTAGATGAGAAACACGTCATGGTTCAACACCAAGCAAAAAATTCCACCCTCCCCCCCCTGAGGATTGCTGCTGCTTAAATCATGACGGATCTATCTTTTCGGGGGCAGGTGTTCTTAATTGAATTTAGTAATCCTGTTACTACCCTTCATGTTTTTTAATCTAGGTGGTTCGTTTTGATGCTTTCCTCCGCAGGAATACGGATTGAGAGGGGTTGAATGTGCCTTAAAATACAAAATTTATGAAGACAAACACGCAGGCACTGACGTTTCAACAAAAAATTTATTGGCTAGTGAAGCAAATCCCCGTAGGATATGTCGCTACCTATGGCCAAATTGCCGCCCTGTGTGGTTGGCCACGTCATGCGCGCTACGTGGGCTATGCCCTTTATCAAGTGGCACCGAATTCTGACATTCCATGGCACCGCGTGGTCAATGCCCACGGCAAAATCTCCTACGCCCCCCAACGCCAGGGGACGGATGAGTTACAGCGCTGGCGCCTAGAGGCAGAGGGGATTATTTTTGAGGCGGGCGATCGCATTAACTTGAAGCGCTACCAGTGGCAACCCTCAGCAACCCTTTGTCAGCAGTTGATTTCTGCTTGATGCTCCCTATCCTAAACAGGAACTCACTGTAGCCGGTATTTTGATCCCCCCTGTTACCATAGTCCTTAGTGCCACTGCGCCTGTAATCTGCCATGACGGTTGCCTATTTTGACTGCCCTGCTGGGGTGGCGGGGGATATGTGTCTGGGTGCCCTCCTTGATCTGGGGGTTCCCCTCGAGTATCTCCAAAGCCAATTGGCAAAGCTAGGGATTGCCGATGAGTTTGAGTTGACCACAGAAACGGTGCAGCGCAAGGGACAGCGGGGCTTAAAAGCACAGGTACATCTGCGCGATCGCCACTGCCATCACCATCGCCATTGGCCGCAGATTGCCGACCAAATCTCTGCCGCTCATCTCCCCGATCGCGCTCGCGACTGGAGCCTCAAGGTTTTTGAAGCCCTGGCCATTGCTGAGGGCGCCGTGCATGGCATTGAGCCAGAAAAAGTGCATTTCCATGAAGTGGGGGCGGTGGATGCCCTCGTGGATATTGTCGGCACCTGTTTGGGGTTGGATTATCTCGATGTTAGTCACATTTACTGCTCGGCGCTACCCACGGGGGGCGGAACGGTCAAAGCGGCCCATGGTCAACTGCCAGTCCCTGTTCCCGCCGTCTTGCAACTGTGCCAAATGTACCAAGTGCCCCTCTACGGCAACGGCATTGAAAAAGAACTGGTCACGCCTACGGGAGCTGCCTTGGTTTGTGCCCTGAGTGAGGGCTTTGGTGCGCCGCCAGCGATGACATTAAAACGGGTAGGCTTAGGCGCTGGGAGTCAAGAGCTGCCCCTACCAAATCTCCTGCGCCTCTGGTTGGGAACGCTGCCGAACTCAGCAGAAACAACCACAGCAAAAACCATTGTTGAACTGCAAACCCAACTGGATGACATGACACCCCAAGCCCTCAGCTACACCCTCGAACAACTTTATACTGCTGGTGCGATTGAAGTCTTTTGTCAACCCCTTACGATGAAAAAGTCCCGCTTGGGGGTTTTGCTCACGGTGTTGTGTCCCCCCAGTGCTGAGGCCGCCTGTGTCCAGACCCTCTTTCGAGAAACAACGACGCTAGGGCTGCGGCGGCAGGTACAGGAGCGCTATATCCTTGAACGCCAAATTAAAACCCTCGCAACAGCCTTTGGTGAAGTTCGGGTGAAAGTGGCCGAACACCAAGGACAGCGGCTCAATGTCCAGCCGGAATTCGAAGACTGTGCCGCCCTTGCCCGTCAGCACCACTGCCCCTGGCAGGTGGTCTATCAGGAAGCCCTAGCAGCAGCGCAGCAGCAGTGGCCCCTAGGCTAGCTTGGGTTTTATAAAGACAATGGCCTGCTTCCAAATAATTGTGGGTTGATCGTAGTGATCGACAACGCAGAGGCAATTCATATCCTGCCAGCGCACCTTACCAACCACGAGATCACTGGTGCTGAGCTTGACTTCAACCTCGGTGCTATTTTTAATAAAGGTCTGCAACTGGCGAATGCTGGGCAGTGCCGTATTAAATTCGTCGGTCATGGATTTCCCTCTCGTACCTTTTCAATTCTATGAGCCTATCTTTTCAGAAGTACCAAGGGTTAGGTAACGATTTCCTACTCATTGACAATCGCCATCAGGAAGAGCTGCTCTTAACCTCAGAACAAGCCCGACACTGGTGCGATCGCCACTTTGGCGTGGGCGCCGATGGTGTCATTTTTTTGCTGAGAGGCACGGGGGATACCGACTACCGCATGCGAATGTACAATGCCGATGGCTCAGTGGCCGAAATGTGCGGTAATGGCATTCGCTGTTTAGCCAAGTTTATTTTTGCCCTTGAGGGTCGCTCTGCCGGCGAAATCGTGCGCTACCGCATCGACACCCTTGCCGGTCTGATTGTGCCAGAGGTACGAGCGGATGGTCAGGTAACGGTGGATATGGGCAAACCCCAACTCTTGGCGCAGCAGATTCCCACCACCTTGGCAGCCGCAGATCAAAAGGTGATTGATGTGCCCTTAATGGTGGGCGATCGCCCGTGGTTGGTAACGTGCGTGAGTATGGGGAATCCCCACTGTGTCACGTTTGTCGAAGAGATTGCTGCGGTTGATCTAGCAACCCTTGGCCCACAGTTTGAACATCACCCCGCCTTTCCCCAGCGCACCAATACTGAGTTTGTCCAAGTCCTAGGGAGCGATCGCCTACGGATGCACGTCTGGGAACGGGGAGCTGGTATGACCCTTGCCTGTGGCACGGGAGCCTGTGCCACCCTCGTCGCTGCCGTTTTGACCGATCGCCTGAGTCCTGTGGGCGATCAAGCCCAAGCCACGGTTGAACTGCCGGGGGGAAATCTCCATATTCGCTGGGATTTGCCGAGCCAACATTTGTATATGACCGGGCCTGCCCTTGCAGTCTTTAGCGGTACCTTGCCTGAGCTATGACCCGTCAACGACAACTGTGGTATTACCCTCTTTTTCAGATTCCCCTTATTCTCTTCGTAGGCTGTGTCCTGCTAGCGCTGCTCTTCTGGTTGTTGAATTGGGGACGCCCCAGTGTCGCTGTTGTCCTCTCCCTTGATCTCAGCGGCAGTACGTTTGGCAATAATCCGTTGCAATTTAATCAACCACAAACGGTGATGGCGCAGCAGGTGATCGCTGCCAAGCTTTACTTACAACGTAACCACCGGCATCTCACCAACCCCAACGAAGTCATGATCCACGGCTTTGGCCGCAATGTGGTGTTTCTGACGCCCCGGTTTGAGACCAATAGTGATCTCCTCCTCACCCAACTGGATCAAGCCCTCAATCGCAGTGATTTGCTCGCCCAAGTGGATCCCAGTGCAACCAATCTTTCGGGGGCGATCGCCATGGCCAGCCAACAACTGCAACAGATCCCCAATCGCTGTCGCGAACTGCTCCTCATTACCGATGGGGAAGCCCCAGTGGATGCCGGTGTGGTTGCCAATGCCCGCCAACAACGAGTAAAAATCAACGCCATTGTCGTCGGTGATCATGCTCCGCAACTAGCCGCCGCTACCCAAGTCACGGGTGGGCAATATCGCTCTGCCCCCGTCGCCATTCTCGAAGAACTGGTGGGTCAAACCTTTTTTGAGGGCTTCAATAGCAACGCCCGCTGGCCAATCTTTTGGGGCGGAATGGCCGTCCTTTGTTTCATGTGGCTTTTGGTCTTGCCCTTGGATCGCTGGGTGTTGCAGGGGTGGTTGCATCTGCCCATGAATCTGGCGGGTCAAATTGCGTTGCTCAATGCCTTTTTCTGGACAGTGGCAATTCCCATCATTCTCTGGCGATTTCCGGGCTGGCCCTTTGTACAGACCTGTTGAGGAGCAAGGATGAAGCGTCGCTGGTGGTTCTTGGTGTGCATGGTTGCCTTAGGACTGATGCTAGGCGGTACCCAAGGGAATTGGGAGTCCTTGGCGGGTACCGCAAACCTGACGCGCCAGAATATCCAATTGCCAGCGGCAGTGCACTATCCGTTGCCCCCCTCCCTAGCCGAAATTCCCATAAAAGGCGAGGACTATTTTGATGCCGTTCAGCCGCTGGAAGTGGGCTATCTGCTGTGGACTCAGTTCCCAGTCACCGTTGCCATTGAACCACCGCCATGGGATCCGAACCAGGTGTGGCAAGCAGCGGCAAAACAGGCAGTAGTAGAGTGGTCCGCCTATTTGCCCCTAGAAATTGTGGATGCCAGTTTACCGGCCAATATTCGCCTCCTCTCGCAGCGACCCACGGATCAAAATAACCGCCGCGCCCGCTTTGCTGAAACCAGCTACGAACTCTTTGTGGATAGCCAAGGGGTGCTGCGCCATCGCTGCCGTGTGATGGTGCGTCCGACGCAAGCCGCCAAGTTTGTCCTCGCGGCGCTGCGCCATGAACTGGGTCATGCCCTCGGCATTTGGGGACACAGCCCCCTACCCACTGATGCCCTCTATTTTGCCCAAGTGGCAGATCCACCACCAATTTCGCAGCGGGATGTGAATACCCTACGGCGGGTCTATGAGCAACCCACACGGTTGGGACAGCGGCTACCGGAGTTGACCCCCCATGGATGACTTGACCCTTTGGGGCATCCTATTGACACTGACGGCTCTGGGGCTATGGCTGGAGCATCGCTTTCGCTGGGCGACACGCTTGGGGTCTTCGCTGATCATTTTGATGTTGGCGGCCCTCTGTGCAAATTTGGGTCTGATTCCCCAGCAATCGCCAGTCTATGACACGATCTACGGCACGATCACCTCGTTGGCGATTGTCTGGCTACTGCTGCTGGTGAATTTACAGGATGTGCGACGCTTGGGGCGATCGGCTTTGTTGGCCTTTGGCCTTGCTAGTTTTGGAACCTTGGTGGGCGCCCTCCTTGCCAGTATGCTCTTCCACAGTCGCTTTCTCGGGGATACGCCACGCTTGGCGGGGAGTTTGGCAGCCAGTTACATTGGCGGCAGCATTAACTTTGTGGGGGTTGGGCGTGCCCTCAACCTTTCAGATTTGCTCTTTAGTGCGGCCACGACAGCGGATAACCTGCTCACGGCCATTTGGCTGGCCACTACCCTGAGTCTGCCTTCACTGCTAGCACGTGTCTATCCCCGACGGGATGAGGGGGAAGCGGTTACAGTCATACCTCTGCTCACTACCTCAGCGATCGCCCCCCTAGATTTAGCCATTCTCCTCAGCTTGGCTGTGGCTATCTTGGTCCTGTCAACAGCACTGCATCAGTTCTGGCCGCTGATTCCCACCATTGTCTGGCTCACTACCCTCAGCTTGGCACTGGCGCAATTTAAGTGGATGCGCTATCTGCGGGGCACGGGCGCTTTGGGGATGTTTGGCGTGAATCTTTTTTTTACGGTGATTGGTGCTGGTACCCATGTGCCCTCCCTGATTCCAGTGGGACTGGAAATGATTTTCTTTACTACGGTGATTGTTTTTACCCACGGTCTTGTCACCTTTGGCCTTGGGGCACTCCTGAAGTTGGATCTGGAACTGATTGCCCTTGCCTCCCAAGCCGCAGTGGGGGGACCAACCACAGCCGTTGCCCAAGCCACGGGTCGGCATCAGCCCCAGTTAATGGGGGTAGGGATTACCTTGGGACTGCTTGGTTACGCGATCGCCAACTATTTGGGACTGGCCCTTGCTCAAGCTCTTGGCTGGATGGGCCTAGGGTAGGCTGACCAAAACAAATAAACTCACCTCCAAGCGGGTCAAGAGGGCTTGCAGTTGTTGCCGTGCCACCCTTGGTTCAATGGGGTTCAGGGTGACGGGGTCAAGGGGTGCCAAGCGTTGATAGCGATCGCACAACTCTGGAAAGGCCAAGGGCTGATCAAAGAGGGGCAGCAGTGTCGCTAGTCCAAGGGGGTCAATATAGGTCGGGCCGGGACTAGAGAAGGACATAAAGGTACCCAGATCGACAATCATGCGGTCATTGAGGTACCCCAGCCATTTTTCCTTAATGGTTTCCGTACGCAGTTGCGGATGCAGATCAATCCGACTTTGATCCCATTGCTCCTCAGACCATTCCCCTAAGTCGGGTACGGTGGCACGGGGTTGCGGACTACACCAAAAATCCAAGAGGCGATGTACCGGATGCAGCAGCTCATACATCTCCAACTGTACCGACTGCGGCACATCAGGCAGGCTCAGCGCCAAAAAAGTCGGCAAGTTTTCTGGGTCTTTGAAGAGATCCACGAGATTCCAGTGGCGCCAGTTGACCATGGAAATGAATTCCAGACCCGCTGCCTCTAGGTATTGAAAGAGTTGGGGAATGGTGCTGCCCTTATCGCCCACCAGTAAATGATTCGCCAAGAGGGTCTCATTGCTGTCCTCCTGTTCGTAGCGGGGGTTCCACGCGCGGGCTTTGAGATCCACGCCCTCCTTGAGTTCTTTCATGATCTCGCGGACGATGTCCATTTCCATTTCTTCGGGATTGTCGTCCATCAAGCCCATCAGCTTGAAGAGACTTTGGGCCCGAAAGAAGGGGAAGCGTTGCAGCGCACTGTGGAGATTACTGCGGAGAATGCCATCGGGCTTAAGGACACTTTTGAGCGCATTGAGGCCTTCAATCGGATCAGGCAGCAGATACAACACCTCATCGCAATTGATGTAGTCAAACTGCTCTCCCCAACTGGGTAAATCTAAAATCGAGCGCGCCTCAAAGTAAACGTTGTCAAAGTGATGGAACTTGAGTCGCTCTGCCGCCAACTTCACAGATTCAGGGGATAGGTCAATACCGACAATTTCCGCGCCGGGGTTGGCGATCGCCAGCACTAAGGACTTATAGCCAGTACCACAGCCGGCATCGAGAATCCGCTTGCCCTTGGTCTCTGGCACCCTATGATCCCGCACATAAAAGGCGGTCACCAAATCGTGGACAAAGAGAACATTCGGCTCATCCTTGGGAGTTTTCTCAATGGCAACGCGGGGATAGGGGCCATAGTCAAATTGGCGGCGAATTTTCTCGAGATCATCCGTAGCAGCCATCCCTCTCTCCCAAGCGGTTCGTTTCTCTGTCAAATTGATACTACAGAATGAGGGCGCTAGAGATAATTGCGTAGAAAGTTTTAATGCCCTCTGGGGAATTTACGATCGCTCGGTAGGGGTAGCAGGAGACCGGCCATAAACCGCAGCACCAGACGCTTGAGAGGCAAAACGGTTCGCAACAGCCACAAGCCCCAGCGGCGCACCCCCACCAAAGGCCACCATGCATTGGAAAAAAGCCGATTGAGTAGGTCGGTAAATCCAAGGGTTAGGGCATTTTGCCACCAGCGTTGACGGTGAAATTGCACCAAGGCAGGGCGATCGCCCAGTCTCTCACAAGGCGTAGCGAGAATTTGTTGTGCCAGTGCCCATACATCCCGCAAGCCTAGATTTAGCCCCTGCCCTCCCACCGGATGACAACGATGGGCAGCATCGCCAATGACAACAAAGCGATCGCCCACATAGGAACTGACCTGCATCAGGCGGGTGGGGAAAATAAAGCGATCGCTGACACCAGTAATCTCCGCCATCTGCGGGTCAAGATAGGGCTGAAGTTTCGCTAGAAAGGCGCGATCGTCGAGGGCAGCAACGGCTTCCGCCTCTGGGTGGGGCAGTGTCCAAACAACTCGGTAGCGATTCCCCGGTAGGGGCAGCACCCCCATGGGGCCTGTTGGCCAAAAGCGTTCATAGGCGATCACGGGTTGGGGATGGGCAACATCGAGGGTGGCAACCACACAGGACTGACCATATTGCCATCCCTTAGGTTCAATGCCCATCTGCTGCCGCAGGGGAGACTTGCCACCATCTGCTGCCACCACTAAACGTGCTGCCAAGTGAGCCACCTTGGGTGCGGCAGAGTCACCAGAAATGAGCGTCAACTGAGCGCGATCGCCTTGCACTTCATTGGTCACCACCCGCCACGGGCAATAGAATGTAACATTATCAACGGCCTGTAAAACGCTCTGCAGGGTCTCAGCGATCGCGGCGTGCTCAGCCACATAACCAATGGCTTCTGTGCCTAAATCGGCTGGGGAAAAGCGAACCGTCAAGGAGAACCGTCCATCGGAGAGTTGCACCACCTCAAAGGGCTGCACATGGGGCATTAGCTTATCCCACACCCCTATCCCCTCAAAGAAATAACGAGACACTTGGTGCAGGGCATAGGCTTGGCCTTTGGTGTTTTCCCGCGCGTAGGGGGTTGCCTCAATGAGGGCGATCGCTAGGCCACTGTTGCGTAGAGCACAGGCCAAACTCAGACCCACAATCCCCGCACCCACAATCGCCACATCCACGGCGGGCAATTCTTGGGGAGAAGCGACCAGCGATTGTTCTAAGGGGGCAAAGGCCGATGTCATCACCATTTTGATTTGGGCACAAAAAACACATGCCCCTTTATTTTAAGGAATCCAGAAGATTGCCGGAAAGGTAGGGTAATGGCAGACTAGGGTCAGAGCATTGATGGTATGACTACCCCTATGACCCCAGAGGCTGAGATTCGTCGTCTACTTGATCTGATGCCGGCGTCGGCACGGATGCGCTGTAAGTTGGTTTCTCGACCACAACAAAGCCAAGTCCTGCGCTATCAGCCCGCTCTCCCTTGGGGCGATCGCCCGATTGAAATTAACTTTCGCCTGTGGCAGCATCTCGATACCCCAGAGCGCGATCTCTTATTGCTGCGGGCAGTAGCTTGGTTTGACACCACGGGTTTGATCAAACTTGACCTCTACCAAGGACTCACGGTGGCAGGCTTGCTGGGTACAGTTTTACAAGTTGTCCAAGCAGATCCTGTCGGCATTTTGGTAGCCGGGGGGCTAACCACCTTTGCTGGGCTTCAAGTGTGGCAAAATACGCGGGGAATTCCCGTGGAAGTGGCGGCCGATCGCCAAGCTTTGCAATTGGCTCAACGGCGCGGCTACAGTGCACAAGAGGCAGCCAAAGCCCTCCTTTCAGGCATTTCTCAGGTGGCAGAGTTGGAGCGCCGTCGTGTCCTTGATGTCACTGAACTGATTCGCTGCCAAAACCTGCGCCAGTTGGCGGGTGAATCTGAGGTGAAAGTCCCAGTTTAGGGCGCCTGCAGACTTTGCCAGTACAAAAAGCCCGCCTGCACGACACCAATCAAAAAGCCAAGAATACCCCCCAAGCGGACAATGGCTTGCAACTCACTGCGAACAATGCCCTGAATGGCTAGTTCCAGATTTTCTGGCGAGGTGGCCTTGACCCGCTCCACAATTACCCGATCCAAATCCAAAATCGGAATTGCCCGCTCAATAATCAGTTCCATATCCCGTTCCAGATAGCGATCGAGCACTAGAGCCAATTCATCACTAACTACTGCCAGCGAAGCACCCAGACTTGCCGAATCCCGCAGTCGCCGCAAAATACTCAGGGAAATCGTTTCCCACTCCACCGTTTGGCTCACCGTTTCAATGACACCAAAGCCCTGTTCTTGGATGTAGCTGCGCACCGTCTGCCGAAACAGTTGCCGTAGCTCCCGCACCGTACCGAGGGGTAAACTTTGTAGGGTGATATTTTGCAGCGCTTCCACCAAGCGTTGCCGCAGTGCCAATGCCGTGATTAATTCTCCAAGGCGGCGGTTACAGGCTTCGCGTTCATTGAGACAATACTCCCGCAGGCGAATTAACGTATTGCGCACCCCCACCAGATTAGCCACCACCCAGTAGGTGCCACTGGTATTTTGGCGTAGTTCTTGATCGAGAACATTAATCGTGCGATCGGTGAGAAAGTCAATAATCGCCAGTCGCAGGCGATCGGGGGGCAACATGACCGACAGCAGCCAATCTGCCAGCTTCTCCGCCTGTTCATCACTCAGTTGCAGCTCCACTAGCACCTGATCAAACAGTTGATTCAGTTGGGGTTCCAGAAAATCTTCCCGCCGCGACCACACTTTCATCAAACGGGGTAGGGCAGTGCCGAAAAAATCCCGTAGAATATTGGCCAAAACTTGGGCCGATCGCTGTTCACTTTGAGCCTGAATTTGGCTTAGACTTGTCTGGAGGAGCCAATGGATGACCGCCTTCACTCGCTCCACTTGCAACAGCCGCCGCGCTAAGTTTTGCAGTTCCTCTGGTGTCAGCAAAGAGCCCAGAATGGCATCGGCAATGCGACGAGCCAGCCGCTCCTGATTGCGGGGAATCAGACCAGGGGTAAAGGGGAGTTGCTTGCCCCCTACATAAATAGGTTTGTAGGGGCGAAAGAGCATGGTAATGGCTAAATCATTCGTAAAGTAGCCGATGACGCCCCCCGCCAACGGTGGTACGAGCAACGTCCAATAGCTGATATTGGCCAATCCTGACTGATTCCTCAAACCCCTTATCTTTTGAAGAATTTTACAGGCGGCGAATGGCGTCAATCAGAACTTCTGGCGGCTGGACCCCTTCCCAGCGCTGAACCTCACGGCCGCGGTGGAAGAGAATCAAGGTTGGCAGAGCGTGAACGTGGTATTGGCTCGACAGTTGGGGATAGCGCTCAGAGTCAATTTTGACGACCTCAACGCCTGATTTCATGACTTGCTTGACCTGCTCTAAAATCGGCGCCATCATGCGGCAGGGACCACACCAGTCGGCATAAAAGTCAACCAAGAGGGGTTTATCTGTGGTGGCTAGGAGATCGCTGAAGCTACTAAATTGACGTGTCGTCGCCATAGCAAATTCCGATCAGGACTCTAGTTCTCATCATAGACACCGCAGAAGAGAATCAGGGGCAGCAAGTCTGAATGCCCGTGAAAAAGGGGGTATTGTTGAGGTTGGGCACTTTTCGTGATTGCTGCTGAATGCTGGTTACTGCCTCTACCTATCGTCCCAGTCGCTGGCTGCTGTTGTGCCGTGTGAGCCAAATTGTGGGGGTGTTGGGGCGCTTTGGGGGTCAACTGCTGTGGGACTATACTTGGCGGCGGCGGAGCGATCGCGCCCAATCGCAACGGGCCCGTTGGCTCGTACAGCAATTATTGGTCTTGGGACCAACGTTTATTAAAATTGGTCAATTTCTCTCGACTCGGTTTGATCTGTTGCCCCCCGCCTACATTGAGGCGCTGAGGAAACTACAGGATCAGGTGCCTCCTTTTGACTCACGGCGGGCGATCACCCTGATTGAGCAGCACTTGGGACAATCCCTTGGGGATCTCTACGCCACATTTGATCCAAAACCCCTTGCAGCCGCCAGTCTGGGCCAAGTCCATCGGGCAACGCTCCACAGTGGTGAAGAGGTAGTGGTGAAGGTGCAACGCCCACACCTAGAGGCGCAACTGTATCTGGACTATCTGGCCATTGGTGAACTCATTCGCTGGGGCGATCGCTGGCTCCCCTTTCTACGTCCCTATGCCCTCCAAGAGATCTATGAGGAGTTTTTTAGTATTCTGCTGCGGGAAATTGATTACGTTCAGGAGGGGCAAAATGCCGATCGCTTTCGGGCCAATTTTGTCCAAGACCCCCATATCCGTGTTCCTAAGGTCTATTGGACGCATACTTGCCGCTATGTCCTGACGATGGAGTATCTCCCCGGCATTCGCATTGACAATCGCGCTGCCATCGAAGCCTTTGGCTTGAATCCACAAATGATTAACCAGCGCGGGATTTGTTGCTACCTCAAGCAGTTATTGATTGATGGCTTCTTCCACGCTGACCCCCATCCGGGGAACTTGGCGGTGACCAAAGAGGGGGATCTCATCTTTTATGACTACGGCATGATGACGGAAGTGCCAGCCCTCAACCAGGAGCAGATGGTGCAAACATTTTTTGCGGTGCTGCAAAAGGATAGCGATCGCGTGATTGCTGCCTTAATTGAACTGGGGCTATTGATACCTGTTACCGATAGGGTGCCCTTACAACGGATTATGCAATTGATTCTGGATCGATTTACCGAACGGCCTGTGGATTTAACCGCCTTTCGGGAATTGCAACAGGAGGTGTATGCCCTTTTTGAGCAGCAACCCTTTCGCCTACCCGCAAAGATGACCTATATTCTCAAGTCCCTCACAACCCTTGATGGGATTGCCCGCAGTTTAGACCCTGGGTACAACCTGAGTGCGGCGGCCCAACCCTTTGTCAAGGAATTGATGCGTCACTCGCGGGGGGGCTGGCGAGAACTGATTCACCAAACCCAAACCCTAATCAGCCAGCGATTACAGCAGCCCAGTCGGCTTGAAGTGCGGCTACAACAGTTAGAGGATCGCTTGGCTCGCGGCGAACTGCAACTGTCGGTGCGCAATCCCATGATGGAGCGGCAACTGCGGCGGATTGAGAGTTTGTTGATTTGTTTAGTCTATTTGGGACTGGCTGGTTTTACCCTCTTGGCGGGGGGAATGCTGTGGTCAGCCAAAGCGTTGGGGGGGGCGATCGCTCTTTTTACAGTAGCAGCACTCGCGGGTTTGGCGCTCCTGCGCAGTTGGCTTCGCTTTCTTTGGCTATGCCGCTGGCAATAGGCAAATTAGGCGGACTCCTTGAGGGTGCGGCGAAAGCCTAAGGCAATGAGAATATTGGCCAGCGTTAAGAAAAATTCCGCTCCCCCGTGCAACCCATCCACGTTGGCCAGTGTTGTACCATAAACCTTTTGGGCATAGAGTCCCGCTGGAATCGTGACAGCGACAAACACCAGCGTCCCATAGAAGCCAATCAGGGCTAAACGGGGTGTATTGGGGTTGCGGGTCATAAAGTACAAGAACCCCAAATAGGGCAACAGCGAGAGGGCAAAAAAGGCATTCGTAAGCATTAGCGGCGTGCCAGCTTCTTGCTCATTTTCCGCAGTCGAATGGATTGGGGGGTCACCTCCACTAGTTCATCGGGGCCAATGTATTCCAGTGCCCGCTCTAGGCTCATTTCCACGGGTGCTTGCAGTTGCACCAGTTCATCCCCCGTTGAGGAGCGGAAGTTGGTGAGTTGTTTGGCTTTGCAGACATTGATTTCAAGGTCTTGGGGACGGTTGTGCTCACCGACAATCATGCCCTTATAGACTTTGGTGCCGGGGGTAATGAAAAAGACACCACGATCTTCGGCGTTTTTCAGGGCATAGAAGGTGGCCGTGCCCTCCTCAAAGGCAATTAAGACGCCATTGCGACGGGTGCTGATCTCGCCTGCCAAGGGACGATAGTCCAAAAAGCTGTGGTTCATAATCCCTTCGCCGCGTGTTAGGCGCATAAATTCGCCCCGGAAACCAATGAGACCCCGCGCTGGAATCACAAACTCCAGTTGCGTCCGACCATTGCCCCCCACCCGCATATCCTGCATTTCGCCGCGTCGCTGGCCTAGACGCTCAATACAGCCGCCAACGGCTTCATCGGGAACGTCCAGCACTAAGCATTCGTAGGGTTCGCAGGGCTGACCATTCACTTCACGGTAGATCACCTGCGGCTGGGACACTTGAAATTCATAGCCTTCGCGGCGCATCGTTTCAATGAGAATGCCAAGGTGCAATTCACCCCGACCAGAAACGGCAAAGCGATCAGGGGAGTCGGTTTCTTCGACCCGCAGCGCCACGTTGGTTTCCAGTTCCCGAAACAGGCGATCGCGCAATTGCCGCGAGGTTACAAAGGTTCCCTCCTGACCCGCAAAGGGGGAGTCATTGACCGCAAAGGTCATTTGCAGGGTCGGTTCATCCACCTTGATCAGGGGTAGGGCTTGGGGGTTGTTGGGGTCGGTGATGGTTTCGCCAATGTTGGCATCACTAAAGCCCGCGATCGCCACAATATTGCCGGCACTGGCGGTGTCCAATTCAATCCGCTTCAGTCCCTCAAAGCCCAAGAGTTTGGTAATCTTTGCCTTGACCATTTGGCCGTTATCCTTGACCAAGGCCGCCTGCTGCCCGACCTGCACCGTACCATTGTGAATTTTGCCAATGACAATTCGGCCCAGGTACTCCGAGTAATCTAAAGTGGTCACCTGAAGTTGCAGCGGCGCATCGGGATTGCCCACTGGCGGTGGAATATGGCGGACAATAGCTTCAAAGAGGGGCTGCATATCCTTGCCCTCTTCGTCTAGATCCGTTTTTGCGTAGCCCGCTAAGCCCGAAGCAAAAAGATAAGGAAACTCACACTGATCGTCATCCGCCCCCAGTTCAATAAATAAGTCCAACACCTTATCAATTGCCTTGTAGGGTTCCGCCTGAGGCCGGTCAATTTTATTCACAACCACAATGGGACGCAGACCTTTTTCAAGGGCTTTTTTGAGGACAAACCGGGTTTGGGGCATCGGCCCTTCGTTGGCATCGACGATCAGCAGACAGCCCTCCACCATGCCAAGGACGCGTTCCACTTCACCACCAAAATCGGCGTGGCCGGGGGTATCCACAATGTTAATCGTCAAGTCTTTGTAGCGAACCGCTGTATTCTTGGCCAAAATCGTAATGCCGCGCTCCCGCTCCAGATCATTGGAGTCCATGACGCACTCGGGAATATCTTCCCCTTCACGAAAGGTACCCGACTGACGCAGTAGGGCATCCACCAGAGTAGTTTTGCCGTGGTCAACGTGGGCGATAATGGCAACATTACGAATCGGCAGACTCATAGCGACTTCCTGCGAGTTTTGTAATAGAGCGTTGAGGAGCGTAAGAAACCTTTACAATCCTAGCGTAGTTTGGTAAAGGAACTGAGCCATAGGTAGTGAGGGGTTTCTTCATCACTAATTTTGTTGGGGGGTGCCCTCGATGACCGATCGCCTGAGTTGGCTGCAAACCCATACTCCCCTGAGATCGCTTTCTTTGGAAGCATTAGAGGCGATCGCTGCCGCCCTGCGCACAGAATCCATTGCGGCCAATCGTCGTATTGTCCTTGAAGAGACACCCGTAACCCATCTGATGATCCTGAGATCGGGAGAACTGGAAGCCTACCGCACCACCCGCGATCGCCCCGCCACTATAACGACCCTGCTACCGGGAACGGTTTTACACTGGCCAGAACTGGTGCTGGAGCAACGGGCGCCGCAAACAGTGATTACGCTCACGGACTGTGAATTGTGGACATTGCCCCGCGAGGTGTTTGCCACATTGGCTGATCAATTTCCCGAACTCCGCCAACAGGTGTCGCAGCAGTTGCAAAGTACCCTCAGTGATCTTGCCCACGAGCAGGAGCGGCAGGCAGTCTTGCGTCCCTATCTTGTGCCGCGCGTGAAACAGGGGATTGTGGGGAGTAGTCGTTATGCCGTGCGTTTACGCCAAGGGATTAAGGAGGCCGCAAGCCATCGTCAGCCGGTATTGATTTTTGGTGAACCGGGTCTGGAAAAGGACAATATTGCTGCGCTGATTCATTATGGCTCGCGCGATCGCCGTCAACCCCTGATTCGTTTTAATTGTGGCACCTTATCCGCCAATGGGGCAGAACTCTTTGGCAAAGCCACGAAACCCGGTCTCCTCGACTGGGTCGCAGAGGGCACCTTGATCCTCAACAATGTCCATGAATGGCCTGCCCACCTCTATCCGCAACTGCGCCGCCTTGTGGCCGAACAGACCTATGAACCCGTCGCTGAGTCCCCCGTACCCCCCCGCCACTTTCCGGGGCGATTGATCCTGATTGCCGAAAAGAAAGGCTGCGATTGCCAAGACCTAGTGCAGCACAAAATTAAAGTGCCGCCGCTGCGGGTGACAAAAGCGGACATTGAAGCCTTGGTAAATTACTATATTGCCCTCTACTGTCGGCAACGGGGCATTCCCCAGCCTCGGATTACCCCCGAAGCCCTACGACGGCTGCAAAGTTATGATTTTCCCGGCAATTTGCGGGAGTTGGCGAGTCTGGTGGAGCGTGCCCTTGTGCAAGCAGAGGGAGCGGAGTTGCTCACTGAAGAAGTCTTTTGGCCGGAGCGATCGCGCCAACGGCGATTTCGTTGGAACCTACTCAATGCCTATCCCCAATTGCGTGCTTTTCTACGCAGTCCGTGGTGGCCCGATCGCCTCAACCATGGCCTGACCCTTTGGCTTTTTCCCCTGATTGTCGCCATTGGTCTCTGGGGGCCCCAGGATCGCCCACGCAACTTTACCCTGAACCTCTTCTGGGCGTGGTGGTGGCCGGTCTCATTGCTGATCTTTCCCTTTTTGGGGCGCATTTGGTGTGCTGTCTGCCCCTTTATGATCTACGGCGAAGTCCTGCAAAGGCTGTCCCTGAAGATTTGGCCGCGCAAGCTGCGCCCTTGGCCGCGTCAACTCGCCGAACGCTGGGGGGGCTGGGTGCTCTTTGGCCTCTTTGCCGTGATTCTCCTGTGGGAAGAATTGTGGGATTTACCCAATACTGCCTATCTATCCAGTTGGCTGCTGATCTTGATTACAGCGGGAGCGGTGATTTTTTCTCAGCTCTATGAACGTCGCTTTTGGTGTCGCTATCTCTGCCCCATTGGTGGCATGAATGGCCTCTTTGGCAAACTCTCCATTCTTGAATTGCGGGCACAGCAGGGGGTGTGCGCTGCCAGTTGCCAGACCTATCAATGCTACAAAGGCGGTCCTACCCTTGGGGAAGGTCAAGAAACAGGGGGCTGTCCCGTCTATTCCCATCCCGCTCAACTAACGGATAACCGCAATTGCGTTTTGTGTATGACCTGTCTCAAGGCTTGCCCCCATCGCTCAGTAGAAGTGAATCTGCGTCCCCCGGCCATTGATCTGTGGACCAGTCATGAGGCTACGGCGGCTGAAGTTTGCCTGCTGTTTTTGCTCTTAGGGGCGGTGGTATTGCACCGTTTACCCCTGCTTCTAGCATGGCTGGGACTGACGGAGACCCATTTTGGCGTGCAGGCAATAATTGCGGTGGGGGCGCTAGCTCTGCCGGGACTCTTGGCATGGGGTTGGCATCAGATACAACGACAGGGCTCGGTTCCCTTTGTGCGCTTGGCCTATGGGTATCTACCTTTGGTGCTGGGTGCCAATTTGGCCTATTATTTGCCCCTTGGTCTAGGGGAAGCGGGTCAGTTGTTGCCCGTAACCTTTGCAACCTTTGGCCTCGATGGCACGAGTTTGCCCAGTTGGCAAGCCCATCCAGCGGTGATCGGGTTCCTGCAAACGACAACACTTGTCGTGAGTACCCTTGCCAGTTTGATCCTCAGTCAAAAGATTGCGCGATCGCCCCTGCGACAGATGTGGCACCCTTGGCTAGGCATTATTGCTCTCGCTGAGGGAATTGCCTATTTACTTTGATAGGCCGGTCTGGATTCGAGCCAGCGTAGGCGTAGCCAACGGATTTAGAGGATGACCTGATATCGATATAGCTGTACAATGCCCTGACCTCAATCGCCAAGTTGCCAAACTGGTTGAACTCTATCCTAGAGCCGAAGTGGCGGCAGAGATTGGCGGTGGTCTCAACTTCAAGCGTCAACAGTTCCTTTCCTTATTGGAACGAGTGGGGCGAGGCGATGTCACCACAATTCCGACTTGGATAGCTGGGTCTCTCGGATGACCAAGGTGAACGCCAAGCGGCGGCGACGGATGCGGATGGCCGCCTTCAGAGTGCGAGAACGGATTCAGAACTTGATTGATGAGTGCCACAAGGTTGACAACCAACTACCGTTTGCTTTTTCTGCGGACATGGTGGTCAAGGCGGGTCGGAAGTTCGGTCATGCTACCACAGGATGCTAGGTGATTGGCAAGGCGCCTTGGGAACTTTTCTTAGGGCTTTGCAGGATACCGCCTTCCTGCTCAGTAATGCGTGGGATGCTATCGCTTCAGTGTTGAGTAGTAGTGCTCAGCCGTGTTCAGCGTAAATGGATCAGATAGCACGTTAAAAACCCAGAAGCCAGAATTTCTCCGGGGGGATACTCGCGGTCGTCCCGTCGATTGGGCGATCGCAAAACTTCATCAAAGGCGTGGCGTGTCAAAGAACAGCAGCTTAGTGATTAAGCTAGCAGCCAGCACCAACAGCGCCACCAAGAATCCCCGGGCATCGGTTCCATCCTGCCGTTTAACCATCTGCTGCAATTTTTGCCCCTGTATTGAGCAAGTAACAGCAACAAATCGTTTACTTACAAAAAAAGTGAACTTAAAACCCTTGATATTCCTCGGGCTCAGGCTTTTTTATCTCTATGGGCCGGGCTGGATTCGAACCAGCGTAGGCGTAGCCAACGGATTTACAGTCCGCCCCCATTAACCACTCGGGCACCGACCCTTTCATCGCGATTTTTTAATATACCACATAAGGGGGGAGACTTGAGCTTCCCGTTTTGAGAAAACAATTCCCTACTCGTCGAGGGTGTAGCTTTGCAGGTTTTCTAGGGGTTGCACTTTGAGGAGACGTTCGGCGCGACGAATCTCACTGTCGCTACCTTGAATCAGGATCAGGTATTTGCCCCGCTGCAATCGCTTTTCAAAGGGGATGCCGGACTTACCCGTAATCACCACCTGGAGACCACCACCTACGGTGAGACTACCGAGAGCGCCAGCGATCGCCCCAAAGATGCCCCCCAAAAGACTATTGTTGAGGCGATCCAGCATTGGCAGAATGTCAATTTGAGTCGCTTGGTTAAAGGTAAAACCGGCAAAGAAGCCAAAGGGCACAAGCCAGATCAACATTCGTTGCATTTGCTGGCGGGCGACTTGAAACGGATCAATGAGTCCCAACTCTGCCCACTGTTTGTAACCTCGACCCAGCAGGGCTACTTTTTCCATCGGGAAGCCGTCCTTTTCAAGCTGGGTATAAACGGCCTCGGCCTGGAGGCGATCGCCCAATGTCGCTACCAAGTAATTTTTCATAGCGATAGGATGAAGGAAATCTTTTGCTTGTCTGCAAAGCTATGCTGCCCCTATTGTCCCACTTTCGCCGCACCTTTGCTGATCTGGGCCCGATTGTCGTGGTCAGTGCCATAGCCAGCACGGTTGTGATTGGGATTCGTCAAATGGGTTGGCTCCAACCGCTGGAATTGGGTGCCTACGATCGCCTGATGCAATTGCGCCCCATGCCCGGCCCTGATCCGCGACTATTAGTGGTGGCAGTCACTGAAGCCGATATTCAACGTTACCGCTCCCTATCGCTGCCGGATCAGCTTTACGCCCAAGCCTTCCAAAAACTCCTCAAACATGAACCCCGTGCCATTGGCTTGGATATTTACCGCGATTTTCCGGTACCGCCGGGGCATGAAGCGCTAAACCGCCTTTGGCTGAATTCTGATCGCCTCTTTGCTGTCACGAAACTGGGGGATGCCACTCACCCGACCATTCGTCCGCCGGCTGCCCTGAGTGCCGATCAGGTGGGATTTAATGATGTCACGGTTGATGCCGGGGGCATTGTCCGTCGCAGTTTACTCTTTTTGCCGGACGATCAGGGGAATACGCTTTACTCCTTCTCATTGCGGCTAGCGCTGCGGTATCTGGCGGATGAGGGGATCGAGCCTCGCGGCAGTGATGCGGATCCCAATGTGATGCAGTTGGGACAGAGCATTTTCACACCCCTACAACCCAATGATGGCGGCTATGTGGGGGCAGATACGGCGGGCTATCAGGTTATGCTCAACTATCGCGGTGATCAGCGAGCAGTGACGTGGGTGCCCCTTGAGGATGTGCTGACGGAACGAGTAGCACCGGAATTGATTCGCGATCGCGTGGTTTTGATTGGCAACATTGCCGAAAGTGGCAAAGATTTTTTCTATACCCCCTTTAGTTCCGGCCTGCGGGACAATCAGCGTATGGCAGGGGTGTTTATCCACGCCCAAATGGTGGGGCAATTCATTGATGCGGGCTTGGGCGATCGCGCCGTCATTTGGTTTTGGCCTAACAGTGTCGAGAATGTTTGGATTGTTCTTTGGGCATTGATTGGTGCGCTCCTTGCTTGGGGAGTGCGCCATCCTCTAGCCTTAGCGGCAGCAGTAGCAACAGCCCTATTGCTTCTTTTGCTCACCTGTTACGGCCTATTCCTCAAGTTAGGCTGGGTTCCCCTTGTGCCGCCGGCATTGACGCTCCTTCTTGGCAGTGGCGGGGTGGTCAGCTATACGGCACAGCAAGCCCAGCAGCAACGGCAGATGGTGATGCGCCTCTTGGGTCAAAGTATCTCCCCAGAAATTGCCGCCGCCATGTGGGAACGGCGCGATGAACTCCTCAAGGATGGCAAGTTACCCGGCCAACGCCTGATTGCCACACTGCTCTTTACCGACTTGAGGGGGTTTAGCACCATTTCTGAAGGTATGGAACCGGAGGAACTTTTTAACTGGCTCAATGCCTATCTCGAGAAAGTAGCGGATGTGGTGCAAAGCTACCACGGCGTGATTAATAAGTTTACCGGTGATGGCATTATGGCGGTGTTTGGCGTGCCCATTAAACGGACAAGCCGCGAAGGAATTGCCGTTGATGCCCGCAATGCTGTGGATTGTGCCTTGGCCTTGGGACAACTCCTAGACGAACTGAACCGCGAATGGGCGGCTCAAGGGCTACCGCAGGTGATGATGCGGGCGGGGATTTATACGGGTCCGATTGTTGTCGGCAGTCTTGGTAGCAAAAATCGCCTCGAGTACGGTGTTATTGGCGACAGTGTAAATACCGCCTCGCGCCTTGAGAGTGTGGACAAGCACCGCCAGCCTAGCCCGTGTCGGATTTTAGTGGCACAGGAAACGCTGGAGTATCTGGGCGATCGCTACGAGGTCGAGGCATGGGGACCGTTGGAACTCAAGGGCAAAGAGCGCAAAATTCAGGTCTTTCGCATTCTTGGCGTCCGCAAAGGGCTGGCGATCGCCCCCAACCAGCCCACGGCGATTGAGCTGGAGATCTAGCGACCGGGAATCAGGGAACTGCTGAGACGTTGGATAGCGCGGCCAGCAATATCGCGATAGCGCAATTCACCACAGAGGACTTGACCGAGCCGCTGGGTGGCGGAGGGACGTTTCATGGCAAGGCGATAGCCGACCCGCGGCATACGATGGAAAAGCCCAGCCAGGCGTTGTGCCCACACTAAGTCCGTCCCCCATTCCTCCTGCAAGGTTTTGCTGTAGGTGGCCAAGGCATCCGCTTCTCCCCCAAGGGCGGCATCAATGGCTTCGGCAGCACGCATGCCACTGTAAAGGGCGGGACGAACTCCCTCAGCAGAAAAGGGATCCACCAGACCAGCGGCTTCACCCGCAAGGAGGGCATGGTGGGTATGCAGGGGCTGCCGACCTTCCCAGACACAGAGGGGATGATATTGAATCGGGCAATCCGCAAGCTGAAGCTGATGGGCGGCACAATACTGTTGCAAAATCGGTTCCCAGGTGAGGCGATCGTTCCCCCGCACAACAGCAACCCCCACCGTTCGCTGATCTCCCTTGGGAAAACTCCAGAGGTAGCCATTGCTCACGAGGCCAAATTCAAAATGCGCCGCGCGATCGCCCGTGGGGTTGGGGACAGTCATCACCGCTGCAGTGCGCACGACTTTGGGCTTAAACCCTAGCCACTGAGCCATTTGACTATTAGCACCATCGGCAGCAATCAGATACCGCCCGCCATAGGTCGTGGTTGCCGTGTGGATTTGCCAGTGATCTGCCTGGAACCTAATCCCGGTAACCTCGGTCTGATCCGTTACAACCGCACCTTTTTGTTGTGCCTGCTGCAACAGGTACTGATCAAACACCGTGCGATCAACAATCCAGATGGGTTCGGGAATGCTTAACTCAGCTTCAATGGCATCACTGAGCTGCCAACTGTAGCGCACAGTGCGGGTGGTATCGGCAATGGCAGGCTGAAAATCAAAATCAAACCATTGACCAACCACCGGTGAAACGCCCCCTGTGCAGGGTTTTTGGCGAGGGAGGGCGGCTTTTTCGAGGACTAAAACCGAACGCTGGCGCCGCGCCAGATGATAAGCGGCTGCCCCCCCCGCAGGCCCACCACCGACAATAATGCAGTCGTACATTTGTGCTGTGCTGACTCCCTTTGCTTCAATGAATGCAAAACTACCGCTAGCGTATCAGCTCTAGCCAATTTTTATTCGACCGCTGTGGACGTTGGCGGATCCGGCTTCAGGAAGGTGGCCGCCAAGACAATTCCCAAGACTGCCAGGGCAGCCAGCAAATAAAACAGGG
>NZ_DVEH01000078.1 GCF_015295825.1 Thermosynechococcus sp. M98_K2018_005
CGTTGCGTAGCATCCTTTGGGAATCCTCTCTCTTTCAAGAAGGGGAGAAGTCAAGCACCCCTTCCACAGGCTAGGTGTGGCGGTGCCCTGTTTGCCGCTATGCACGGTTCTCTGGTGACCTCTAGCTTGATTCGGGAAACCACTGAAACCGAATCCACCAACTATGGCTACAAGTTTGGTCAAAATGCCCACAACTTCCCCCTCGACTTGGCGAGCGGTGAATCGGCTCCTGTGGCGATGGTTGCCCCAAGCATTGAAGCCTAAACAGGTTGCTCCTAAGCCTCTGATAAGTCCAAATATCGCTCCCTACAGGGGGGCTTTTTTTGTCGCGATTATTGGGCGGGGAGTTGATACTGATCAACAATTTTTTTGGCAAAGGCGGGCACGTGAGCGGCGAGTTTTTGGGGGTAGTTGCGCCGCACATAGAGATAGTTGCGGGTGAAGTGGGAATCAATGGAAAAGCGGGCATATTCAAGCCCTTTGGGGCCAATGCGCTCAATCACTAGGCCGACTAGTTTCGCCGCCCACATGGGGAGCGTAACGCCTTTATCGTAGGCAGGAATGCTTTGTTGCACCGCAGCGTGGCGATCGCCGGCACTCGTAACGGGTTGCGTTTCCAATTGATCGCGCACGAGGTCAAGCATTTCTTGACCTAGCTCATTGCGCACCACCAGCCACTGCCAACCAAAGGGGGCGCCCATGTAGCCCACGACCAGATCAGCAAGGCCATTCACGTAGTCAAAGCAACTCATGCACGAGGGGGCAAAGACATCCTTGAGTTGATTCGTTTTGAGGCCAAAGAAGGGCACGGTTTCTGTGGAGCCGTCGCTGTGCTTGAAATGTACGCGAAAGTCCTGCATGAACTCGTAGTAAATCACGGTTTCGGGCGATCGGCTGGTGGTTTCAAGGAATTTTTGCAGACCTGCACGGGTGACGTTATCCACGCAGGGCGTGCCCAAGACGTAGAGCTTCTCAAGACCCAGTTTGTTCTGTACCGCTCGCAGGGCTTGAATTTGACAACCGACACCAATCACCAACAGCCGTTTGAGGCCGGATTGCTCCACCTGCTCCAGCACCGAAAGATTGGGAGACAGGGTGGGTTTATTGACGCGAGCGGCCAGAATCTCCTCGCGGCTACGGGCAATCACCGGCTTGGGGGTAAAGCGATCGCTCTCGCTATTTTGAACGCAGACAACGCCCTCAACCCGTCCCGACTCCAACATGGCAATGGCAATACTGCTGACGATGCCCGTCCACTGCGCCCCCGCAATGGGTTCGGTTTTGCGAGCCGCCATCATCTGCTGGTGAACGCCAAAGTAGCACTCGTCCCAGTTGCCAAGATCACGGGCACGGCCATGACTTTGCTGCTCGAGGCTCTCAAACTGCTGATTGAGGAAGGCACAGGCCTCCTTAACGTAGTGAATATAGTAGGTGTCGCAGAGGCCACACTCACTGCACAGCGCCTTGGCAGGGCGGGGGCTACCGGGCTTGAGGGCACGGGCTTTTTGATGGGCGGCAGTCATGGGCATTTACTTCAGGAGTGAACGGGCGCGATCGCACATCGCTTCGGGGGTGAGGCCATTGTAGGCCATGAGTTCGGCGGGGCTAGCCGTCGTTTCTCCCCGTTGCCAAGCCAACACATCGCGGGGACAGGTGGCACGCAAAAGAATTGGCTCCAACAGCGCCGCAGGCCCCCCCGTGACTCCCAAAAGGGCATCACCACCAAAAAGCCGCTGGAACGTGGCCTCATCGGCAAAGCCACCATCGGGTTCAGCACAGGTTTGCCAAGCAACATCGCTGGGGCGGTACAGTCGCCGAGGATTGATCACCGAGACAATCCGCACCCGATAGCCCAGCTGCTCCAACTGGGGCAGGGCACTATACACGGGTTGCAAAATCATGTCCCCCAGCACCGCCAGCACCAATGTGGCACTACCACTGGCAGACTCGTAGAGGGTCGCCGCACCGTCATCAAGGGCCTGTTCTGTTTGGGCAAAGGTGGTGCGCACCGGTAGGGGGGTTTTACTGGCAAAGATGGCAATTCCCTTGTTTTGAGCCGTCAGTGCCCAGCGATAGCACACTTGAATACTGTTGGCATCGGGGGGAAAGAGGGCAAAGACATTGCCATTGCGCAACAGGGCAGCATAGTAGGCTTCAATTTCCGGGCGTTGGTGCGTCCAACCATTGCGCCCCTGCTCAAGGGCACCCGCAGTGTAAAGGGTCACTGTGGCGGGTGTGGGGCGACGGAGTTCGGCCATGGCTTGGGTGACCGTTTGCCAAATGGGAAGGCCGTTAATCGCAAAGGATTCGTAGGAGCACCAAAGGCTGCGGCTCCCCATCAAGCACAACCCTGCCGCCAGACCCGCACAGGCATCCTCGCTCAGGGGTTCATAGACTTGGCCATTGGGCACTTGGTTGTAGAGGGGATCTGTCGTCGGGTGAATAATCTTCAGGGCTTGGTTGATGTTGCCGATCCCAGAGGCCTCATTGCCATCAGCATTCGTAACAAGGTAGCGGCGATCGCGCTGCCCCACTTCGGCCACCATCCGCCCCATGGCTGTGGTTGCAACCTTGTTTTCTCCCAATTCATAGGCCTCAAGGGAAATCTCACCGAGGGGGGGTAAGTCCAAGACCTGCTCAGTAACCACCACCTCTGCCGCAGGCCCGCCGGCCGCAGCAACGCAGTTTTGGCGCACCAGTTCCCAAGCAGCGGGGGAAAGGGCACGGGCTTTCAGGGCATTGACAATATCGGGGTTGTCGAGGGTGTGCTGGGCGTAGAGATTGTGGGACTTCGCCCCTTTGGCATGAACGCCAGCGCCTTTCAGTTGTTTGAGGATAAAGACCGTTAACTTCCCAGAGAGGGCCGATCGCGCCGCCTCCTGGACCCCCTTGAGCACCGCCTGCATGAAGGCCAATCGCTGCCCAAAGGAAAAGAGCGTGCTATCAACGTAATCCCCTTCTTGGCCGCTATCATCAAAGTCCTTGGCATCCACCAGCACCACCTCTTGGAAGCCATTACCGTGCCAGTAGGCCATCATTTCGGGATTGGTTTTGCAGGAGACCATGCTGTGGTGCTCTTGGCTAAAGCCATTCCACACGAGGACGGGCAGGAAGTTGGTGACCTCTGGGAAAGCGGTGTGGAAGTGAGCCATACTGCTCATGACGTAGGGTTCCCCAAGACCGCCATCGCCTAAGGTGAAGGGAAAGAGGGTCTGGCGGTGTAACCAAGCAGCGGCCATGGCAAAGTGCTGTCCCTGTCCCAGGGGACCGGCGGGCGCCAGAATCCCCGGAATATAGCCAGAGAGGTGACCCAAAAGGCCATGTTTTTCGCGGAAGCGATCGCGCAGGTCTTGAACCGTATAAATGCCCATCTTCTCTAGGGAGCGATCCAAGAACAGGGCGGCATAGAAGCCGGGAGCGTGGTGCCCTACTTCTGTGATGATATTTTTGTGCCCCAGCATGACTAGGGCGGCATAGGCTTCCGCTTGGCTGGCAAAACCGCCGGGGTGACCTGACGCCTTAGTGCCGGTCATCTGTAAAATCAGATAGCGCAGGGCATCGGCATAGAGAAGCGTTTGATAGGCGGCCGCAGGGGTGTCTAAGTCTGTGAGGGTGCTCTGTTGGTCATTGAGAAGCGGGCTTTGACCATACCGTTGCCAATCTGGCCAATCGTCGCCAAAATACTGGATTCCTTCACAGAAACTGGGCACCGAAGTTACCGCTGTCATAGACCCTGACCCAACTGTTGACTGCACGCTTAGTCTCCTATCTTACAGGGGTGGGGGGTCGCTCTCACGGCGGCTGGGGTAGGGAATCTCCCTGAAATGCAGGCATTGCGATGGATTGTGGCCATAGATTGATTTTTCTTGGGGAACGGGATTAACGATGGCGTTGGTGATAGCGGGCGATCGCAGTGGTGTCGGCAAAACAACAGTTGCTTTGGCCTTGAATGCAGCCTTAAGGGCACGGGGGCAGCGCGTCCAAACGTTTAAGGTCGGTCCTGACTACATTGATCCGCTGTTTCACACCACTATTAGTGGTCGCCCCTGCCGTAACCTCGATGCTGTGCTCACCAGTGCTGACTATGTCCGTGCCTGCGTTGGCTATCACAGTCAGGGGATGGATGCGGTGCTCATTGAGGGGGTGATGGGGCTATTTGATGGTTGGGGGGGCAGCCATGAGGGCAGTACGGCACACATTGCCCAACTCTTGCAGGCTCCCATCCTACTGGTCTTGGATGTGCAAAAACAGGCGGCTTCCGTGGCGGCTTTAGTCTATGGCTTCTGCCACTATCATCCCTCTGTCCAGATTGCCGGCGTGGTCTTAAATCGAGTGGCCAGCGATCGCCACCGGCAAATGTTAGAAGCTGCCCTTGCCCCCCTTGGGGTGCCCATTCTCGGTGTCATCTATCGCGATCAGGCCTTGGCACTCCCCAGTCGCCACCTCGGCTTAGTGCCGCCCCATGAATCAAGGGAATTTCAGCACCTCGGCGATCGCCTGGCTCATTTAGGAAACACCTGTTTTGACTGGGAGCGACTGCCACCGCTCCTTGCCCCTGCCCCCAC
>NZ_DVEH01000020.1 GCF_015295825.1 Thermosynechococcus sp. M98_K2018_005
TAGCGATTAATGTCTTTCATTCAACTCCGAGGGGGCTGCTTGCCCCTTTTTTTATGCTAGGAGCTATAGTTTAACATCAGTTAGGGATAGGATGTAGTGGAATTCTCTGCTCAAAGAAGGGTTGATTGGCTCAGTGATGGCCTAGGTATTCGCACTTAGCCATGTGATGGCTTCCCGTAGCCATGCCTCTGGATCGCTATTCTTAGCGAGGCTGCTCGTTTGGCCGACGGCAGCGAGGGCGGCTGCAATCTCGCGATCGCTATAGCCCAAGGCTAAAAGAGTCAACTCCAGTTCTTCACGAATCGCTTCCGTGGGCAGGCCAGAGGAATCTGTTGTTAACCCCGTTTCCTGTCGCCAAGCACTCAGGGCGGCTTTCAGTTCCAAGGCAATGCGCTCAGCGGTTTTATGGCCCACCCCGGGCGCACGGCTGAGACGGCGGGTATTGCCACTCACAATGGCCTGCACAAGTTCTGGCAAGGGCAGTGTATCCAGCAACGATAGCGCCATCTGTGGCCCAACCCCATTGACACGGATCAAACGCAAAAAGAGATCCCGCTCCGCTGCCGAGGCAAAGCCATAGAGGAGCATCTGATCCTCACGGACACTGAGATGGGTAAAAATCTGCACCACCTCAGCACTCGGCGGGTATTGCTGCAACAGATGGGATGTGACCAGTAAGCGATAGCCAACCCCATTCACCTCTAGGATGAGGGCAGAGCGATGGCCACCCTCCGCTTGATGGCCAACAACGATTCCTTTGAGGTAGGCAAACACAGTATGTTCCTGCTCGCAGACGGTTGCAAACGTCTTATCCAAGCCGATGATGAGATTCGAACTCACGACCGCTCGATTACGAATCGAGTGCTCTACCACTGAGCTACATCGGCATTCAAAGCATTACTTATGCTAGCACGATCGCCCCTAGGACGGGCAGGGCAATAGGAAAATTTTTGCGATCGCGCGCTTGTGTGCATTTGCCCCAAGGGTTAAAATAGACGATTGTGTGAATCAACGAGTTAAGAAAATCACTTGGCAAACGTCGTCGTTGTTGGTGCCCAGTGGGGCGATGAAGGGAAGGGTAAAATCACCGATCTCCTGAGCAAGTCTGCCGATGTGGTAGTCCGCTATCAGGGCGGTGTCAATGCAGGTCACACGATTGTCGTCAAAGACCAGACCCTGAAATTGCACCTGATCCCGTCAGGGATTCTCTACCCCGATACCCAGTGCATCATTGGGGCGGGAACGGTGGTGGATCCTAAGGTGCTCCTTGAGGAACTCGAACAACTGGAACAGTTGGGGGTGAGCACTGAGAATCTGCTGATTGCAGAAACAGCCCATGTGACGATGCCCTACCATCGCCAGTTGGATATTGCTGCTGAGGAACGGCGTGGCTCACGGCGCATTGGTACCACGGGACGTGGCATTGGCCCTACGTATGCCGATAAATCGGAGCGCACGGGGATTCGCATGCTGGATCTGCTGGATGCTGATCAGTTGGCCGCCAAGCTGGAGTGGGCGATCGCCCAAAAGAATTTGATCCTCGAAAAGCTCTACGGACTGGCTCCCCTTGAACCGCAGCCGATCATTGAAGAGTACTGTGCCTACGGTGAGCGCCTGCGATCGCACATTGTCGATGGTTCCCTCGTGCTGGATGATGCCATCCGCCGTCGGCGCAACATTCTCTTTGAAGGTGCCCAAGGTACCCTCTTAGACCTTGACCATGGCACATATCCCTACGTCACCTCCTCAAACCCTGTGGCCGGGGGTGCCTGTGTCGGGGCGGGGATTGGTCCGACGATGATTGACCGCGTTATTGGTGTTGCCAAAGCCTATACCACGCGGGTCGGCGAAGGCCCTTTTCCAACGGAACTGCTGGATGAGGTGGGAGAATTCTTGGGCGATCGCGGTGCTGAATTTGGTACCACAACTGGACGGCGCCGCCGCTGTGGCTGGTTTGATGCCGTGATTGGCCGTTATGCGGTGCGCATCAATGGTCTCGATTGCTTGGCGATTACAAAGCTCGATGTCCTCGATGAGTTGCCAGAGATCAAAGTCTGTGTCGCCTACGATATTGACGGTGAGCGCTGCGAACACTTCCCCAGCAATGCCCTCAAATTTGCCCGCTGTCGTCCCATCTATGAAACCCTGCCGGGGTGGCAGCAATCCACCAGTCATTGCCGCTCCCTTAATGATCTGCCCAAGGCGGCATTGAACTATCTCAAGTTTTTGGCTGAAATCATGTCTGTGCCCATCGCTATTGTCTCGTTGGGGGCAGAGCGCAGCCAAACCATCATTGTTGAGGATCCGATCCATGGTCCGAAACGGGCACTCCTCAAGGATGATGGCACCCAAGTCCATCCCGTTTTATCTTAATTATCTTAATTGGAGTTGCAGCAATGTCTCGTTCCTTAGCTATTGAGGGGCAACTACGCCCTGCTGATGCCAAACCCAATGCCCTGCGGCGTGAGGGTAAAACTCCTGCCGTCCTCTACGGCCCTACGATTGAGTCTTCGATTTCCCTCGTAGTGGATACCCATGCCGCCGAATTTTTGGTGCGGGATGCCCGTCCCCAGAAAACCCCGATCCAGCTTTCGATCCCCGATTTGCCGTGGCAGGGAACAGTGGTGCTCCAAGAGGTGCAAGCCCACCCCGCCAAAGATACCCTCTATCACCTCTCCTTTTTAGCTAAAGCTGAAAACTAGGCTGCGGGAGGGAATTTGCTATAGTGGGGATATGTTAAGTGATTGTTAACAATGCCAGCCACGCTACTTCGTTCTGCGGATCTTGCCCACCTTAGCTATTCCCCCGAAGGCGATCGCTTTGATGGCTCTTGGGAGTCTCCCCTTGCCACACTCCTTGGCCTTGGGCGGGCGGCTGGCGCTGATTTTGTCGAGATTTTCCTTGAGCGGAATCATTACCTGAGTACCCTTGTTGAGGACGATCGCCTGACGAGTGTCTCCCCTCGCTTGAGTTTAGGGGCGGGTATTCGCGTTTTTCGCGGTACCAGTGATTGCTACGTGAGCACCAATGACCTCAGCTTCAAGGGGTTGCGGGCGGCTCTAGAGAAGGCTCTGGGCTTAATGGGCTTGCTCTTACCCAGTCCCCAAGCCTATGTGCCTGAAATCCACCTTGAACTGTTGCGGGACTATGCCCAAGGCCGCAAGGAAGGCTGGCTGGCCACCTGTAGTTCTATTGCTGAAGTGGCCGATATTCTGCTGGCGGGGAGCGATCGCCTGCGCCAGAAAACCCAGCATCTACAATCCCGCCGCCTTAGTTATTTTCGCGATTGGCAAGAGGTAATGGTGGCCGCCAGTGATGGCACCTTTGGTCGTGATATTCGCCTCACCCAGTCGGCAGTGGCCTCTGTTCTCTGTGCCGATGGCGAGCACCGCGCCTCCATTGGTGAGCGCAATGGTGATACCAGTAATCCAGACTTTTTGCGTCAGTGGGACTACACCACCTTAGCCGACACCGTTGCCGAAGCGGCGGGCAAAATGCTCTATGCCGACTACGTGGAATCGGGCACTTACCCAGTGATCATGGCCAACCAATTTGGGGGGGTGATCTTCCATGAAGCCTGTGGTCACCTCTTGGAAACCACTCAAATTGAGCGGGGCACGACCCCCTTTGCCGATAAAAAAGGCGAAAAAATTGCCCATGAGAACTTGACCGCTTGGGATGAGGGAATTACTAGCGGTGCCTTTGGCAGTATTGATATGGACGATGAGGGGATGCCAACGCAGCGTACATTGCTGATTGAAAATGGCATCCTCAAGAATTTTCTGAGCGATCGCGCGGGTTCGATGCGCACAGGGCACCCTCGCACGGGTAGTGGCCGCCGCCAAAGTTATACCTATGCCGCCGCTTCGCGGATGCGCAATACCTACATTGCCCCCGGTGAATACAGTGTTGAGGACTTGATTGCCTCTATTGATCGCGGCATTTACTGCAAACGCATGGGGGGCGGTAGTGTCGGTGCCACGGGTCAATTTAACTTTGCCGTTGAGGAAGCCTACTGGATTGAAGATGGCCAAATCAAACAGCCCCTCAAGGGAGCCACACTGATTGGCGAAGCCAAGGAAATTATGCAGCGAATTTCAATGTCTGCCAACGATCTGGCTCTTGCCCCCGGTTTCTGTGGCTCGATTAGCGGTAGTATCTACGTCACCGTTGGTCAACCCCACATCAAAGTCGATGCCATTACCGTCGGTGGCCGCTAAACTGATTACCTGCGGTTATGGGTTTGAGCAGAAATGCCTAAAGATTTTATATGTGAATTTTTGTGACTCTCGCTACATTATCATAGAAGAAGAAGGGGAGCTAAGGTAGTGCAGCTTTTTGATTGCCCTCACCGCTTTGTGTGCGCCTTAACTTCTCTTCTGAGACAAAAACATTGGACTGAATGACCAGTGATCCGCTGGTCTTTTTTTGGCATTTTTGCGGCTTCCTGGGTTAGGCAGCGATTGGGGTTTTTACTTGGCTCAGTAGTTCGTGGAGTTCTTCGCCCTCAATCACTTCTTTTTCTAAGAGTTTTTGGGCGATCGCTTCGAGAAGGTCACGGTTCTCCTTAAGAATACTGAGCGCCTGCTGGTGTGCTGACTCGACAATTTCCTTGACTTCGCGATCAATGGCTTGAGCTGTTTCCTCACTTACTGCCCGTAGCATCATGCCATTGTTCGTCAAAAAGCTCGGCTGTTGTTGCTCAAAGGCAAGGGGGCCAAGGACTTTGCTCATGCCGTAGCTACGCACCATCCGCTCTGCCAAATCTGTTGCCCGTTGCAGATCATTAGCTGCCCCAGTAGTGATCGTGCCAAAGACAATCTCCTCTGCCGATCGCCCCCCCAGCAACGTGGCAATTTGGGCACGCAGTTCCTGCTCATCAAGCAGGAAGCGATCCTCCGTCGGCAACTGCAATGTGTAACCAAGAGCAGCCATGCCACGGGGCACAATCGAGATTTTCTCTACCCGACCACTGCTCGGCAGCGCATACCCGACAAGGGCATGACCTACTTCGTGGTAGGCGACAATCTTCTTCTCTTTGTCGCTGAGGACACGGCTTTTCTTCTCAAGGCCGGCCACGATGCGTTCAATTGCTTCGGCAAAGTCTTGCTGCGTCACCACTTCCCGCTGATTGCGGGCCGCCAGTAGGGCGGCTTCGTTGACTAGGTTGGCCAAGTCTGCGCCAGCAAACCCCGGTGTACGGGCAGCGATCGCGTGCAGATCCACTTCAGGAGCCAGTTTCACCTTTTTGGCATGAATTTTCAAAATTGCCTCCCGACCACTCAAGTCGGGGCGATCGACCAAGACTTGGCGGTCAAAGCGTCCAGGGCGCAGCAATGCCGGATCAAGGGTTTCTGGTCGGTTTGTTGCAGCAAGGACAATCACCGTTGCCCCCGTGGCATCAAAGCCATCCATTTCTGTGAGGAGTTGGTTCAAGGTTTGCTCCCGCTCATCGTTCCCGCCATAAAAACCTGCACTGGAACGGGACTTACCAATGGCATCTAACTCATCAATAAAGACAATACAGGGGGCTTGCTTTTTCGCCTGCTCAAAGAGATCCCGTACGCGGGCAGACCCGACACCCACAAATAGCTCGACAAACTCCGAACCTGAAATGGAGAAGAAGGGGACATTGGCTTCGCCAGCAACGGCTTTGGCCAGCAGGGTTTTCCCTGTTCCCGGTGGCCCCACCAGCAGCACCCCCTTGGGAATGCGGGCACCAATTTGAATATAGCGTTGGGGATTTTTCAGAAAATCAACAATCTCGACCAGTTCCGCCTTAGCTTCCTCAACCCCCGCCACATCATCAAAGCGAATGCCCGTGTTCGCACCCTCGACATACACCTTAGCGCGGCTTTTACTGATGGAGAGAACACCCTGAGGACCACCGCCCGCTTGGCGACTGGCAAAGAATTGAAAGATGAGCACAAACACAATCGGCGGAATTACCCAACCAAGGACATTCAACAGCCAACTATTACGCGGTGGGGGGGCAGCGGCAAACTCAACACCTTTTTCCTGTAGGAGTTTCGGCAGCTCTAGATCAAAGATCGGCGTTGTCGCTAGTACTTGGGGCGGTTGATCTCCCTCTGGCTTTAATTGGTAGAGAATTTCATTTTGGCTGACATAGGCACGCGCCACTTTCCCCTCTTTCACCTGATGGATAAACATACTGTAGGGAACCTGAGGTGGGCGGGGGGCAAAAAGTTGGGGGAAAAGTAGGTTCAATAGGAGAAATCCCACCCCCACGAAAAGAAGCAGATTACCAATCCAGCGATTACGGGGTACGTCGGGCGGGTTCTTGATGGCCATAGGTTAGATTCCCCAGAGTTCACTTACCGATCATAAGTGACACTTGGAAGGGGCACAGGGCAAGGTTAAGCTTCTTAACCTTCAGTCACTCAGCCCCGAAGCTAGCCTAGACATGCCGGAGGCTACAGTGAGGAAGCGAGCAACCCTTTGATAAAATATCAACAGAATTCTTCTCTTTTGCATCGTAGAATGATTGATTTAAGTACACTCAAACGCGATTTTTCTTTGTTGCGCGATCGCCTGGGTCATACCCAGGACTATCTTTGACCCGGCAGCATTAAACGCCAAGATTCACGACCTTGAGCACACCGCCGCTCAGCCCGACTTCTGGAATGATCAAGCGATCGCCCAAGTCACGCTCCAACAGTTGACCGAAGCCAAAGACGCCCTCAACCAACTTCAGCAGTGGCAAAAAACAATTGAACACGTGGAAACGGCACTGGAGCTGCTGGAGCTAGAGCCGGATGAAGGGCTGGTGACAGAAGCAACTACGCTGCTCAAGGATTTAGACGCCCAGTTGAGTCGCTGGGAACTGGAACAACTCCTCAGTGGCCCCTACGACAAAAACAATGCCATTCTCACGATCAATGCTGGTGCTGGCGGGACTGATGCTCAGGATTGGGCAGAAATGTTGCTGCGAATGTACACCCGCTGGGCGGAGCGCCACGGTTACCAAACCCACCTGGCGGAGCTATCGGAGGGAGAAGAAGCCGGGATTAAGTCAGCCACCCTAGAAATTCGGGGGCGCTATGCCTACGGCTATCTGCGCTCTGAAAAGGGCACCCATCGCCTTGTGCGCATTTCTCCCTTCAATGCCAATGGCAAACGGCAAACCAGCTTTGCCGGCGTGGATGTGATGCCCGAACTGGATCAATCCGTTACGGTTGAGATTCCGGAAAGCGATTTGGAGATTACCACTTCCCGCAGTGGTGGCAAGGGGGGACAAAACGTGAACAAGGTGGAAACCGCAGTGCGTATTGTCCATAAACCAACGGGCTTGGCCGTCCGCTGTACGCAGGAGCGATCGCAACTGCAAAACAAGGAAAAAGCCCTTGCCATTCTCAAGGCCAAGCTATTAGTGATTGCCCAAGAACAAAAGGCCAAGGAAATTGCCGATATTCGCGGTGATGCCGTTGAGGCGGCTTGGGGCAACCAAATTCGCAACTATGTCTTCCATCCCTATCAATTGGTCAAAGACCTGCGCACTGAGGTGGAAACGACAGCCATTCAAGAGGTGATGGATGGTGACCTCGATCTCTTTATCCAAGCTTACCTGCGGCAGCAAACGGAGGAAGCCAGTTAAACAAAAAACTCCCCCTAGGGGGAGCACTTGCAGTTCAGCAAATCACGGAAAGAACCTAAATCTCGACCACCCCCCCTGCGGCCTGCAAGCGAGCACGGGCACGACGAAAGGCTTGGGTGGCTTGAATTTTAGCCTGTTTCGATTCCCCCTGTTCGGCTTTAGCGAGGGCAGCCTGTGCTTCAGCAAACTCGGCCTTGGCTTTTTCGAGGTCAATTGTGTCCCCGCGCTCGGCACCATTGACAAGAATTGTCACTTCGTTGTTTTCAACTTCGGCAAAGCCCCCCATGAGGGCGATCGCCACCCACTCGCGGTCTTGGCGCACCCGCATCACGCCCGTTTCCAAGGCGGTTAAGAGGGGGGCATGATTTGAAAGAATACCCAACTGCCCCGTTGTGCTGGGCAAAATCACTTCCTCAGCGGGGGCATCCCAAACGGTTTTATCGGGTGCAATTACCCGGACGGTCATCACCATAACGCTTCCCTTGCCACTCAATGATCAAAGGGCGGGTCGCCCCACCCTGTATGGACACCTGTGAAACCTAGGCTTTGAGTTTTTCAGCCTTAGCTTTCGCTTCTTCGATATTGCCCACCATGTAGAAGGCTTGTTCTGGCAGATCATCCAGCTCACCGCTGAGGATCATCTGGAAGCCTTTGATGGTTTCTTCGAGGGTGACGTATTTGCCGGGGGCACCGGTGAACACTTCCGCCACAAAGAAGGGCTGAGACAGGAAGCGCTCAATTTTGCGTGCCCGCGCCACTGTCAGGCGGTCTTCCTCAGAGAGTTCATCAAGACCCAAAATGGCGATAATGTCCTGAAGTTCTTTGTAGCGCTGGAGGGTGGCTTGGACAGCCCGTGCCGTTTGATAGTGCTCCTGACCCACAATGTCCGGCTGCAACATATTGGAGGTGGAGCCAAGGGGATCCACAGCGGGGTAAATCCCTTTTGCAGCTAGACCACGGGAGAGCACCGTTGTCCCATCCAAGTGGGCAAAGGTTGTTGCCGGAGCAGGGTCAGTCAAGTCGTCCGCAGGAACATAGACCGCTTGAATCGAAGTAATCGAACCTTCGGTGGTCGAGGTAATCCGCTCTTGTAGGGCACCCACATCGGTACCGAGGGTGGGCTGGTATCCCACCGCAGAGGGCATCCGACCCAGTAGCGCCGACACCTCAGAACCGGCTTGCACAAAGCGAAAGATGTTATCAATAAACAGCAGCACATCCTGCTTGTTGACATCGCGGAAGTATTCGGCCATCGTCAGCCCCGACAAACCCACGCGCATCCGTGCTCCGGGGGGTTCGTTCATTTGACCGTACACAAGGGCGATTTTGGATTTGCTGGGATCGTCTTTGTCAATCACGCCCGATTCAATCATTTCGTTGTAGAGGTCATTGCCTTCGCGGGTACGTTCGCCCACACCAGCAAACACCGACACCCCACCGTGTTGGGTCGCAATGTTGTTGATCAGTTCCATCATGATCACGGTTTTGCCGACACCAGCACCGCCAAAGAGGCCAATTTTACCGCCACGGCGATAGGGGGTCAGTAGGTCAATCACCTTGATGCCCGTTTCAAACACCGAGGGCTTGGTTTCCAGTTGCGTAAAGCTGGGGGCGGGACGGTGAATGGGCAGGGTTTCAGTGGCACTGACAGCACCTTTTTCGTCCACGGGTTCACCCAGCACGTTGAAGATGCGACCAAGGGTGGCTGTCCCTACGGGCACACTGATGGGGGCGCCGGTATCTACGGCTTCCATCCCCCGCACTAAGCCATCGGTACTGCTCATGGCAACGGCACGGACGCGGTTATCGCCAAGGAGTTGTTGCACTTCACAGGTTACAGCCACGTCTAAGCCGGCCTCGTTTTTGCCTTGAATTCGCAGGGCGTTGTAAATGGAGGGCATTTTGCCGCTGGGAAATTCAATGTCAACGACAGGGCCAATGACCTGAGTAATAAAGCCTACATTGGTTCGTTCTGCTGATATGACCATGGACGTTTGCCTACTGTCTAGGTAAATTCATTTGCGTTTTTTCAGAGGGCGATCGCTCCCCAAGGGGCACAACGATCGAGACTGAAAGTGGAATGCAGCTTTTGGTGCAAGCGCACCACAATACAACGTACCACTAATACAGCCTTTTTCTATCGGATTCAGTGGATCCAAATCTGAGGTCTGATTGACCTAGCTTAGTTGCTGCGAAAAAGGCGGCAGGGCAGGAATTAGCCGACGACTTCAATTTCGTCCTCAAAAAACCAAGTGCTGGAGCGATCCTCAAAGGTGACAATGACGCCAACCCCACTGCCATCGGTCATCTTAAAACCAGTAATTTGACCCACTTGGCCGAGTTTTTGAATGATGTCTTGGGCGACGCGATCGCGAATTCGACAGACGCGCACTTTTTGCCCCACGTCCATAGCAACTCCCAAACTTTGTATAATCCTTGAAAATCGTACCAAGAAACCGTCACATTCACACGGGTTTGTCCTATGGGTCGTCTGCGGGTCGGGCTACTGTTTGGAGGTCGCTCACGGGAGCATGAAGTTTCGGTGGTCTCGGCGGCAGCGATCGCCCAAGCCTTTGCCGAGGGGGACAATCGCGATCGCTATGAAGTGATTCCCATCTACATCCAAAAAGATGGCCGCTGGCACTCCACAGACCGCGTTGGCATCCCCAATGGCGCAGCACCAGAGGACTCCCTGTGGCAGTTTCCTGCGGTTGCCGAAACCATTGATGTTTGGTTCCCAATTCTCCACGGACCCAATGGCGAAGATGGTACGATGCAAGGCCTGCTGCAATTGATGCAACGCCCCTACGTGGGTTCGGGCGTGGCCGCCTCGGCCATTGGTATGGACAAAATCCTGATGAAAACAGTTTTTGGGGCTGTGGGCTTACCCCAAGTGCGCTACGTGGCCCTTCAGCGCAGTGACCTGTGGTCGGATCCCTGTCGTTACAACCATTTGTGCGATCGCATTGAAACCGAATTAGGCTATCCCTGCTTTGTCAAACCCGCCAACCTTGGCTCCTCAGTGGGCATCTCCAAGGCCAAAAATCGCCCCCAACTCACAACTGCCCTTGAGGCCGCTGCCGAACTGGATCGTCGCATCATTGTGGAAGCGGGTGTGGTTGCCCGTGAGCTAGAGTGCGCGGTGCTCGGCAATGATAAACCCCAGGCCTCGGTGGTGGGGGAGATCACCTACAGCAGTGAGTTCTACGATTACGAAACCAAATACACTGATGGCCGCGCTCAACTCCATATTCCTGCGGAGATTCCCGCAGCAGTGAGTGAGCAGATCCGCACAATGTCCCTACAGGCCTTTCAAGCCCTTGATGCCGCTGGCCTTGCCCGCTTTGATTTTTTCTATGTACCAAGCACTGGGGAAGTGCTAATTAACGAAGTGAATACCCTACCGGGGTTTACCGGTCTGAGTATGTACCCGCAACTGTGGGCGGCGAGTGGTGTGTCCTTTCCGGAATTAGTCCATCGCTTGGTGCTACTGGCACTAGAGCGGCACGGGTAGCTATTGCCCTGAGCAACGTAAAGCGTCATGAAGGCACTGGCGCCAGATCTTGACTTTCTCAAGTATATAGCTTTATAGTCATATAAGACTACAAGACTAGGCAGGTTATGAAGCGATTGTTGAGGGGCAAGCCCAGTCAGTGGGCAATGATTTGGCTATTTTTTCTAATTGCGATCGGTGGCCTCTGGTATCCGTGGCTGGGGTACCTTATGCTGGCCATGATGCTGGGTATTCCTGCACTGGCCTATTTTCGTAGCCGCTATTGGTGTGGCAACCTCTGCCCGCGGGGCGCGTTCCTAGACATTGTGCTTTATCACTTTAGTCCCCACCGTCCCTATCCCAAACTCTTCAAAAAACAAAGTTTTCGCTGGGCTGTGTTTAGCTTCATCATGACGGTTTTTGCCATTCGCATGACGTTGGCATGGGGTAACTGGGTGGCGGTGGGTGGCCTCTTTGTCAATATGTGCGTCGTCACCTCCATTGTTGCCATTCTCTTGGGGGTGATCTTTAATCAGCGGGCGTGGTGCGCGATTTGCCCGATGGGCACACTCCAAGAATCCTTGGGCAAACTGGGGAGTGGCCAGACGAAGACCCAAAAAGCCAGGGCGAAAGCGACAAAATTGTTGCCCCCTGTGGAGGGAGCACGCGATCGCTAGAATTTGAGATATCCAGCAACAGCGGCAACCAAGGTGAATAAACTGCAAGAGTGGGGTTTCAGCAAAGACTGGTGGCGCAACCAGCGGGGAGAACTTTGGGTCATTGGCCAAACAGTACTCAGTATCGGCTTTATTCTCTTGCCGCTGGTACGAGTGGTTACCCTGCCCTCGGCGGTGCGCCTAGGATTGACCCTTGGCTTGGGGCTGATTGGCCTTGGTCTAGGCATTGCTGGCTTGTTTCACCTAGGGAACAACTTGACACCCCTACCCCATCCCAAAGAAGACAGTCAGTTAGTGACCACGGGGGTTTATGCTTGGGTGCGCCATCCCATCTACAGCAGTGTCATCTTTTTGGCCTTGGCCTATGGGGTATGGCAAATGAGTCTTTCCCATGGGCTGGGGGCGATCGCCCTCTTCATTTTCTTTGACCGCAAGGCGGCTCAAGAGGAGCAGTGGCTATCGGCCAAGTTTAAGGACTACCCCACCTATCGGCAGACGGTGAAAAAACTGATTCCTCTTCTCTACTAATTTTTGTCCTTTTGCTGGCAAACAACTTGCCGCAGACTGGATACAGGGTGGTTGAACACTATCGCCATCGCCCCCTTGCGGAAGTTCTGATGAATGTTGTCCTTTGTCATCAAATTGCTGATTTTGATACCCTTGGGGCAGCCGTTGGTCTGACCCGCCTTTATCCGGGGACGAAAATTGTCTTGACCGGAGGGACCCATCCCAAGGTGAGGGAGTTTTTGGCCTACCATCGCGATGAATACCCTCTCATTGAAGCAAGAGCCGTTGATCCTAGGCAATTACGGCAGATTTGGGTGGTGGATACGCAGTGGCGCCGCCAGTTGGGGCCAGCAGCAGGATGGCTAGATCACCCCCAAGTACAGATTGGCCTGTATGATCACCATTTGGAGATGACAGGGGATATTGTCCCGCAGCAGCAATGGTTAGAACCTGTGGGGGCAACCAGCACCATTATTTGCGAACAGTTGCAGAGCGCAGAGATTCGCCTTACACCCACAGAAGCAACGGTTCTCGCCCTGGGGATTCACGCGGATACGGGTTCCTTGACCTTTGAGCAAACTACGGTGCGGGATGTGCAGGCCTTGGTATGGCTGTTGAGCCAAGGGGCCAATCAGCGGGCGATCGCCACCTATGCCGAGGCTGGCTTGAGTGCAGACCTGCAACCCTATTTGCAGCAGGCGTGGGCAAATCTCCAGCAAGTGGTTTATCAGGGCTATCGGCTGGGCTGGGTACTGCTGCGCACAGCGGAGTATCTCCCCGGCCTCTCGCGGTTAATCACCCAATTGGCAGATCTGAGTGAATGCGATGCCATTCTCCTGGGCCACTCCTATCGCCAACATCATCTCGCCATTATTGCCCGCAGCCAAATTCCCAATGTCAATGTTGCCCATTTACTGGCTCCCCTTGGCGGGGGTGGCCATGCCCAAGCCGCCGCAGTGACGATGACCACAGACCAGCCGCAGGCGGTGCTCAAAGAGGTATTTACAGCGCTCCAAGCACAAATTCCCCATCCGCCAACGGCAGCAGAACTCATGTCCTCACCCGTGCGAACGGTACGTCCAGAAACCCCCATTGCCGATGCCCACCGCGTCTTGCTGCGCTATGGCCACTCTGGTCTGTCGGTGGTGAGTGCCGCAGGAGAACTTCAGGGGATTATTTCACGGCGGGATTTGGATGTAGCGCTGCACCACGGCTTTGCCCATGCCCCGGTCAAAGGGTATATGAAAGCACCAGTGCGCACGGTTTCCCCCACAACGCCACTGCCAGAGATCCAAGCCCTCATGGTGCAGTACGATATTGGGCGGTTACCAGTGGTGAATGAGCAAGGTGATCTGGTCGGAATTGTCACCCGTACCGATGTGCTGCGCCACCTTTATGCCCTCGGCCGCGAAACGGAAACGGTCTGCCCCTTGCCAACCCTAAATCTTTACGAGGCACTGCAACAACGGCTGCCGGAGCAACTGTGGACACTACTACAACGGGCGGCAGCGATCGCCAAGGAACGCGGCTGGCAACTGTACCTTGTTGGCGGTGCAGTGCGGGATCTGCTGCTGGCGATCGCCCAAGGGAATCACCATTTACCGACACGGGAGTTTGATTTAGTGGTGGATGGGGTACAACAGGAGGAAGCCGCCGGCGTGCATTTGGCACAAGCACTCCATGACCTCTACCCAGAAACCGATTTACAGATCTACGGTCAGTTTCAAACCGCTGCCCTCCACTGGCCGAAAGTCTCGCCCTTGGCCGGGTTTGCTGTGGATATTGCCACCGCCCGCAGTGAGTTTTATCCCTATCCAGCCGCGCATCCGGAAGTGGCCGCCAGTTCGATTCGCCAAGATCTCTACCGCCGCGACTTTACAATCAATGCCCTAGCCATGCGCCTGACACCACCGCGCCATGGGGAGGTTCTGGACTTCTTTGGCGGACGGGAGGATTTGCAGCAGCGACTGATTCGGGTGCTCCACCCCAATAGTTTTATTGAAGACCCGACGCGGATTTTTCGAGCCGTGCGTTTTGCTGTGCGCCTTGGCTTTGACCTAGAGCCGCAAACCCGCCAGTACATTGAATATGCCCTGACAAGCGGCGTCTTTGCCACCCGCGATCGCGCGCCCCGAGAGGGCGATCGCCCGCCCTCAAAACGGCCTTCCCTACAAAGTCGGCTGCGCAATGAACTGCGCCACATCCTTGAACTGCCCCTTGCGCCAACCGAACACTTTGGCGGTGAGCGTGCCTTGACATTACTAGCGGAGTTGGGTGCCCTTGAGTGTTTGGATCGCCAAGTCACCTTTGACCAGGCGGCCAAGGTGCGCTTGAAATTGGTTTGGGAGTGGTGGCCCGAGGTTCCTGAGCGGCGAGAGTGGCAAACCTTTCCCCTGTGGGAGCTAGAACTCTTGGCCTTGATTGTGACTGTCCCCACTGCTGGGGCGATCGCCCGTCAACTGCAACTGGGGGAGCACATCTGTGCGTGGCTCGACACCTTTCCTCAATGCCAACAGGAATGGCAGACATTGCGGCAGAGCCAGCAACAGCGCAGTCGCTACTATGAATTCTTAGAAAGTCAGCCCCTACCAGTGATTGTGCTTTTGGCAGCGGTACAGCAGGCCCAGGGTAGCGAAGCCGATTTAGGGGATGTCGCCCTATTGCGGGAGTATCTCTGGCATTGGCGATTGCAAAAGCCGCCCTTAAATGGCCATGATTTGCAACAATTGGGCTATCCTCGCGGGCCTCAGTTACGGCAAATTCTCCTTGCCCTGCGATCGGCAATGCTCGATGGCCTTGTCAGCGATCGCCCCAGTGCCATTGCCTATGTTGCAGCCCATTTCCCCAAACCATGAATTGGTTTCGCCCTGTCATTGGTCAGCCAACCGCTGTCCAACTTTTGACCCATGCCCTCGATCGCCAGCGACTTGCCCCCGCCTATCTCTTTGTTGGACCTGAGGGGGTAGGCCGTGCCCTCACTGCCCGCTGTTTTCTGCAAGGGATTCTCAATGAGGCCAGCGATCTCAGCAACCACCCCGATGTCCTCTGGATTGAACCCACCTACAGTGTCCAAGGGACACTCTACACTCGGCGCCAACTCCTCGCCGCTGAGAAGGAGATTCCCCGCAGTGCCCCCCAGATTCGCCTCGAGCAAATTCGCCAACTCAGCCGTCACCTCAGCCAACCGCCGATGCGTGCGTCGCGATCGCTGGTGGTCTTGGCCCAAGCGGAAACCATGAACGAAGCTGCGGCCAATGCCCTACTGAAAACCCTCGAAGCACCGGGGCGCGCCACGTTAATTCTCATTGCCCCCAGTCCGTCAGCGCTCTTGAATACGATTGTTTCCCGCTGTCAGAAAATTCCCTTCTATCCCCTCAATCGTCACGATGTCGAACAGGTATTGAAACAGGTGGCGCCCCCTGAGTTTTGGCACGAGGTTACTCCCGCCCTTTTGGAGTTGGGGGCTGGCTCTCCGGGAGCGATTCTGCAGGCGTGGCAAACATGGCAAGAAATTCCTGAGGCGTTTCGCCACCTCGGTGAACAGTTAACTGCCCCCCTACCTCTGCAAACTGCTTTGGAATTGGCACGGGACATCACTCAATCCCTCGATGTGGAACGGCAGCTTTGGCTTCTCAGTCTCATGCAGCAACAACTTTGGTATGGGGAAGAATTCCCTCGGTGTGTTGCGGTGCTTCAGCAATTGGAGCGTGCTCGCCAATATTTACAGCAGTACGTTCAGCCTCGCCTCGTCTGGGAGGTGTTACTGATGCAGTTGGGGACCGTGTGATAGGCTATCGGCAGCAGTTGGGAAGATGATTGGACAGATGATGGCGAAGCAACAATGGTTGGGGGCGATCGCGATCGCGGTACTCTTGGGGGGATGCCAGTCGGCAATGAGTCGCTTAGACTCACCGGCAGTCGCGCGTCCAGAAAGTGAAGGGGTCGCTGCCGATGTGGCTGTGGCACGCTTGGCACAATTAGACGCTGATACAACCCTCACGGGTACCACTCGCCCCTACCGTGAAGTAATGGTGCGATCGCAGGTGGAAGGCCAAGTGATTCGCCTCGGTGTGGATGTGGGCGATCGCGTGCAATCGGGGCAACTGTTGGCGGAGGTGGATCCCGTTGTCCTCAAAAACGCCGTCTTTGAAGCAGAGGCAGAATTGGCTGCCCGTCGCAACGAGGTGATCCAAGCCCAAGCCGCCGTCAATCGCGCCCGTACAGCCGTCGAAGAAGCCCGTCTTACCCTCCAACAGGCGGAAAGTGATGCCCGCCGCCTTGAAACCCTGCTGCGAGAGGGTGCCGTCTCAACGCAAGCAGCGGAACAGGCACGCACAACGGCGCAAACAGCACGGCAGGTACTGCGGTCTCGTGAAGCAGAGGTGGTGACTGCGCAACAGGGGGTGGCCGTTGCCCAAGGACGAGTACAAGCCCAAACCGCCTTTGTCCAACAGGCACGGGCACGGTTGAATCAAGCTCTCCTGCGATCGCCCCTCAATGGCGTGGTGCTAGAGCGACTAACAGAAGTGGGCAACCTACTGCAACCAGGGGGAGAAGTTCTCCGCCTTGGCGATATTCGTCAACTCAAAGTTGTTGTGGAAGTCTCGGAACGGGAATTAGCGAGATTAGCTCCCGGCCAAAGAGCAACCGTGACGTTGGATGCCGTGCCCAACCGCCCCTATGAAGGACGGATTACGCGAATTTCACCTGCCGCCGCCGATGCCCGTCTGATTCCTGTAGAAGTCGTGATTGACAATGCCGATGAACGCTTGGGCAGTGGTTTACTGGCACGGGTCGCTTTCCAAGGAGCGAATGCGCCGCGCTTGATGATTCCCCAATCCGCCCTCAGTGGTTTTGAGGAGGGGCAACTATCCTCACGGCAAGGCAGCGTTTTTGTGGTTGTTGGCGATCGCGTACAGGCGCGGCAGGTCACCCTTGGTCAACGGCGGGAGGGCAAAGTGGAAATCCTCAGTGGCCTGAATGCCGGCGATCGCTACGTCGTCCGTTCGGGTCGCCCCCTGCGGGACGGGGATAAAATTCGCCCCAGCATCCTCTCTGAAGGCTAACTAGAGGTTTATTGGCGCACAATTGTCTCGTAGGGGTGCCACGAGTGCAGTGCCCGCAGTTGCGGTGTTTTCTTTTGCTGGTGGGCTTCCATGCGGGCAAGGACATCATCGAGGATATCCACTGCCAGTCCCACATAGGGGCCTTTGTTGAGCATGACACACTCCGCTCGCTCCGCCATAGCGGCATCAGTGATTTCCGCACGGGAGGGCACGCCTTTTTTCACCAAGTTTTCAAGGACTTGGGTCGCCCAAACCACCGGCACATGGGCAGCTTCACAGAGCCAGAGGATTTCCTCCTGCATTTCCGCCAAGCGTTGGTAGCCAATTTCAACCGCGAGATCGCCCCGGGCAATCATGACGCCAAAGGGTTGCCGCCCCGCCGCTTGGATGATCATTTCTGGCAGTGCCCGAATTGCTTTCGGGGTCTCAATTTTGGCAATGATGCCCATCTGGTCAGCGCGATCGCCACAACAATGCTCCAGTTCCCGTTGTAGTAGGGCAATATCCTCGGCGGACTGGACATAGGAGTAGCCAATGATATCGGCATGGCGGCAAGCAAAGGCCAGATGCTCGCGATCGCTCTCGGTCAGCGGACACAGGCGCAAATCACTGTCGGGAAAGTTCAAGCCCTTGGCCACTTTCAGTCGCTGCCCTTCCTTGCAGTGGGTAATGGTGAGTTCTACCCCTTGGGCATCTTTGCTGACAATGCGACCGCCAATGTGGCCATCGTCAATCCAAACCCGCTGCCCCACCTCTAACTGGGGCAAAATTTCTGGCAAGGAGCAGGTGAATTGCGGTATTGCTCCGCCATCAGGGCAAATTTCCGTCGTTAGCCGCAGGCGATCGCCGCCGTGGACGCGCACCGTTTGCGGAAAAATGTCAGCAATGCGGGGTTTTGGTCCCCCCAAGTCCATCAGAATTTTGCAGGGTTGACCGGTAATGTGGCTTGCCGCTTGCAGGTGCTGAATCATCGCTTCCCAAGTGGTGGGGTCATCGTGGGCACAGTTGATGCGGGCACAGTTCATCCCCTTGCGCAGGAGCGTAATACTCCATTGCGGGTCCGTGGCCGCTTGCGTAGGGAGCGTAACCATAATGCGCACATGGCGTTTGCCACGAATCGAGCCAAAAAGTTCTGCCGTTTGGCGGCGCAGTTGGCGATCGCCCGCAAAAAAAGCCTCTAAGGGCGGGGGGGCAGTGACTCAGGGGTATGGCACAGGGCGCCGAGGGTATTGATCACCGCATCCAAATTGGGGAGCACCCGCGACTCAATCCGTCCTAAGGACGATAACCCCCAAGGCATCAAGGCCATTTGAACTGCCCGTAGGTCCCGCCAGCGCAAGGCCAAATAGTAGGCAAGATTGCGCGCACTAGGTATAAATTCGGATCGCTTAATTCTTGATTGCCACTGTTGAAAACGAGCTTCCCCCTCTTTGGTAATTTCCTGCCGCAGTTCTAACAGGCTATGGAGCAAGGCAATGGGTGAAACTGGTACCGTTGGTGCCTCCAGCAACATGACCGCCTCCTACGATAGTTTTTAAAGGATTTCATGATTGGGTTGAACTCATGACAAAGCAAGATTTCATAAGGGTTTGAGGAAATTTTAATGATTGTTGAAAACAATGAATTGATGGCTGAACAGTACCCCTCACTGCAAAACACAAATAAACACTTCTTTACATCAACGGCCTGCAACGAACGGTCGTGTAGGAACCGTCGTGCTTTCTGACACAACTCTATCTATCCTTCAGTATATCTACTAACCTTTTTCGAGAATCTTAATTTTCTCCCAAGCAAAAGGATTAAGAGTTACTACAAGCGTTCCAAACCGATTTCCCAGTTCTGTTATGTTCTCAATAGAGATGTTGATTGTCTTGCCCTTACCAGTGCCCCTATGGATCGTCATCCTTCGTTGCAGTTACTCAAATACTCCTATCAGTCCGCAGTGGCCTGGTGCCAAGAACACGGCTGGACAGATCTCTTTATTGAGCAGTACCAGTATTGGGCGTTTCCGCCGGGGGGAGTGATGCCCCTACCCTTGCCCACTGAGGGGCTGCAATTCATTGAACTGCCGCTTGCCTTCTCGCCGCAGCAACGACGCCTACAGATGTTAGCGCTGGCGATCGCCCTAGTCACCACGAGCTTGAGTGGCTGGCTTCAGTCTTTGTTGCCACTGGTCATTGGCTTTAGCTGCTGTGCCCTTTTGATTGCCGCCCAAGAACCCTAGGGGGAATTCCTGATACACTGGAAAGCTGGCCTGTATGCTAGCACTTCTCCTTGATTGGCTCATCTTCAGCAATAGAACAACCACCTGTCTTAGCGAGTGGGACTCAGTTCTACAGTCCCGGCTATTCCTTTAGCTATGAAGTGGTCGGTGCCTGTTGTCGCCTTTTTGACCGCGAGCAGTTGCCTTGGCCCTGTTGTCGCATCGCTTGGCGCAGCAAAGAACCCAGTTGGCGACGCATTGGCCGGCGGCTCGTCCTCGATAGTGCCACAAAACGACATCCCAGCTATTGGGTACGCCACATTGAAACGGGGGCAATGATGGTGATTACGCTCTATGGGGTGGACCTAACCCCTAGCGATCGCCAGTGGTGGTACGGCAAGGGCTAAACTTATTGCGAAGAAATTGCAAAAGCGCACGGGTAGTTTTAGAATACCTTTTAGCTTGAATTTAGGAGAGATTCTCAACTATGCAGAAAGTAGGTCGCCGTGTATTGCTTGGCATGGGCGCGGGAGCGACGGCTTATGTTGCCCACCACCTCTGGAATCAACGCTCTGAATCCAGCAATGCCCAACAGCGACAGGCTGGGGGTGTGATCAATGTCTATTCGGCACGGCACTACGACACTGACAAGGCCCTCTACAACGGTTTTACGCAGCAGACGGGGATTCGTGTCAACATTATTGAAGCTGAAGCCGATGCCCTGATTGAACGGATTCGCAGTGAAGGCAGTCGCACTCCCGCTGATGTACTCATTACGGTGGATGCCGGTCGCTTGTGGCGAGCACAGCAAGCCGGTATTTTGCAGCCGATTCAGTCAAGGGTACTCAATAGCGTTGTGCCAGCAAACCTACGGGAGCCTGAAGGACACTGGTTTGGTCTCTCGCGGCGGGTGCGTGTCCTGATTTACGATAGATCCAAGGTGAATCCCAACCAACTCTCCACCTACGAGGATCTGGCTAATCCCAAGTGGCGGCGGCAGATTCTTACTCGCAGTTCCAGCAATGTCTATAGTCAATCTCTGACGGGCTCATTATTGGCCATTCACGGTGCCAGGAAAACGGAAGACTGGGCACGGGGCCTGGTGCAGAACTTTGCCCGCCCGCCGGAGGGAAATGATACCGCCCAAATTCGTGCCTGCGCAGCGGGGGTTGGCAGCATTGCAATTGCAAATCACTACTATCTAGCACGGTTGATTGCCTCAGATAAAGCAGAAGATCGTGCAGTTGCTGAGAAGGTGGGTTTATTTTTCCCCAATCAGCGCGATCGCGGTGCCCACGTGAATATCTGTGGCGGCGGTGTAGTGGCGGGTGCCCCCAATCGTCAGGCGGCAATTCGCTTTTTGGAGTATCTGGTGAGTCCCAAGGCGCAGGAAATGTTTGCAATGGCCAACTTTGAATATCCAGTGCGCTCCGGAGTACCCTTGCATCCGATTGTGCAGCAGTTTGGCAAGTTCCGAGGGCAAAATGTCAATGCAGCAGTTTTTGGCCGCAACAATGCCGAGGCTCTGCAGATTATGGATCGGGCGGGGTGGCGCTAAGGTTCTAAAATGAGCGATCGCCCCCGTTGATCGTTGCCTGTGTCTTGCCCCCTCATTGCCTACACGATCCTTCTGGCTGCTGCCCTCCTTGACTTTGGTCTTGGGGATCCTTGGGGCTGGCCGCATCCCGTGCGCTGGATGGGAGCCTATATCCAATCCCTCAGCAACAGGTTCAACTATGGCCAAGGCTGGCCAGTTTGGGGACAGCGGTTGGGGGGAGCGCTGCTGACACTGAGCTTAATCCTAGGTTCTGCCCTCATCAGTTGGGGGGTAGTGGCACTGGGGATGGCGATTTCGCCCCTCCTCGGTTGGGGGATTGCAGTCGTGGGCACGGCCAGTGGCTTTGCAGGTCGTAGTCTGCGGGATGCAGCGGCAGAGGTATTGGCACCTTTGGTGGCTGGCAATCTTGAGGAAGCACGCCAGTCCTTAGCCAAGTATGTGGGTCGCGAGACTGCCCACCTAGAGTCGCCTGAGATTCTGCGGGCGGTTCTGGAAACAGTGAGTGAAAATACCACTGATGGCATGATGGCACCGCTTTTTTATGGAGCGATCGCCACCCTTATCGTTCCGCAACTGACCCCTTTGCCCCTCGTCATGGCCTACAAAGCTGCCAGCACCTTGGACTCAATGATTGGCTACCGCGAGCCACCCTACACCCACTGGGGATGGTTTGCTGCCAAAACCGATGATGTGCTCACATGGTTGCCCTGTCGGTTGCTCGTCTTTCTGGTTGCCCTCTGCTCCGGGCAGTGGCAGCGAGTGTGGCAGTGGTGTTGCCGCGATGCCCCCAAGGATCCGAGTCCCAATTCCGGTTGGAGCGAGTGTGCCTATGCCGCCACTTTCGGGGTACGACTGGGGGGTACGAATACCTATCGCGGCACGGTGAAAGTAAAACCCTTTTTAGGAGAACCGCTGCACCCCATTGACCAAAGGACGATTATTGGGGCTCTGCGGCTCAGTCGTTCTCTCTACCTGATCACCCTCACAGCCACAGGTGGCATTGTTTTATTGTGGAACAAAGTGTTTTCGATTTAGCAGTTCATCTTGGTCAGAATCGTTTAGAGTAGATGCACTAAGAAATAAAATTTAGAAACATTGGCCGTGGTTCAGCCCTCTCCTCTGCAAGACCAGACACTGGCCGCTTCCTCCCTTTCCATGGGCGATCGCCTGTTGGAGACGCTCTTTACTTATAGTGCCCAAGGGCTACTGCTGATTGGTGTTTCTGCCACCCGCCCACCTCAATATCAAGTCATTAGCGCCAACAGCATTGGCCAGCAGCTTTTGGGGAATCACTTCTCCGTGGCTTCACTGTTTTAGGATAGAGCATTACTAACATTCTTTGATCAGTGTTGGCAGCAGCAAATGCCCCTGCAAGGTTGCCATCGGGGACTCTGCTTCACCATGGTTCCCCTCAGGGAGCCAACATCAACAGCAGGGTTCATTGTTGCCTTTCTCCAGCATGAACCAAGCCATAGCCCCCTCGCTGAAAATCCGCAGCGCTTGACCCAATTAGTGGATCAACTCTTGGGGTTTATCTTTTCCTGTGAGAGTACACCACCGTGGCGGTTGACGTACCTGAGTCAGGGCTGTTATGGCGTGACGGGCTATACCCCTAGGGAATTTTATAGCCGTGGTGACCAAGGTTGGAATCAAATCACCCATCCTCAAGACTTGCCCCTTGTCAATGAGACCCTACAGCAGGCGATCGCCCATGCCAGCCCCTACGACATCGAATACCGCATTCTGCACCGCGACGGTCACCCCCGCTGGGTACGCGAACAGGGCATTCCCGTTCTGAATGTCCAAGGCCAAGTGATTGCCATTGATGGGGTGATTACCGACATTACCGCGTGGAAGGAATTGCACGATGCCCTCGATCAGCCGATAATTCACCTCAATGAAAGCTTGGGCAACGACTTTTGCCGCGGTTTAGTGCTTTATCTGAGTCAGCGATTAGGCATTGATTATGTCTTGATTGGTGAACTGACTGGCCCCCAGCAGAATTGGGTGACGACGCTTGCCCTGAGTTATCGTGGTGAACTCCAACCCCCCTTAAGTTATAACCTTGACGATACCCCCTGCGCGTCAGTTCTAACAGCCGATACCTGTTTTTACAACCACGGTGTGGCACGTCTGTTTCCCAAGGATGAAATGCTCAGAGACTTGCAGATTGAATCCTATATTGGCGTGCCCCTGCGCAATGCAAAAGGGGAAACTCTCGGCATTCTTGCCCTTATGCATCCGCAGCCCCTTGAACGGATTGCCGTCATTGAAAGTCTGCTGAAGATCTTTGCCGTGCGGGTGACTGCTGAACTAGAGCGGATCCGCGCTGAACGCGCACAACAAGAGCGTCAAGCTCAACTGGATCAGCAACTGCGCTATGAACGCCTGATTAGTACTGTCGCCAGTGAGTTTATCAATCTGCCCCTAACGCAGATTCCCCAAGCCATCCACAAGGTGCTGGGTCTCTTAGGGGAAATGACGGAGGCCGACCGCGTTTATCTCTTTCAGCCTGATGATAGCGAGGGCACCACATTTTCCAACACCTATGAATGGTGTCTACCGGGGATCGAGCCACAACAGGAAAATTTGCAGGGGGTGCCCGAAAGGGAATTTCCCCTCTTTTTCGAGGCGCTTAAAACCCAAGGCTGGGTACTATGGCCGACCATGCAAGCGTTACCGACCGATGCCCCCGATCGCCAAGGGATAGAGGCACAAAAAATTCAATCGCTATTGGCAGTTGCCCTCAAACACGGTTCACAATTGATTGGCTTTTTGGGCATTGACTTTGTGCGTCAGCCCCAACCCCACCTAGAGAACTTTCTACCCCTGCTACAGGTGATGGGGCAGGTGTTCACCAATGTGCTGGAGCGCCAAGAGAGCGAGCGATCGCTCCGCCTTGCCGAGAGCCAGTACCGCAGTATTTTTGAAAACGCCACAGAGGGCATCTTTCAATCCAGTCCCAATGGTCATTACCTCAAGATCAACCCCGCCCTTGCCCGCATCTACGGTTATGACTCCCCAGCGGAGCTACAAGCCCACATCACTGACATTGCTGGTCAGCTCTATGTCAATCCTCGTCGCCGCGAAGAGTTTATCCAAGCCGTCACCGCCACTGGTACTGTTACCGACTTTGAATCGCAGGTCTATCGCAAAGATGGCCAAATCATTTGGATTTCCGAAAATGCTCGGGCGGTCTATGACGATAAAGGGCGACTCGCCTACTTTGAAGGCACCGTTGTGGACATTACCGATCGCAAGCTCTCAGAAAGTACGATCCATTACCAAGCCTTCCATGACCTGCTCACGGGGCTGCCCAATCGTGCCCTGTTTGACGATCGCCTCCCCATGGCTCTGGCTGAAGCTCGCCGACAACAACAGCGGGTAGGCGTGATGTTTTTAGATCTCGATCGCTTCAAAATCATTAACGACACCCTTGGCCATGCCGTTGGGGATCAGCTATTGCAGCAGGTAGCAAAACGCCTCGTCCACTGTCTGCGGGAAACCGATACCGTAGCGCGTTGGGGCGGTGACGAATTCACTGTGATCTTGCCCATGGTACACCACCCCAATGATTTGGCCATTGTGGCTGAACGCATTCTCTGCGCCCTCAAGCCCGAGTTCATGCTCGATGGCCACCATCTTCACATTACGACCAGTATTGGCATTGCCGTCTATCCCGATCACGGTCAATCTGCCGATGTTTTGCTGCGCAATGCTGACATCGCCCTGTATCGCGCTAAGGAAACAGGCCGCAACACGTATCAGTTCTACACCAATTGAAGCATTACTGCGTTGGCACCATCTTGCTCTATCCCAAACACTTTATTGATATTGCTGAAGAAAATGGTCTGATCGTTGCCATTGGCCGCTGGGTTCTCCAACAGGCCTGTCGCGACTGCCATACATGGCAACAACAGGGATTAGCTGGGGTAGGAGTAGCGGTAAACCTCTGGGCACGGCAATTTTTGCACATGAATCTTGTCGAAGAACATTATCGCGGCTATCCCTCACGTCCAACGAACCCAGTTAATTCTTCTAGAGTTGCATACCCTTGGGGTGGGGATTACGCTGGATGATTTTGGCACAGGTTACGCCTCATTGAGCTATCTGAAACAATTCCCGATTACTGGGCTAAAAATTATCGCTCGTTTATCACTGACATTGCAAGCGATCGCCAAGACCAAGCGATTGTCAAAGCCATTATTGAGTTAGCCAACGGTTTAGAGATTCCCACCGTCGCCGAAGGCGTAGAAACTTGGGGGCAACTCCTCCACCACCTTGGCTGTAAGGCCATTCAAGGCTACCTGCTCACAGAGTCACTTCCCTATTCCCAAGTGATCCACTGGTCAATTCCTCAAATGTCGTTGAGATGACAACACTTTCGATAGGTGTGAGAGCAGAATCCCTTGTGTAGTTTTCCACATCAGGCTAGGATGATGAGTCGATTGGCCACTCCGCTTCCCTACATTGCCGCGCCTTAACCCCCACCTGCTATGCGAGGATTAGGGAGTGCAGGCTAAACATGTTCGATGTGTACCTATGCGGTTTTATTGGCTGAGTGCGGTAAGTCGTCTGAGTATGATGTTCTTGGCAGCGGGCTGTCAAGCGGCAACGGTGCCGTCAGCGCCAGTAGCAGTAGCTGCAACGGTTACGCCGTCCCCCGTCGCTGTATCTCCCCTGTACACTGCGCTGGATGAGTTTGGCCAGCCCCAGTTTCAAGTGGATGGGCGGAACCTGTTTCGCGATCGCCCCTTGCCCTCGCACCGCATTAGCACCGCCCCGCTGAAGCTGCTGCAAGTGTTGCGTAGCACTCGCCAGTATTTTCAAGACTTTAGTGACACAGACCCCATTACTCAGCGGGAGGGAATTCTGGCGATTCAGGGGGTGACGCTGCCCCAAGTCCTCGACACCCTAGATTTCATGATTGCGACGCTCACGGAGGATATTAGCCGCAAGCGCCCGATTCGTTTGCAAGATCCCGCATTTATTAATCAGCACTTTCGCGTCCTTCAATGGCTGCCCCACAATCCCCGCAATCCGAATCAAACTGAGGAATTGCGCCTCACCAACTACGCGGTATTTACCCATCGCGGATCACGCACCCGCACAAAGACATACAATACAGCGCTTTATGCTCTGCCGCCCCGTGTTCCCGATCAACCTGAGGACTTATTCTATAAGCAACTGACAAAGCAACAGGTACTGGAAGGGATTTTTGAACCGGGTGGCTCCCTCTATGGACGGGTGAAACCCTTGGCCTACTTGACGAGGAGAGGACTTGAGGATGCCCTGATGCAGGGGACGATTCTGGTGCAATTTACCGATGGCACTGAAGCCTTTTTCAATGTGGATCGCAATAATGATATTCCCTTCGTCAAGGGGGTTGATCCCTACGAGCAGCGACGCTACTGGTATTTTCGTCAAGTCCCTTTCCTTAAGGGCTATGGCAGCACCATCGAAAACAAAATCAATACCCAACCTGAGGTGACCTTTGCGGGGGATGTCTGGAATATCGGTCTTGGGCGAGTCATTGTGGTTGAAGATACCCAGGGCGGTCAGCCTAAACTGCGCCTCGGCGTGATTGCTGATACGGGGGGAGCCTTTATGCCCAATCTCTATCAGTTGGACTTTCTAGCGGGCATTTTTCCTGACCGTGCCAGCTATCAAGCGGCTGCCCGTCGCATACCCAATTACGTCCGTGCCTATGTCTTGATTAAGAAATAAGCCTAGCGCTGGCTGAGAAATTTATGGGTTTGGGGAATGACGCGCACATGGGTCAGCCGTGCCTTGAGTTGCCCTTGCCATGTGAGCACTTGTGCTGGGGTGGGTGGAGGGGTACAACGACCGGTACCTACGGGCGTTACAGGTTGGAGAAAGACGGGAATGTGGGGATTCACGCTGGCCACAAGGGCACTGAGACGATCAAGATCGGCAGGGTCGGTCGTTTGGGAGATAATCACTTTGCAAAAGACCTCGACAGGGGCGCGATCGCACAGGCGCAAAAAGGCTTCATGGGCTGACCAATGGCACTCACCACTGACGCTGGGAAGTTTAATGTCCATGCCGACACTATCAAGGTAGGGAAGAATTCGCGCCAGCGCTTCTGGATGATGTCCGCCAGTTTCAAGGTAGAGGGGCAGGGAGCTATGGGCCTTGAGGAGGGGCAAAAATGATGCCAGTGTTGCAGCATGGAGCAGCGGTTCGCCGCCGGTGAGGCTAATACTGTCGTGGATGGGGGGAGTATTGAGCTGCTGTACAGCTTCGAGAATATGGGCAGCAGTGACGGGATTGGGAACGGTTTGAAAGTGGCGATCGCCGGCCTGCTCTTCAATTAGGGCATGGGCGGGAACAAACCATGTGTGGGCACTGTCACAATAGGTGCAGCGGAGATCACAGCCCGCCAAACGAATAAAAATTTGCCGACACCCCACATTGGCGCCTTCCCCTTGAATCGCTGAGAACATCTCCACCAAAGGAAGCGTGATTGGCGCAAGGGAGAACTGATCGTTAGTTTGCTGCTCTTTTACAAAAATCACAGGGGATGTGCAAGCCTGATCACAATCGGGCACTCTTTCCGATAGTACCTTAAAGATAGTTAGCGTGTTCAGTAGGTAAGTGCTATGTCTGCCCACCGTTTTGGCCTTCCGTGGCTACTTGTCGGTACCTTGGCAATGGGGATGGGTGCCCTGCCAGTCATTTTGCCATCGTTACCTGCTGTTGGCCAAAATTCCCCTAGCGAAGCCAGTGAGTTCGATCGCTACATGCAGCGGGGGTATCAACTCACCGCCAAACGCGACTATCAATCCGCCTTGGTGAATTTCCGCCGTGCCCTTAGTTTGCGTCCTGGTAACCGCTATGCCCTCACGGCAATTAGTAATGTCGAGGCCTATGTTGCTCGCGATCGCTACGCTGCCCAATCGAGTAACCGTCTGACCTTTGTACCCACAAATCGCGGCATGCCAGGGCAACGGATCGCAGGCGCCACCCGCTTTGGTGAATGTACCCAAGGCTCTCTCACCAAAATTGTTGCCCTTGTTCCCGATAACAACTTGGGTATGACGGCTGCGGCCAATCCCAGTCTCTTTTTCTTTGTTCCCCAAAGCACCGCCAAATCGGCGGAACTGCTGCTGCTCTCCGAAGCTGGCGATCTGCTCCTCAGCCAACAAGTGCCCCTCAATGGTAAAGCCGGCATTTTACCTGTGACGGTGGATGCCAGTAAGGCGAAGCTACAACCGGGGCAAAAATACCAGTGGATCTTCTCCCTGACCTGTAAGCCCAATGAACCAGATGCCAATCCCTTTGTGACGGGCTGGATTGAGCGAGCTGAACTAGACAGCAACCTTGCCCAAGTGATTACCACCATGCCTCCGGCCGATCGCCTGCCCCTTTTGGTCACCAGTCAACTCTGGAACGATACCTTGGCAACCCTTGTGGAGTTGCAGCAGAGCAACCCCAATAACGCTGCAATCAAACAGCAGTGGCAGGATGTGCTCAAGAGTGCCGGCATTGATCCACAAATTGTCCATATGCCGCTGTTGCGCTAGAGGCTCCTGTGCCGATATTGAGGGCGGTTGGTTGACCCCAAACCCCCCATCAAGTTGCATTAGGATAGAAAATAGGCCGCATTCACAGGAGCGTGCGTCATGCTAAAGATAACTCGATCGCCATTCCCCCTTTGGCTAACCAGTATTGTGCTCCTTGGAGCGATCGCCCCCCTGCCTGCCTTGGCACAACGGGCGGCGGGTGACATTGTGATTATTGGCAACTCTCCCAATGACTGGGGCCGTAATCAACGCTACTGGAATCATTTGCTCAACCTTTCTGGAGCAACGGCAGCCGCTTCTACGCCGACAACGTCAGAGACGCCCCAAGAAGTCGATCCCAAAGTGCTGGAACAACAGCTCCTACGCAATATCCGCGTGGGGCAGCCGCAGCTTCAGCCTGTCCTGAAGTTACCGGGGTCTTCAGTGGTGACAGGCACCGTGACGAACAATAACCGCCAACCGGTAACCATCCAGTCCATTAACTATGAAGTTGTGGGACCTAATGGCCAAATTCTGCAAACGGGTGCGGCGACGCCAGAACCGGCAACGGTAGGTCCCGGCCAGACAGTGACCTATCAGCAAATGCTCCCTACTGTGCCAGCGGATATTGGGGCACGGGTGCGGCTGAGTCAGCCAGCGGTGCAGCTCCAAGGGGGTGTCTAGACCCCTTCGCCTCGGGATCACCGGGGGGATTGCCTGCGGTAAATCTGTGGTGGCTGCCTATTTGCAGCAGCGCTATGGTGTGCCCATTGTCGATGCCGATGTATTAGCGCGGCAGGCGGTTGCCGTCGGGACACCCATTTATCAAGCCATTGTCGATCGCTATGGGGATAAGATTCGCCGTAGTGATGGTACCCTCAATCGCCCCCGTTTAGGGGAAATTGTCTTTGCTCAGCCGCAGGAGCGCCAATGGCTAGAGGCGCAAATTCACCCTTGGGTGATTGCCGCGATGGAACGAGCGATTCGCGCCTGCGATCAGGCTCTAATGGCCTTGGTCATTCCCCTGCTGTTTGAAGCGCATCTTGAAGGCCTTGTGGATCACATTTGGGTGGTGGCCACGACACCTGAGCAACAATTAGCCCGCCTTGAGCAGCGCGATCGCCTCTCTGGACATGCAGCCGCCCAACGCCTAGCTAGTCAACTGCCCCTAGAGGAAAAAATTCGGCGGGCAGACATGGTGCTCTGGAATACTGGTTCTCTTGAGGAACTTTACCGTCAGGTGGATCAGGCCTTTTCCCTACTGGGCAGAAATGGCAAGGGAGGTTAGCCCCATTGTCACCTGTTGCAGAAAACTTTCTGGATTAATCGGCAAGGGAATGTAGCGATCGACCCGTGGGTCATTGCCCTTTGACCCCAAAATGAAAATCTTGAGTTGCTCAGGGGTGCAGCGTTGTCGCAACTGATTCACTAGCTCCTGCACATCCCCATAGCTAAAGGGTTCCGCCAAAAGAACGGCAATGGGAGTCAGTGCCAGCAACCGTTCCACTTCACCATCAACGAGCCAAATCACTTGATAGCCTGCGGTGGTCAAAATAGAACAGATCAGTGTGGCAGTGGCCTCATCCTCACTCACAAGCACAATTCGCCCCTCAGGTTCGACCAGTACATCCGTTGTTGACAGAGGCGGGACATCTAGCTTGAGTTTCGGGGGTTCTGGCAGAGGGTCTGAAGGGATTGCCGGCAGCCCCACCGTAAACGTACTGCCTTTGCCTTCGGTGGAGTCCACCTCAATCCAGCCATGGTGCAGATCCACCCACTGCTTGGTGAGGGCTAACCCCAAACCTGCCCCGGTATAGGCACGGCCAAAGGAGCTATCCAACTGCTGAAACTTTTGAAAAAGCAAGGGTTGCAGGTGCGCAGGGATACCAATGCCATTGTCCTGCACTTGGAAAATCAGTTCATCCTCTTTCCACCATGCCCGCAGAATCACTTCCCCCATGGCAGGGGTGAACTTAATGGCATTGCTGAGCAGGTTAATGAGAATTTGCTGGATGCGGCGATAGTCTCCCCAAAAGCGATCGCGACTAGGGGGAATCATCAGTTGGTGGTGCAGGTTCACTTGATGGCGATGGGCTTGGGGTTTGACGACTTCAATGCAATCCGTACACAGTTGCCGAATCGAAAAGGCGCTAGGATGCAGGTGCGATCGCCCCAATTCCGCCTGCGAAAGATCAAGAATGTTGTTGATCAACTCCAGCAGGTGGGTGCCACTCTCATGGATAATTTCCAGGTACTCCCGCTGTTTTGCCGTCAGAGGACCTAGAGGCCAGCGCAATAGGGTGGCAGAAACCCCAATCACACAAGTCAGAGGCGTGCGCAGTTCATGACTCATGGTCGCCAAAAAGTCATTTTTAATGCGGTGGGCGGCTTCCATGGCACTTAAAGCTTCCCGCAGCGCTTGGGTGCGTTCATTAACCCGCTGTTCAAGGGTGACCTTTTGCTGTTGCAGTTCGCTGTAGAGCTGCGCTTGGTAAATGGCAATGCTCAGGTGTTGACTGAGGTGGGTGAGAAACTCAATTTCTTGGGGGTGCCACTGGCGGGGGCGATCGCACTGGTGGGCAATGAGGACTCCCCAAAGTTTTTCTTGCACAAGAATGGGCACAATCAACCATGCCTTGATCTGCCAGCGGGCAGCAAAGGACTGAAGACAGGGCACCTCAGCATAGAACTGCTGTATGTCATTGACCACAATGGCCTCACCATGGCTCAGGCGCTGATAGCTACTGCTGGGTAGGGCTGACCACTGCCAACATTCATCCCATAGCCCTAGGACAGATGGAATGCCCCCATCGCGGCAGGATTCATAGGTAATTTGCCCGTGCAGTTTCCCTTGGGTCTCACCGAATTGCCCCACCAGCAACCGATCCACATCCAGAAACTCGCGAATCCGATCCACGGCTGTTTTCAAGAGTTCAGGCAGCTCAAGGCTCTGGCGAATTTGGGTTGTCACCTGATGCAGCAGCCGTTCTTGGGCTTGGCGTTCGTTGAGGGCAGCCGTCACTAGGGGTTGGCAACTTTGGCACTGGGCAGTGGTTTCTTCACTGAGAGTAGCCATGAGGGCGATCGCCAGATCAGCGGGCAACATCTGTTCCTTGGCACTTAGGGGGGTCAGTTGCTGCAAGACAGCGCGAATCAGGGGGCGGCGGCTCACAGGAACTTGGCTACGGATTTTGCGCAAGAAGCGGGCGATCGCCACAGGCTCAGTAAGAATTTCTACTCGGTAGGCACTCATCTGCGGTACAGGTTCTGCCTGCAACAGCAGTGCAAAGGTCTCTGCCACGACGACAAGAAAAGGGGCGTCGGCAGACGCGATAACATCTTCACGGGTGAGGACAGTTGCCCCACGATGACTAGCTTCTGCGAGCAGGACTGTGGCGATTCGCTCGTAGAAAAATGCTGGTAAAATTCGATCAAAGACGGGCTGGCGCATAGTTTTTTAAGTTCAATCCTTGATCGGGTCATCGCAGAACGTGGCATCGCCATGCGGATCGCGATCGCGAGAAGCTTTTCCCATTAATTTCCGTTGTAGCGGCTCAAGGGAGATAAGGGGGAAAACCCACCAGTTTCTTTAATGATTCTTGTCAAGGTATGCATCGAATTCTTACATTGAATAATTTGACTGTGGCCACCGACAACAGCGATGTTGCATTTCTACAGCAAAGCAGTGCTCCCATTGTTATATTAGCGGCAGCGGATACGGATATTGCCCTGCTGGCGCACGCCTACCGCCAACTGCCCAAGGAATTTCCCCCTTTGCGCCTCGCAAACTTACTTCATTTACAAGCAGCAGCAGCCATTGATGACTATGGCGATCGCGTCTTGGCCGAGGCCGACGTTGTCGTGATTCGCCTTTTGGGGGGACGGGGCTATTGGAGCTATGGCCTAGAGGTGGCGCAGCAAATGGTGAGCGATCGCGGTGGGCAGTTGATCTTGCTACCGGGGGATGATCGCCCCGATCTAGAACTGATGAGCCTCTCCAGTTGGCCGCTGGCACAAGTTGATCGTCTCTGGCAATACTTCCGCGAGGGAGGACAGGAAAATATTCGGCGTGCCCTAGAGTTCATTGGCCACTACGGTTGCCGTTGGGGGCAGCCCCCCCCACCCCCCCAAAGGATTCCCCGCTGGGGCACCTATCCCATTTCGGCCCAGATAGCCAGCGACTGGCCGCAGGTGGGGATTCTCTTTTACCGTGCCCATTACTTGGCGGGCAACACCGCTGTAATTGATGCCCTTGCTCAGGCCTTGATGCAGCGGCAATTGGCGCCTGTCCCCATGTTTGTCTCTTCGCTCCAAGATGCAGACATTCAACAGGAACTGCTGGCGGCATGGCAGGGCAAGGTGGAACTGATTCTCAATACAACGGGGTTTGCGGTCGCCAAGCCCAACGAGGTTCATCTTTGGCAGCGGTTGGATGTCCCAGTACTACAGGTCATTCTCAGCAGCAGCACCTACGAAACTTGGCAACACCATCCCCAAGGACTGACGCCCCGCGACCTTGCGATGCACGTGGTCTTGCCGGAGGTGGATGGCCGCATCATTAGCCGTGCTGTGTCTTTTAAGGCTGTCTCGCAAATTCAACCAGAGGTGGAGACAGCCGTGACCACCTATGCCCCGGCGGGCGATCGCCTAGACTGGGTCAGTGATCTGGCAGCCAACTGGCTGAAACTGCGCCGCAAAGCCCCTGCTGAACGCCGTATTGCCCTGATTTTGGCCAACTATCCCTGCCGTGATGGTCGCCTTGCCAATGGCGTGGGTCTCGACACCCCCAACAGTACAGTGGAACTCCTCAAGGCACTTCAGACGGCTGGCTATGATTTGGGTACTGACCCCCTACCCAAGGATGGCGATGCCCTGATCCAACACCTCAGCCGCTACCGCACCAACGACCCCGAAGGCAATCACTGGCGGCTGCCCCGCTATACCCTCTCCATTGACACCTACCAGCACTATTTTCAGAATCTGCCAAGGGCGGTACAGGCGGCCATTAACCAACGCTGGCCCTCTCCCACCGCCGATTTACCCATTGCTGGCAACTGTTGGGGCAACATCTTTGTTGGCGTTCAGCCCAGTCGGGGCTACGATCGTGACCCCAGTTTGAATTACCATGCCCCCGATTTAGAACCCACCCCAGAATATCTAGCCTTTTACTTTTGGCTGCGCTATGTGTTTGGAGCAGATGCCATTGTCCATGTCGGCAAGCACGGCAATCTGGAATGGCTCCCCGGCAAAAGCATTGCCCTCAGTGACACCTGTTTTCCCGAAGTTGCCCTCGGACCTGTTCCCCACTTTTACCCTTTTATTGTCAACGATCCCGGTGAAGGCGCCCAAGCGAAACGCCGTGCCCAAGCGGTGATTTTGGATCATCTGACCCCCCCCCTCACCCGTGCTGAGCTGTATGGTGGTCTAGAAACCCTCAGCCACTACATTGAGGAATACTACGCCGCTGAGCAGTTCGATCGCCCCCGTTTGAGGGTGCTGCAGCAGCAGATTGAAGCCCTCGTCAAGGAACTCGATCTCGACCAAGAAGTTGCCGCCCCCAATCCAGAGGAAACCTGGACCGCATGGCTAGCGCGCACCGATGGCTACCTCTGTGATCTGCGGGATGCCCAAATCCGCGATGGCCTGCATATCCTTGGCCAATGTCCGCAAGGCCAGCAGTTGCGGGATCTAATCATTGCCATTGCCCGCAGTCCCAGTACCCAGCATCGGGGTCTCACACGCGCTCTGGCGATGGATCAAGGAGTGGATTTAGACCCCCTCACGGCTGATCCAACAGCTCCCAGTCCTGTCCCCGGCTATCGCTCCGTGGGCGAGTGGCAAAATGCTTTGGAGGAAGAGGCAACAAAACAGGTGGAGAGTTTGCTGCGGGGCACCCCTGATCTCTCCTGTGGTAGGGCAACTCAGCAGGTACTAGATTGGATTCGTACGGTGCTCTACCCTGCCCTGCAACAGACCCGCCAAGAAATTGACCACTTTCTCCATGGCCTCAATGGCGGTTATGTTCCCAGTGGCCCTGCCGGTGCCCCGAGTCGGGGGCGTCCCGATGTCCTACCCACCGGACGGAATTTCTATGCGGTGGATCTGCGGGCGCTACCCACAGAGGCTGCTTGGGCGTTGGCGGAGCGATCGGCGGCGGCACTCATTGAACGCTACTGTCAAGAGCACGGAGAATTTCCGCGGACCCTTGGCCTGTCGGTATGGGGCACAGCCACAATGCGCACGGGAGGCGACGATATTGCCCAAGCCCTTGCCCTTTTGGGTGTTCGTCCTGTGTGGGAGGGCGCCTCACGACGGGTGGTGGATTTGGAGGTGATTCCCCTGTCGCTGTTGGGACGACCGCGGGTAGATGTGATGCTGCGAATTTCTGGCTTTTTCCGCGATGCCTTTCCCAATTTAATTGCTCTGTTTGATGAGGCTGTGCAGCGGGTAAGCCAGTTGGCTGAACCCCCCGATCAAAATCCCTTAGCGGCTCAAGTGGCCAAAGAAACGGCCTATTGGCAACAGCAGGGTCTTGCTCCAGAGCAAGCCCAACAACGATCGCGCTTTCGCATCTTTGGTTCCAAACCCGGTGCCTATGGGGCGGGACTCCAAGGACTGATCGAAGCCCAAAACTGGCAGGGGGATGACGATCTTGCCCGCGCCTATATTCACTGGAGTAGCTATGCCTATACGGGGGAATCCCACAGCTACAATGCAGCGGAAGCCCTAGAGCAGCGACTCAGTCAATTGCAAGTGGTGCTGCAAAACCAAGACAACCGCGAGCATGATCTGCTGGACTCCGATGATTACTACCAATTTCAGGGGGGCTTGACCGTTGCTGCGCGATCGCGATCGGGGCGGCAGCCCACGGTTTACTTTGGCGATCACTCGCGGCCAGAACAACCTAAAATTCGCACCCTCCAAGAAGAACTGTTGCGGGTCTATCGCTCCCGCGTGGTCAATCCCAAATGGCTCGCAGGCGTCAAACGTCATGGCTACAAGGGCGCTTTTGAAATGGCGGCCACGGTGGATTATCTCTTTGGCTATGCCGCTACGGCTCGCTGTGTACCCGACTATGTCTTTGCTGGTGTTGCTCAGACCTACTTACTTAATGGGGAAATGCAAGCCTTTGTGGCGCAGCACAATCCTTGGGCACTGCGGGATATGGCCGAGCGACTCTTAGAAGCAGCTCAACGTCAACTGTGGCAAGCACCTGATCCGCAGATTTTAGACTGCCTGCGAGCGATCGCCCTAGAGGCCGAAGGTTTAATTGAGGGCAAATTTGTTCCTTAGTACAGCAAAATCAAGCGCAACACCCGCGCGATCGCTGCCACCAAGCAGAGAATCACCAACTGCCCCGGCAAGGCAAAAAGCGAGTACTGCTCTAGTAGCGCCACCAAGGGTTGACTCAACTGCCCTGCAAGAGCCATACCACTGAGGTAGAGAGCACCGCAGACATGAATGAGCACCAGTCCCGCTAAGCCACTCAAGGCAAGCCATTCTAAAGTTACCCGCTTTTGGGGGCGAAAGGCGAGCCAACCACAGACCCAAGACCCCGGCACAAAACCCAAGAGGTAACCGAATGTCGGTTCACGCCAATAGTCCAGACCGCCCCCTTGGGAAAAAACCTGAAAGCCACTCAGCCCCAGAATCAAATAGGCCACCTGTGAGAGGGCTGCGGCTTGCCGTCCCCCCATACACCCGACCAAGAGAACCGCCGCTACCTGATAGGACACAGGTAACGCATACACGGGAACGGCGGCCCATGAACTGGGCAAAACGAATTGCCCTTCCTCATTGAGGAGGTTGGGGATGGCGATCGCGGCTTCCATGAACGTGCCGGCCACGGTGAGGAGGAGGCCTAAAATCGCCCACAAAAATTCATCGAGGGGTGACAAATCGTTTCTCAAGAGCGCTGCAAGACATTTAGCGTAACTGACGGCATCGGACTCGTATAGCGAAACGTGAGATCCGTATCCCCCATCATGATAATGTCCCCATGGTGTAATACCCGCTCATCCAATAGGGGGGTACCGTTAATCAATGTGCCATTGCGACTATTGTTGTCACGGATGAGGTACAGTAGCGCATTGCCGCGCGGCCGTAGTTCAATAGTTGCTTGATGTCGGGAAATGTAGGGGTCATGAATAATAATGTCACAGTCCCTGGCTCGGCCAATTTTCCAGAACGCTTTTCCTGCGAGGTGATACTTGCCAATCACCGTCCCTTGGGAGCGCACAATCAGCCATGCTTGTTTATCAACGTCTGGAAGGCGGGTCATAGGGGTCTGCCACGGATACTTTATATCATACGTATTTCATCCGTACTTTTGGGGCAGGCTGAGGGTCTGAAAACCTGTAGCAATTCGAGATTGGATGTTTTTAATTTGCAAATGTTAGCTTCAGTAGTTTTACGGATACCAAAAGGTTATTGAGTGTGTTGAGATGAAACTAGTAAAAAGATATTCAAGACTTTTTAAGGTTCCATCGTGAGGCACACATCAGGCGTCTTTAGCACAAAGCTTTCACCCGTCAATTATACAAAATAGCTGGGTGATTTTATTACTTCAATTGACTTGTTGTGAGTTTTCTATGAACAAGCCAGCTTCAGGTTCTGTGTCCAATTTCAGCGAAGTTTCCCCTTTGACGGAGATTAAAAATCAGGTTGCACCGACTCAGCAACTGAAGCTACGGCGATCGCTCCTTGCCAATTTGTTCGTGTTCGCAGCCGGGTGTGGCATTCTTGCCTTTGCAGGCTTGTTTCTCTACCGCCATTTAACAACGGTGCGCAGTCGTGATGCGGTCATTAATGGCGTGATTGTGAATGTGCGTGCTCCAGAGGAAGGAACGCTGGAGGAACTCAAAGCACGGGTCGGGGAGTTTATCGAACCCACGGATGCGCCCTTGGCCCTCATAGAAAATGACTATGTCAGTCAAGGCAACGCCCGAGAAGTTGAAAAATGGTTAGAACGGCGGCGGGGAGAATTAGAAGCTGCTCAGGCAAAGCTAGCTCAGTTGCAGGGACTCCTCGCCTCTGCCCAACGGGATCAACGCAATCAACAGGTGCTGGAAGTTGAACAAACCCAGCGCCAAGTGGCTGCTGCCCAAGCAGAACTCGCGGCGGCTCAGGCCAGTCTTGCGGATGCCAAGGCACGCTATCAACTCGCAAAAATTAACTACCAGCGCTTTAGTCAGTTGGCGCAGCAGGGAGCGGTGCCCCAAGCCCAAGCAGATGCGGCTCTAACGGAATTGCAGCAAAGCCAAGCTCAAGTGGCTGCTCGCCAACGGGAAATGGACTCTGTGGCTCGCACCGTTGAGGCGCTGAAGGCCGACGCTCGTGCTGCTGAATTGGGGCTGACACTGCGCAATACTCGCAGTAACTATGACCCCCGCCTACGGCTACAAGAGTTACAAATTCAGATTGGTGAACAGCAGGCGATCGTCAAAGGCATTCAACGGGAAATCGCTGCTCAACAACGACAAGTTGCCCAAGCCCAGCGGGAGGTGGCGCAGCGCAGGGTGGTGAAGGTGGCTGCTCCCATTGCCGGTTATGTCTGGCGGGTGGATGCGCGGCCGGGGATGTTTCTCGGTAAAGGGGATCAAATTTTACAGTTGTTGGACTGTCAGCGCCGTTGGATTGATGTTTTTGTGGATGAACAATCGCTGCGGCTGATTCATCCGGGCACTCGGGCAAAAATTGAACTCTATGGTGGCAATGGCAAGGCGCTCTGGGGCACAGTCACCAATATTCGCTCTGGTTTAGGTCGCCTCAACCCTGGCGACGATCAGGTCATTCCCATTCCCGAAAACTATCCGCGCCAAAGTCAGGTGCGTGTCGAGCTAAATTCTGAACAAGATTGGGGCGAGGGTAACTTTTGCTATGTGGGCTACACCGCACGGGTGACCTTTCAGATTAGCCCCTAAGTTTTTATACCCATCCTAAAGGATGCTCAATCCTTCATAGTTGCCTTTTATCTAGGCAATAAGGGATATTGATGCAACTTGATTCTTGACCCTGTGAAGGGCAGTACCGTTCATAGATAAGATTAAATCTAATTAGTCTTGTCCATAGGCATAAGCGGGGTTTATGTTGCGATTATTTGCGGACACAGTATGGCTCGTTCCCTTCTACTCGCTGGCGGGAATGGTGCTGTCCTTGATTTGGTCACCAGGGATTACTCGGAAAACGGGACCTCGTCCAGCGGGCTATTTGAATATCTTGCTCACGTTTTTCTCCTTTGTTCATGCACTGTTGGCCACGGTGGCGATCGCCAACCAGCCGCCCCAGTATTTGCACTGGACGTGGCTGGATGTGGCGGGTCTGCACTTTGACATTCCTGTTGAAATTTCGATTTTGACGACCACTGCCCTGATGCTGATCACAGGCTTGAACCTCATGGCTCAGGTCTTTGCGATCGGCTACATGGAGATGGATTGGGGCTGGGCACGGTTTTATGCCCTGTTGGCCCTCTTTGAAGGCGGGATGGCGGCGCTTGTGCTCCTTGACTCCCTCTTCTTCAACTACGTTGTCCTGGAAATTCTTACCCTTGCCACCTATTTGCTCATTGGTTTTTGGTTTAACCAGCCTTTAGTGGTGACCGGTGCCCGCGATGCCTTCCTCACCAAGCGGGTGGGAGACTTGGTGCTCCTGATGGGGGTGTTGGCGATTTATCCCCTCGCTGGCTCTTGGAACTACGATGATTTGGCGGCTTGGGCAGCCACAGCTCAGGTGAACCCCACGCTGATTACGCTGATTTGTCTGGCGTTGATTGCAGGACCAATGGGGAAATGTGCCCAGTTTCCGCTGCACCTGTGGTTGGATGAAGCGATGGAAGGCCCAATTCCCGCTTCGATTCTCCGAAATGCCATTGTTGTGGCTACGGGGGCATGGGTACTGGTGAAGTTAACGCCCGTCCTGAGTCTTTCGCCTGTGGCCCTGACGGCTCTGCTGGTGATTGGCAGTGTCACTGCCTTGGGGGGAACCCTGGTTGCCATTGCCCAGGTGGATATTAAGCGTGCTCTGTCCTATTTGGTCAGTGCCTATATGGGCTGGGTGTTTATTGCTGTGGGTCTCAAGGAGCCCGGCTTAGCTTTTGTCTTTATCCTCGCCTATGGGGTGGCAATGGCACTGTTGATGATGAGTATTGGGGCCATCATCTGGAATAGCATTACTCAAGATCTGCGCCTGCTGGGTGGGCTGTGGTCACGGCGCCCCATTTCTGGTATTTCGTTCTTGGTTGGTTCAGCAGGACTACTGGCACTGCCTCCCTTGGCGGGCTTTTTGCCGCAGGCGGAATTACTGGATACGGCCTTTGCCCAACTGCCTTGGGTTGGGGTTGTGCTGCTGCTGGTGAATACATTTGCTGCCTTTAGCCTAGGTCGCACGTTCTGTCTGATTTGGGGCGGTGAAGTCAAACCGATGACGGCGCGATCGCCCGAGGTCTTTTGGCCGATGATTTTGCCGATGACCGTTGATCTGGGCCTGGTGCTGCACTTACCCATTCTCATGTGGCGCTTTGATTGGGTGATTTGGACCCATCCTTCCTTGACTACCGCAGTTGCACTGACAGTTACTGCGCTTTTGGGCTGGGGCGCAGCCACATGGGTTTATCTCGGCAAAGCAATTCCCAAACCTGTGCAGTTTCCCCTACCGTCGGTACAGGATCTGCTGGCCTACGATTTCTATACGCCGAAGCTCTACAGGGCCACCGTGGTGGGAGCCGTGGATATGATTTCCCGCATTACCGCTTGGTTTGATCGCACGTTTGTGGATGGCACTGGTAATGCCTTTGGCGTGGTGACGCTCCTAGGGGGCGATCGCCTGAAGTACAGTACAACCGGTCAATCCCAAGCCTATCTCCTCACCATCTTGATGGGGGTCGCCATTCTGGTGATTGCCATTTGTTGGCCACTGCTGGCTTAGTGCTCCATTCCTTGAGGTTCTTGCCCTATGCTGACGCTGTTAATTGTTTTGCCCGTCATCGGTGCGCTGCTGATGCCGCTGCTGGCGGAGCGATTGCTCCGTTCGGTTGCTTTGGTTAGCGCCGGTGTCACCTTTGCCCTCTCCCTCGCGATGCTGATGCAGTTTGATACGCAGCAGACCGCACTGCAATTTACGGAGTTCGTGCCGTGGCTGTCGCCCTTGGGATTGAACTATTCCCTTGGCGTGGATGGGTTGTCCCTACCGCTGATCGTCTTGGGGACGTTCTTGACCCTTGTGGTCGTGTTCACGGGTGAAAAAAGTGCCCATCGCCTCTTTTATGCCCTTGTTCTCCTTGCCAATGCAGGGGTTACCGGTGCTCTGGCTGCCCAAAACCTGCTCCTGTTCGTTCTTTTCTACGAACTTGAATTGGTTCCCTTTTACCTGTTGATTTTGATCTGGGGTGGGGAACGCCGCGAACAGGCCGCCATCAAGTTCCTCATCTATACTGCAGTCTCTGGCATTCTTGTCCTCGCTGCCTTTTTAGCCATGGGTTGGCTGATCCACGCTCCTAGCTTTGACTATGCCGATATTCAAATGGCTGGCTTGGCACCCACGACCCAAGGCATTCTGCTGTTGCTGTTGATCTTGGGCTTTGGGATCAAAATGCCCTTGGTGCCCCTCCACAGTTGGTTGCCCGATGCCTATGTGGAAGCCTCAACCCCGACAGCAATTCTCCTTGGGGGGGTACTGGCGAAGCTGGGAACCTATGGCTTGGTGCGTTTTGCCCTAGGCTATTTTCCAGAAGCTTGGGGACAGTTTTCTAGTCTCTTGGCGATCGTGGCGGCGGTGGGGATTACCTATGGTGCCCTTGCAGCCATTGCCCAAAAGGATATTAAACGGATGGTGGCCTACAGTTCGATTGGCCACATGAGCTATGTCCTCCTAGCGGCGGCAGCCCATACACACCTCAGCATGGTGGGGGCGATCGCCCAAATGATCAGCCACGGCTTGATTCTGGCGCTGCTGTTCTATCTCGTGGGTGTGATTGAAACCAAAGTGGGCACCCGTGAACTGAACGTGCTCAATGGGTTGCTCAACCCCCTGCGCGGCCTACCCACGACCAGTGCCCTCTTGATCTTGGGCGGCATGGCCAGTGCTGGTATCCCTGGACTGGTGGGGTTTGTGGCTGAATTTCTCATCTTCCAAGGCAGCTACGGCACATTCCCAATTCCCACCCTGATTGCGGTCATCGGGACTGGTTTGACAGCCGTTTACTTTGTGATTTTGATTAACCGCACCTGTTTTGGTCGCCTTGACAATGCGACGGCCTACTACCCCCGGGTGGTTTGGTCAGAAAAAATGCCCGCCATTGTCCTGACCCTGTTGATCCTATTCTTGGGCGTCCAGCCGACGTGGCTTGTGCGCTGGAGTGAAACCACCAGTGCCCAGATTGTTGCGGCGGTACCGAGTGCAACCGAAATTGTGGCCAGTTTACCCCAATAGTTAGGAGAGTATCCCAATGGTTCAAGCAATCGAGCGCCCCAGTTCGGCAAAACTGCCCCCGCTGGATCACCCCTTAGCCGATATTATTTACCGCCTCGAGGCGGGGGGTGCCCTCATTCCCGACACGCCAGTGAACCTGATGAAGATCATCGGTATGTACAAGGCCTATTCAATTCCGATGGACTTTTACTGGCGGGATTTGCTCTACCTCGGTGAGCGGGTCTTTATTAATCCCTTCCCCTTTTTCAAGTATTTCCCGACTAAGGAATACTTTGATCTGCCTAACCACTACGCTGGCGATACAGCGGATCTGCGGATTTGGCGCGGCCCCGCCCATGCCCACCCTGAACTGATGGCGTTCATTGAGAAAGGGGAAACTGGGAAGATGCCTCGCCTGCTGCACCACCTTTGGCACGATCGCATCAACATGGAGTTTTCCGAAGACTTGGCGCGAGCCATGATGTGGCACCGCATGGGGGGTGAGCTAGACATTTACCTCGACTCTGAGGAGTACAAAGCCGCCGCCGATAAGGCAATTCGCGCCTACTTCAAACGCAACCCGCTGATGCTCGGGCTGTACAAGCTCTTTCCCGACCTCTTCTTGGAGCAGGCTCGCCAAGCCACGTACATGAACGTGCTGGGGCTATTTTGGGAAGTGATGGCACCCGTCTTCTTCGAGATTAGCGATCGCTATGACGAGGGCAGCATTACCAGCGTTAAGGATGCCATGAACTTCTTGGTCAATGGAATTTTTGCCGTTGCCGGTCGCCCGATTTACCACCATGTCTATATTGATGACGAGGTGCATGTCCTTGTCCCCAAGGAAAAGGGCTTTATGTGGCTTTATGAAGCGGCCTTCCCCTATGTGGAAGCGGTCTTTTACCGCACAGCCCCCTTCCGGGGAACCAAGTCCTACAATGCCCAAGCCAATCAGGTGCCCACTGATCAGGTGGACTTCCACTACGGCATTCTCTTTGCCGATAAATTCCCTGTCGGGACGGCGGGGATTCCACCCACGTTGCTCCACCAAGATATGTATCACTTCCTCCCCCAATACCTGAAGGATTACTTCCACCAGCACTGTCGCGGCGAGGATGATATTTTGGTGCAGTTGGGGATTGCCTTTCAGCACTCTATGTACACAGTGACCTCTGCCGTTTTGCAAGCAACCCGTGCCGCCTTCTACTATCCTTTGGATGACCCGAATCCTGAGCACTTAATGGCGAACCGCCGCTTCTTTGTGGCGCAGATGAATCGCTTTATTCGACCCCAGTACGGGATCGCTGAGGCCTGCAAAATCCGCAATGTCCAAGATCCCAATTACTTGTAGGGAGTCGTAGGACAGGACATCAGGGAGAGGGGGTGTGTCTCTTCTCCCTTTTTGCTAGGCTGGAATCAAAGTAAATTTTTGTGACATATTCCTCCGCCTAACGGCAAAGAATTCTTGTTCCTGATGCAGCGACATGACTTACAATTTCAGGTTTCCCCTCCGCCGCCGCGGCGACTGTCTTCCCAGTCGCTCCCTCTTTCGAGGCAGTTCCCCAATGCCCTTGGGTACTGTTTTTGACTCTGTTTGATCTTCTTTTGCCCACGCCATGAGATCGCCAGATGCCGCCCCGCACCAAGTTTTGCTCGGTCTATACGTTGGCGTTGGACTTTCAGATGCACTTAGGCTCTCTGATTAGCATGGGCTTATTTTTTATCATAGAATGGACGAAAAAGCCGCCCTATAGACCGTTAGGTCGCGCGTAGCAGGGCGGGGCTTTAGACCCAATTTTTTGGTAACGAGGTAAAGCTGTGGCCAACGTCGAAATCTATACGTGGTCTCGTTGTCCTTTTTGTATTCGGGCAAAGCAATTGCTGACGCGCAAAGGGGTGAAATTTACCGAGTACGTCATTGATGGCGATGAAGCGGCTCGTGCTGCAATGGCGCAACGTGCCCATGGCCGGCGATCGCTCCCACAAATTTTCATTAACAACGAGCACATTGGCGGCTGTGATGATCTCTATGCCCTAGAGGCGCAAGGCATCTTGGATACGCTCCTGCAAGCGGCAGCTTAGCTCAATGGCTGTGGATATCGCCTTTATCATTGACCCGATCGCTAGCCTTGACCCCGGCCACGATACCAGTGTGGCCTTGATGGAAGCAGCACAAGCAGCAGGGGCACAGGTGTGGGTAACAGAAATTTCCCAACTGCTGATCCGAGAAGGTCAGGTATGGGCGGCGGTTACCCCGATCCAGTTATCGCCTGTGCAACTAGTGGCCGGCCAGTGGCAGATTCCCCAACCTTGGTTTCAGGCGGGCGCAGTGGAATGGCGACCCCTCCATACCTTTCGAGCGGTGTGGATGCGCAAAGATCCCCCTGTGAATACCGCTTACCTCTATGCCACATACTGTCTTGATTTAATCGATCCGCAAACCACCCTTGTCCTCAACTCGCCAGCAGGGTTACGCCATGCCAATGAAAAGATGTATGCCCTGCAATTTACCCGTGTGATTCCCAAGACAATTGTGACTGGAGACAAGCAGCGCATTCGTGAATTTGTGCAGCAGCAGGGCATGGCGGTGCTCAAACCCCTAGGGGGCAAAGCGGGGGAAGGCATTCTCTTTTTACAGGCGGGCGATCGCAACCTCAATTCAATGATTGAAATCAGTACCCAACGCGGACAACTGCCCGTGATGGTGCAAGAGTATCTACCGGCGGCCAAGGAAGGCGATAAACGAATCATTCTCCTCAATGGTGAACCCATTGGTGCCGTCAACCGGATTCCCACAGGGGATGAGTTTCGGGGCAATATGGCCACGGGGGGACGGGTAGCCGCTGCCGAAATTACCGAGCGCGATCGCCAAATTTGTCAAACCTTAGCCCCTGCCCTACGGCGCGATGGTCTCTACTTTGTGGGGATTGATGTCATTGGTGGCTATTTAACAGAAGTGAATGTGACTAGCCCCACCGGTGTTCGTGAGATTGATCGCCTCAATGGTGCTCGCCTCAGTCAACAGGTGATGGCTTGGCTATTGGGCTAGTACAGTAATACTTAACTACTCAAAAGCCAGAAGTGTTGAATCCTGCAAAAACCTTAACATTCTAAGCCACACGTAGCTCTGGCTGCCAATCAAAGCTCCAGTGCACTATCGAACACCGCCGACTCATACCAATTCAAGTTGAATC